>NZ_CP012914.1:2825000-3005726 GCF_001315015.1 Azospirillum brasilense | reverse complement strand
GCCTTGGCGAAGCGCTGCGCCTCCTCCGGCAGCAGCACCTTCTT
Organism: Azospirillum brasilense; assembly: GCF_001315015.1. Taxonomy (NCBI): domain Bacteria; kingdom Pseudomonadati; phylum Pseudomonadota; class Alphaproteobacteria; order Rhodospirillales; family Azospirillaceae; genus Azospirillum; species Azospirillum brasilense. The sequence goes on along the minus strand of NZ_CP012914.1, from coordinate 3,005,682 downwards.
GCCGACCAGATCGTCCACATCCTCCACGCGGTACAGGTACTTGGCGATCCAGAACAGCGTCTGGAGATCGCGCAGGCCGCCCTTGCCGTCCTTCAGGTTGGGTTCCAGCACATAGCGGCTGTCGCCCAGCTTCAGGTGGCGGTTGTCGCGCTCGGCCAGCTTGGCCTCGACGAATTCCGGCCCCGGTGCCGGCCACCACCTCGCGGTCGAAGCGGCGGCGCAGCTCGGTGAAACAGCTTGCGCGGACCCCAGAGGTAGCGGGATTCAAGGATGGCGGTGCGGATGGTGACGTCGGCCTTGGACTGGCGGATGCAGTCGTCGACGCTGCGCACCGCGTGGCCGACCTTCAGCCCGAGGTCCCACAGGATGTAGAGCATGTACTCCACCACCTGCTCCACCCGCGGGTGCGCTTGTAGGGCAGCAGGAACAGCAGGTCGATGTCGGAGAAGGGCGCCAGCTCGCCCCGGCCGTAGCCGCCGGTGGCGACGATGTCGAACACCTCGCCGGAGGTCGGGTTGGGGGTCGGAAGATGTGGGGTGACCGTGAGGTCGGCCAGCGAGCGCACCACCCCGTCGGCGAGGTAGCAGTTCTGCCGCACGCAATCCTCGCCGATCCCTTGGCCTCGAAGCGGGCGCGCACCTCCGCCCGTCCATCGTTCAGCGCGCCGCGCAACCGGGCGATCAGGGCGGGGCGCAGCTTGTCGCCGGTTCCATGCTCCGCCACCAGCGTCTCCAGGTCCTCCGCCAGCTTGCGCCGGGACAGGATCGCGCGCTTGTTGGGATGTTGGCTGTGCCGGCGTCCTTGGCGTCGGACGCGTCGGCGGAGCGGCGCGGGTGGAGAGCATCGGCAAACGTGAGCCTTCCCAGGGATGCGAGGGGCGACGAACCGTGCGGCGTCCCGACTATAACGGGAAAGAGGATAATTCGCACGCGGCACACCAAAAGAGGCTGCCGTCTGTTTCCTGCATGATCCCATTCGGAGTGCCGCTGTGATGGCCGTCACTGACGCGCTCCAATCCAAAGAGGTAAGGAGCTGCCAGTGAGACACGCGCGAGGAGGCCATTGATGATCCCGAACCCCGGAACGGCACGGCGGGAGCTGGCGAACCTCGGGAACGCCCTGACCCTGGCGGAGCGCGGCCTGCCGCGCCACACCCCGGCCGAGCTGATGGCCTGGCTGGTGCATGCCCTGGCGCTGTGCCCCGGCTCCATCGGCGACGCGCTTCTCTTCGAGATCTGCGGCACCGCCACCGACGTCAGGGCCTCCGACGCCGTCAAGATCGCCCAGATCCGCAAGGGCTGGCCGCGGTGGTGCGGGCGCAGTTCCGCCGGCGCGGCCTGAGCGGTCGGCGGCGGAGGCGAGAGGCGCGCCTACGCCGCCTGACGAACGGCGTTTCTTCCCCGCCTACTCTTCGCGCACCGACAGGTGGATGTTGGCGCCGCCGTTGCCTTCCAAAAATCTCCGCCGCCTCCACCTCGTCCCCACCTCGGCGGTGCGCACCCACAGGATGACGCCGCCGGCCTCCAGCGCGCGGCCGAACTCGTCGGTGTCGGGGTGGCTGGTCAGCTCGTCCAGATAATCCTTGATGGCGACGCCGCCCAGGCCGGCGGCGACGATGGCCGCCAGCGGCGCGGCGATGGGACCGCCGACGATGGCGAGAAGCCCGGCGGTGGTCAGGGGGAAGGCGTATTTCAGCTCGCCACCAGCCCGGTCAGGGCCTCGTCCGACGGGACCTGCGGGCGCTGGTCGGCGGCCTCCAGCGAGGTGTGGCTGGCCAGCACCGACAGGTCGTCGCGGTCGAAGCCGGCGTCCAGAAGGGCGGCTACGGCCTTGTCGAACGCCTCGCGGGTCTTGAACAGGGCGACGACCTCGCGCACCTCCCGGACGGTGTCCTGGCCGTTCGTGGTCCGGCCATCAGTGTTGTCGGGCGCTTGCGTCACGGCGGTCTCCTTCAGCTTCGGCTTGCTCGTTCTGCTTGCTCGTTCTACGGGCATCGAACAGTCTAACGAAGCGGTCATCGCGGCACCAGCGCGGGCGTGCTAGGGTGCCGGCCCGACCTTGCCCGCCACAACGCAACCGGTTGAAGACCTGTGTCCGACGCGTCCGCCGCCACTTCGCCCGCCATCATTCCGCCCGACGCCACCCCGATGATGGCGCAGTATCTGGAGATCAAGCAGGCCCATCCCGACTGCCTGCTGTTCTACCGGATGGGCGATTTCTACGAGATGTTCTTCGAGGACGCGGTGAACGCCGCCCGGACGCTGGACATCGCGCTGACCAAGGCGCGGCCAGCATCTTGGGCGAGGACCATCCCGATGTGCGGCGTCCCGGTCCACAGCCACGAATCCTACCTGCAGCGCCTGATCCGCCAGGGCTTCCGCGTGGCCATCTGCGAGCAGATGGAAGACCCGGCGGAGGCCAAGAAGCGCGGCAGCAAGTCGGTGGTGAAGCGCGGCGTCATCCGCATCGTCACCCCCGGCACGCTGACGAGGACAGCCCTGCTCGACTCCCGCGCTCCAACTGGCTGGCCCGCGGTGGCGGAAGCGGCCGGCGGCCTCGGGCTGGCCTGGCTGGAGCTGTCCACCGGCGAGCTGGTCGTGCAGCCGGTGGAGCGCGCCGGGCTGGGCGCCGCGCTCGGCCGCCTCGACCCGCAGGAGGTGCTGGTCTCCGAGAAGCTGTGCCAGAGCCCCCGACCTCTACGAGCTGTGGGGCGAATGGAAGTCCCGCCTGACCGTGCAGCCGACTCCGCGCTTCGACAGCGAGAACGGGCGGCAGCGGTTGCTCACCCTCTACGGCGTCGGCACGCTGGACGCCTACGGCCAGTTTTCCCGTGCCGAGGTGGCGCGGCCGGCGCGCTGGTCGCCTATGTGGAGCTGACGCAGAAGGGCCGCGTGCCGCGCCTGTCGCCGCCGCGCCGGCTCGGCCCCGGCGCGGTCATGGAGATCGACGCGGCGACCCGCCGCAACCTGGAGCTGACCCGCACCCTGACCGGCGACCGGCGCGGCAGCCTGCTCGCCACCATCGACCGGACGGTGACCGGGGCGGGGGCGCGGCTGCTCGCCGCCCAGCTCTCGGCGCCGCTGACCAACCCCGCGGCCATCGCCAAGCGGCCTGGACATGGTTGCGTTCGCGCTGAACGAGGAGCGGCTGCGCGGCGACCTGCGGCGAGGCGCTGCGCCGCTGCCCCGGACCTGGAACGCGCCCTGTCCCGCCTGACGCTGGGGCGCGGCGGCCCGCGCGACCTCGCGGCCGTGCGCGACGGTCTGGCCCAGGCCTCGGCCATCCGCCTGCTGCTCAACGGCCATCCCGGCGGCCCGCTGCCCGACGGGCTGGGCGCCGTGGCCAAGGGGCTGGGCGAGCACAGCGAGCTGGTCCAGCAACTGACGCAGGCGCTGGCGCCGGAGCTGCCGCTGCTTGCCCGCGACGGCGGCTTCATCGCGCGCGACTATTCCTACGCGCTGGACGAGCTGGTGACCCTGCGCGACGAGAGCCGGCGGCTGATCGCCGGGCTTCAGGTCAAATACGCCGGCATCGCCGGGGTGCCGGCGCTGAAGATCAAGCACAACAACGTGCTCGGCTATCACATCGAGGTGACGGCGACCCACGCGGACAAGCTGATGTCCGAGAAGGGGCGCGAGGTCTTCATGCACCGCCAGACCATGGCGAACGCCGTGCGCTTCGGTACGGTGGAGCTGTCGGACCTGGAGCGCCGCATCTCCGAGGCCGCCGACAAGGCATTGGCCGTGGAGCTGGAGCTGTTCAACGACCTCGTGGAGGAGGTGACCAGCCGCGCCGAGGCCATCGCCCAGGCCGCCCACGCCCTGGCCGCGCTCGACGTCGCCGCCTCGCTGGCCGAGCTGGCGGCGGAGCGGCGCTACCGCCGGCCGGTGGTGGACGGCAGCCTCGCCTTCTCGATCAAGGGTGGGCGGCATCCGGTGGTGGAGGCGGTGCTGGACGCCGGCAACGCCGGGCCCTTCGTCGCCAACGACTGCGACCTCGCTTCGGACAACCGGCTGTGGCTGCTGACCGGCCCGAACATGGCCGGTAAATCGACCTTCCTGCGCCAGAACGCGCTGATCGCCGTGCTGGCCCAGATGGGCAGTTTCGTGCCGGCGGAGAGCGCGCACATCGGGGTGGTGGACCGGCTCTACAGCCGCGTGGGTGCGGCCGACGATCTGGCGCGCGGCCGCTCCACCTTCATGGTGGAGATGGTGGAGACGGCGGCCATCCTGAACCAGTCCGGCGACCGCGCGCTGGTCATCCTGGACGAGATCGGGCGCGGCACCGCGACCTTCGACGGCTTGTCCATCGCCTGGGCCTGCGTGGAGCATCTGCACGACGTCAACCGCTGCCGCGCGCTGTTCGCCACCCACTATCACGAGCTGACCATGCTGGCCGGCAAGCTGCCGGGCCTGTCCTGCCACACCATGCGCATCAAGGAATGGCAGGGCGACGTGGTCTTCCTGCACGAGGTGACGGCGGGGGCGGCCGACCGCAGCTACGGCATCCATGTGGCGAAGCTGGCCGGGCTGCCCGGCGCCGTGGTGGGCCGCGCCGAGGAGGTGCTGACCATCCTGGAGTCTGGCGACCAGAACGCGGCCATCCACCGTCTGGCCGAGGATCTGCCGCTGTTCAGCGCCGCCCTGAAGCGTCCGCCGCCGGCCCCTGCAGCGTCCCCCGCCGCTCCGCCGGAACCGTCGCGGGTGGAGGAGGCGCTGAAGTCCATCGACCCCGACAGCCTGACGCCGCGGCAGGCGCTCGACGAGTTGTACCGGTTGCGGGGGTTGCTCTCTTAAACGGGAATATTTGCGAAGAGACACACGCCATTGTATGAAAATCCGCCGCCGCATCGTCCCCTGCCATGGGCAAGGGGCGTTGTCACCCAAGCGGCGGGAAGGGGGTGTGTTTATTGACCCCTGGTAAGGTGCTGGTGATCTGCACGGTCATTCAGACGGTCGTCGCGATCCTCGCGCTGCTCGTCGCCGTGCTGTAACCCAGACGACGGAGGGGCGGCGTAGCAGCGCCGCCCCTCTTTTCGTGTGCACGCCCGTCCGGCCATGCAAACCGTCCGAAGCGCGCGGGTACCGGAGGTGTCGTCTATTGACCACTGGTACGGGAATTATAACGCTGAACCACAGCCGCCGCAATCCCATCCGGCGGCGGCTTTACGCCCGTTCCACCGCGTCCTCGTCCAACGGGGCGCCGCGGTCGCGGATGGCGGTGACATGACGCTGCGCGTGGCGCAGCTTTTCCTCCACCGCCTCGTTCACGAACTGGTCGAGCGAGCGGCCCTCCCGCTCGGCGGCCTTGGACGCTTCGGATTCCAGCGACTTGTGCAGATGAACCATTCGGTGCCTCCCCCCAACGCGGAACGGACTCTGTCCACGGCTTCAGATGGGAAGTCCGCGCCAGCCCTGCGAGCGGCCTATCCGGAAGCGCCGTCCCCGTTGGCCCTGTCCGGCGGCACGCTCGCGGGCGGCAGGAGCGGTTTGGCGTGCAGCGCGCGGGCGGCGACGGCCATGGGGTCCTCGCCCGGCGCGCAGGGATGGGTGGCGGCCAGCAGGGCCTCGGGCACGCTGGAGGCGATGTAATCGGCCACCGTCTCGTGCACCGGAATGATCATGGCGATGCGGGTCAGATCCACCACCTTGCGCACCTGCCCGGAGGCGCAGAGCAGGGACAGGGCTTTGCCCGCCGACAGGGCCTCGCCGTTCATCACCAGCAGCAAGCCGACGCCGGCGCTGTCGATGAACTCCAGCCCGGTCAGGTCGAGGAGATAGCGGCGCTCCACGCCGTTCTTGACGTCGGCGATGGCCTGCCGCACCGGAGCGGCGTCCTGGCCGGTAAAGCGCCCGGTAAGCACCAGACGGGCGAAGTGCCGCTCCTGCTCCTTGCGATACTGCACGGTCCGCACCCCTTCCTGACGTCCGGCGGCCATGATCCGGTGCCGGGCCTTCGCCGGGCAAGCGGGCGGCGGCATCGGATCCTGCGCGATGTTGACGCAGGGCGCCCTCTTTTTGTCACGGGCTCCTTGTCCCTTGACGGCGCGCCGCGGCGGTCCTACAAGCGAGGGCACGTGGTGATTTGGTCGACCGGCTTGCGGGCCACGTAAAACAACCCGCTAAAAAGGTCCGAGCCGCGTCCGCGCCTCGACCCGATCGGTCGGGGCGTTTTTTGTTGTGCCGGTCTGCCCCGCCGGCGGACAGAGGAGACAAAGCGGCCATGGCGCGCACCGATCATCGCAATCCGAACGTCGCGGGGCTTCGCCCGCGTTCCCGTCTGGTCCATGGCGGCGTCCGCCGCTCGTCCTTCGACGAGACCTGCGAGGCGCTCTACCAGACCTCCGGCTTCGTCTACGGCTCGGCGGAGGAGGCGGAGAGCGCCTTCGTCAACGATGGCTCCCGCCACGTCTATTCGCGCTTCCGCAACCCGACCACGGCGATGTTCGAGGACCGGCTGTGCGAGTATGAGGGTGCCGCATGGGCCTACGCCACGACCAGCGGCATGGCCGCGGTGCACGGCGCCCTGTGGTCGAACCTGCGCACCGGCGACCGCATCGTGGCGCCGCGTTCGCTGTTCATCTCCTGCTATTGGGTGATCAAGGAACTGTCGGCCCGCTTCGGGGTCGAGGCGGTCTTCGTCGACGGCACCGACCTGTCCCAGTGGGAAGAGGCGCTGGCCAAGCCGACCAAGGTCGTCTTCCTGGAGACGCCCAGCAATCCGGGTCTGGAGGTCGTCGACCTGCGCGCGGTCAGCGCTCTCGCCCACAAGGCCGGGGCCAAGGTGGTGGTCGACAACGCCTTCGCCACGCCGGTGCTGCAGCGCCCGTTCGAGATGGGGGCCGACGTCGTCATCTATTCGGCGACCAAGCACATCGACGGCCAGGGCCGCTGTCTGGGCGGCATCATCCTGACCAGCGACAAGCAGTACGGGTCGGACGTGATCCACCCCTATCTGCGCCACACCGGCCCGACCATTTCGCCCTTCAACGCCTGGCTGCTGCTGAAGGGGCTGGAGACGCTGGAACTGCGCGTGTCGGCGCAGAGCGCGGCGGCCCTGACGGTGGCGGAGTTCCTGGAAGGCCACGCGAAGGTGGAGCGGGTGCTCTATCCGGGTCTGGCCAGCCACCCGCAGCACGACCTTTGCCGCAGCCAGATGACCGGCGGCGGCACCATGCTGTCGATCTTCCTGAAGGGTGGCAAGGAGGAGGCCTTCCGCGCCCTGAACGACCTGCGGATGGTGATGATCTCCAACAACCTGGGTGACTCCAAGAGCCTGATCACCCACCCCGACACCACCACCCATTCCAAGCTGACGGTCGAGGAGAAGGCGGCGGCGAACATCCGTCCGAATCTGCTCCGCCTGTCCGTCGGGCTGGAGGACGCCCAGGACATCGTTGAAGATCTCGACCGCGCGCTCGCTTCCCTGTAAAGACTGGACCCGGAACCAAATGCTGCAGTGCAGCGTTGGCGTCCGGGTCACGGTTTTTTCGGCCCGGCCGGGGCTCACGCTCCGGTTAGGTCCTTTGGTGAGGTGGAGCGAATGGCGAGACGCAAGGCCGGCAACGGCGAACCGACGCAACGCTTTCTGACGGTGGCGGGCGATCTGACCCGGACCGGCGTCAAGACGGGCGAGATGGGGGTGGCGGCGGCCCAGACGATCGGCTACCGAACCGCGATGATGGCGGCGGCGATGAACAACCCCATCGACCTCGCCAATCCGGAGTTCGTCCGCATGGGCTCCGAGAAGGTGGAGGCGATGGTGGAGGCCACCCATGCCGTCGCCAAGGGCATCGGCGAGATGCAGCAGGCCTGGATGACCCTGATGCAGGGCCAGCTTCAGGCCGCCATGGTGATGGTGACCGGCCTCGGCCAGTGCCGCAACCCCGCCGACCTGATGGAACTGCAACGCCGCACCGTCACCGAGACGGTCGAGGCCGGCATCCACGCCGCGCTCTACATGGTCGAGTCGGCCACCGCCCTGACCCAGGCCGGCATGACCCCCGCCTACCGCACCGTCCGCGCCAACGCCCGCCGTCTGGCGAAGCAGCACGGTTAAGTTCGCGGTTCACCGCGACGGCACAAGACACGATCTCCTTCGTGCTTTGCACCGCCGCGGTTGAACGCTCTTTTCAGCGCCTTGCGATCACTGCCCCAGCACGTCGAAGCTGGACGGGGCGGGATCGATCACGCGGGGACCGCTCGGGGTGACCTCCAGAACGGCCAGACCGCGTTCCACGACGCCGTCCGCGCGCAGGCGGAAGACGCCGTCCATGCCTTCGAAGCCGTTGGGGTTGTTCAGCGCCGCGCGGTCGAAGCGGCCCGATGCGTCGGGCATCTTGGCCAGCACCGCGGCGATGGCCGTGGCGTCGTAGGACAGGGTGGCGATGCGCGGCGGCTTGCGCCCGTAGGTCCTTTCGAAGCGCGCCTCGAAGTCGGCGCGGCTCTGTGGGGATGGGGCGGCGAACCAGGCGCCGGCCAAAGCGGGTTCCTGGCCCAGCCCGGGCTCGTCCCACAACACGGTGCCGAGCAGCTTCACCTGCTGGGTGTTCAGCCCATTGGCGGACAGCGCCGATGCCAGACCCTGGGCGCGCGGTCCGCCTTCGGCCAGCATGACCGCCTGCGGCTGAACGCCGGCCTGGGTCACCTGCCGCGCCGGCTGGGCGAGGTCGGTCACCGCCGGGTCGTAGCGCTCGACCTGCGCCACCTGCCCGCCGAACTGGCGCGAGGCGGCCTGCACGGCGTTGACCACGGCGTCGCCGTAGGCGTTGCGCGGGGCCAGCGCGACATAGCGCGTGACACCGCGCGAGCGGGCGAAGCCGATCACGCGGGTGACCTGATCGGCGGGCACGAAGCCCAGCACATAGGTGCCGTTGCCGGCCTGGGTCCAATCATTGGTGAAGGCCAGCACGTCCACGCCCGCAGACTGGGCGACCGGTTTCACCGCCGCCACGTCGGCGGCGAACAGCGGGCCGAGGATCAGGCTCGCCCCTTCGGCGATCGCCTGCCGCGCCGCGTCGGCAGCACCGGTGGGCGTGCCCTTGGTGTCGCGGGGCAGCAGCTCGAACCGGTCGCCGGCCAGATCGAACAGCGCCATCTGCGCCGACTCCAGCATGGCCTGCCCGAGAGCGGCGCTTGACCCGGACAGCGGCAGCAGGATCGCCACCTTCAAGGTCTGTGGAGCGGCCGGAACGGCGGCGACGGGCGCTTGCGGCGCTTGAGTCGGCGGCGCCGGGGCCTTTACAGTCGAGCAGGCCGAAAGCGTGCCGACAACCAACAGGGCGGCGGCAGCCCGCTGCCCCCAAGCGCGCGAGAAAGGTGTCGTCAAGCGTGCCACCAACGATCTCCACATCCGGTCCGGCGCCCGAGCCCGTTTCCGGGCCCGGCGTCTCTGGTGACGCTGAAGGTAGCGAGCCGAGGGCCGCAAGTAAACTCGGCGCCGGCCTTTATGTGGTCGCCACCCCCATCGGCAACGCCGCCGACATCACGCTGCGCGCGCTCGACACGCTGCGCCGCGCCGATGCCATCGCCTGCGAGGACACGCGGGTGACGGCGAAGCTGATGGGCATCCATGGCATCCACACGCCCTTCGTCTCCTATCATGAACACAACGCGGCAAAGATGCGTCCGGTCCTGATCGGCCGCATGAAAGCGGGCGAATCCATCGCGCTGGTCACCGACGCCGGCACGCCGCTGGTCTCCGACCCCGGCTACAAGCTGGTGCGCGAGTGCGTGGCGGAGGGGGTGGCGGTCACCACGCTGCCCGGCGCCTCCGCCCCGCTGGTGGCGTTGGTGCTGTCCGGCCTGCCGACCGACCGCTTCCTGTTCGCCGGCTTCCTGCCCAACAAGAGCAGCGCGCGGCGCGCCACCGCCGGGGAACTGAAGAACGTTCCGGCCACGCTGGTCTTCTTCGAGTCGCCGCAGCGCCTGCCCGAGTCGCTGGCCGACCTCGCCGACATCCTCGGCGCGCGGGAGGCCGCGGTGGCGCGGGAACTGACCAAGCTCTACGAGGAGGTGCGGCGCGGCACCCTGCCGGAGCTGGCCGCCCATTACGCCGAGGCCGGCCCGCCGAAGGGCGAGGTCGTGCTGGTCATCGGCCCGCCCGGCGAGGAGGCCACCCCGTCCGAGGCCGACGTGGACGCCCTGCTGCGCGAGGCGCTGACCCGCCTGTCGGTCCGCGACGCCGCCGCCGACGTGGCCGCCCGCACCGGCCAGAACAAGCGCACCGTCTACGCCCGCGCGCTGGAGCTGTCGCGGGAGGGGAAACCATGAGCGCACCGGGCGCGCTGCGCCGCCGGGCCGAGAATTACGGCCGCTACGCCGAGCAGCTCTGCCGGCTGGCGCTGCGGCTGAAGGGTTACCGCATCCTGGAAAGCCGCCTGCGCACACCCATGGGAGAGATCGACATCGTGGCCCGGCGGGGCGACACTCTGGCGATCGTCGAGGTCAAGGCCCGCGGCGACTGGGACACCGCGAACGAGGCGGTCAACGCCCGCCAGCGGGGCCGCCTCGCCCGCGCCGCCCACGCCTATCTGGGGGCCAACCCCCACTATGCCGGCTATGTCTTGCGCTTCGACGTCATGCTCGTTACCCCTTGGTCCTGGCCGCGCCACGTCCCGGACGCGTGGCGGGCCTGACGCGAAGGCTGAAGAAGAGGAAGGACGCCGCCCGTGACCAGCCGCGCCGAGGCCCGTGACATCCTGCGCCGCGTGGGGCAGCAGCCGGACGAGCAGATCGATCTGGCCGAAGCCGCCCTGGCGCTGGGCGCGTTGGAGGTGCCGGGCGCCGCGCTGGCCGACTACCGCCGTCACCTCGCCGACATCGCCCACGATCTGGCGGAGCGCGTCTCGCCCACCCTCGACGGGCTGGAGGCCCGCATCTCCTGGCTGCACGAGGTGATCGTGGAGCGGCATGGCTACGCCGGCGACCAGGACACCTACGACGACCTGCAGAACGCCAACCTGCTGCGCGTCATCGACCGCCGCCGCGGCCTGCCGGTGGCGCTGGGCATCCTGTATCTGCACGCCGCCCGCTCGCAGGGCTGGACGATGCTGGGGCTGAACTTCCCCGGCCATTTCCTGGTGCGGCTGGAGGCCGACGGCGCCCGCGCCATCCTCGATCCCTTCAACGAGGGGCAGGTGCGCACCGCCGTGGACCTGCGCGACCTGCTGAAGGCCACCGCCGGCAGCGCCGCGGAGCTGGAGCCCGGCCATTACCAGACGGTGTCCAACCGCGAGATTCTGTTGCGGCTCCAAAACAACATCAAGCTGCGCCACCTCTCCGCCCGCGACGTGCCGCGCGCGCTGGAGGTGCTGGAGGCGATGCGGCTGTTCGCCCCGGGCGAGGCGTCGCTGTGGCGGGAGACCGGCCTTCTGGAGGCCCACAACGGCAACCTCGCCGCCGCCATCGCCGCGCTGGAAACCTTCCTGGAGCTGACCGCCAGCGAACGGCACCGCCATCAGGTCGCCGCGCTGATCCAGCAGCTCAAGAACCAACTGAACTGACCCCACTTCAAAAGCCCGTTTCGGAGACCCGCAGGATGAGCCTCGCCGTCGCCTTCCAGATGGACCCCATCGAGTCCATCAACATCGACACCGACTCGAGCTTCATGATGGCGCTTGAGGCGCAGAAGCGCGGGCACACGCTCTACCACTACCACCCGCGCGACCTCAGCCTGACCGGCAACGTCCTGACCGCCCGTGTGCGCGAAATGACCGTGGTCCGCCGGAAGGGCGCCCACTACACGCTGGGCGAGCCGCGGATCGTCGACCTGTCGACCATGGACGTGGTGCTGATGCGCCAGGACCCGCCCTTCGACATGGCCTACATCACCGCCACCCACATGCTGGAGCACATCCAGCCCAAGGTGCTGGTGCTGAACGACCCGGCGGAGGTGCGCAACGCGCCGGAGAAGCTGTTCGTCACCCATTTCCCCGACCTGATGCCGCCGACGCTGATCACCAGCGACAAGCAGGCCGTCCTGGATTTCCGGGCGCAGCACAAGGACATCATCGTCAAGCCGCTGTTCGGCAACGGCGGGGCCGGCGTCTTCCACCTGAAGCCGGACGACGAGAATCTGGGCTCGCTGCTGGAGCTGTTCACCCAGCTCTACCGCGAGCCGGTGATCGTGCAGAAGTACCTGCCGGAGATCCGCCAGGGCGACAAGCGCATTATCCTGATCGACGGCGAGCCCGCCGGCGCCGTCAGCCGCATGCCCCAGGAGGGCGAGGCCCGCGCCAACTTCCACGCCGGCGGCAGCGCCAAGAAGACGGAGCTGACCCCGCGCGAGCAGGAAATCTGCAAGGCCATCGGCCCGGTGCTGCGCGAGAAGGGTCTGGTCTTCGTCGGGATCGACGTGATCGGCGACTACATGACCGAGATCAACGTGACCTCGCCCACCGGCATCCAGGAGATCAACCGGCTCGACGGGTCGGCGCTGGAGGCCACCCTGTGGGACGCCATCGAGCGCCGCCACCGGGAAAACAAGGGGACCTAAAAACCTTTTCCCGTCGAGGGAGAGGGAAGGGGACTGCTCAATACGGGGAAAGAGTGAGAGTGTCGGCAGCGCGCCGGCACTCGATCCATAAAAATCCCATCCCCCTCAGGGCCGCGCTAACCACCTGTACTTCATCGAATTATAACGAATATCAATTAGCCTCTATGATTTACAGAAATTTTTGCGGCTTTCTTTTTGGCCGCAATACTTATATAGTTAATATAGTCTCAATTTCTGCCGGTGGGGTAGGGGGCAATAGAATTAGCGTTTTATATGTATTGCTTTGCTCTCTTTCAAAGAATTGTGGGAAAGTCGACAGCATTCCAAGAAACTTCCTCCGCAGCGAATTGAAGCGCTTGGTATGTGGATAACTGCGTTCATGGTTAAATTGTGTAGGTCTATCTTATTTTCTTGTGGAAAACCCCCCTAATTCGACGCTATGCTTTTTCCATGGACTCAACATACAATCTTAATGGCAGTTTCAAGCCTGCTTTGAAGCGGTTCGCCGACTTGGATGGCCCCGACTTCTATCCCACCCCTGCATGGGCAACCCATGCTTTGATTGACAACGAAAAGTTTGAAGGTGATATTTGGGAGTGTGCCTGTGGTAATGGGGCGATGTCAGAGGTATTGGCGCAAACAGGAAAAAAAGTAATTAGTTCAGATCTTTATGATCGAGGTTATGGAGAGTCCGGCCAAGACTTCTTAAAATCCTGTATACGTGCTCCAAACATCGTAACCAATCCCCCCTACAATTCGGCAGAGGGATTTGTGCGTGCAGGGTTGGAAAAATCCGACCGAAAGTTTGCATTGTTGCTACGATTGGCATTTCTGGAAGGAGCGAATCGGCAGCGCACCATATTCACGGATACGCCGCCATCGCGTGTATGGGTGTTCAGCGAACGGATCACGTTTTATCCAGTTGGTGCAGTGCAGAAGGGAACTGGCACAACCGCTTATGCGTGGTTCGTCTGGGATAAGAACGCCCCTAGCGGAACTGAGCTTAGATGGTTTGAGCCCGGCTATAAGGCTCGGTTCAGCTCAGTTCCCTCTTCTTAAGGTAAGCCCGACCACGATCAGTGATTCGGTAGCCTCTGTCAGGGACGTGTTCTAGGAGCCCAAGGTTGATGAAGTTTCCATCATCCTTGTCATGGCTTTTGATGTTGCGAACAATCTGTTTCCACATTGGCTCGCCATTGCGTGGAGTTGATGGAGCCCAGTCTTCTTCTGAAAGAGAAATAAGCTTTGGGATTTCCTGGTAAGCTAAATCAAATGTACACACCCCATTAGGGTCTCTGCTTGCAAGCAATAGAACGGCGGGTGCAATTTGGTCTTCTGTAGCTCTGGGCATATTCAGCTCTCAAGCATGGTTGTGAAAAGGGTAACACAATGAACGGATTGAATATGGGAGCCGATCCTGTCATCCGCAAGGTTGAAAAAATCCCGAACCGCATCTTTTTTCAATGACGTTGAGCCGGTGTGTAACTACCAGCGCTCTCTAGCGCCACCCCTGCACGCTGCAGTGCAATGTGTATTAGGTAATGTGCGGATATCGGGAGAGATTGGTCCCGGGTTGGCCTAATCGCCCTTCGGAAATGCCTCGATCTGCTTAAGAGCAATTTCCAGATCACGAACCGTAAGCTGGCGTGCCCGCTCTGAAAGCGCCGATTCCAAAGCCACACGCTTGCTGTTGGCATTGACCGCTGGATCGAGCGCGTCGGCCAATTCGCGCAATGGAATGCCCAGGTTCTCACTCAGCCGGATCAGTGTCTCCACACTCGGCAGGCTGACGCCGCGTTCCATGTTGGACACGGCCTCGGTCGTGCGGTCGAGCAATTCGGCAAATTGTTCTTGCGTCAAACCGCGCGCCTTGCGGATTGCCCGAAGCCGCAGCCCAAATGCGTGTTTCCGATCCATAACCGGACTTTCCTCCGGGTATGAGCAGTTGACCACGCAAGAGAATTCGTTTTAATCATTGAAATGCACAGTTTACTTCATGGGAGACAGACATGCTGCCATTCGATCCATTCTATCTGCTGGGCCGGCTGATGGTCGTGTGGGGCGTGATGATGCCGGTCATGGCGTTCCCGATAATGAACGGCTATCAGCCCTCGCTCGGGGTGCTTGGGAGCCTGAACCAGATGCACTTGTATCTGGAGGTGGTGGATTTGCGATTCGACGCCATTGTGAGCATGGGGCTGGCGCTGCTGTGGGGCGGGCTTTCGATCGTCGCGCTCACGCCCCAGCGCTGACGGGGCGCCGCACGAGGTCCAGGTACCGGTAATCCATACCGTTTTCGGTCAGCAGCGGGCCGCGCTCCGTCTCCACCCACTCCGGCCCCAGCGGCGGCATGACGGTGTCGCCCTCCACATCCCGCTCGACGCGGGTCAGGTGGACGATGTCGGCGAGCGGCAGGGTTTCGCGGAACAGTTCGGCGCCGCCGATCACCGCGACCTCCGGGACGCCGCGGCTGTGGCACCAGTCCAGCGCCGCGTCGAGGCCGCCGAACCAGCGCGCCCCATCCCGCTCCCCCGCCGGATGGCTTCGGCTGACCACCAGATTGTCGCGGCCGGGCAGGGGCTTGCGGGGCAGCGACTCCCAAGTGCGCCGGCCCATCAGGACCGGCTTGCCCATGGTCAGCTCCCGGAAGCGCTTCAGGTCGCCGGGCAGGGACCAGGGCAGGGTGCCGTCGCGGCCGATCACGCCGTTGCGCGCGGCGGCCACCACCAGACTGATGCGCATCCCAACCCCTTTTCCCGTCCCGTTCATCCCACCTTACGCCGCGCGGAGCTGCTGGAGGAAGCCCCCGACCTCGCGGTGCAGCGTGTCGAGCTGGTGGCCGAGCTGGCGCGACATCTCCAGAACGTCGCGGGCGGTGGCGCCGCTCCGGGTCGCCGCACTGGTGACGCCGCTGATGTTGGCCGACACCTCCTGCGTGCCGCCCGCGGCCTCCTGGACGTTGCGGCTGATCTCGCGGGTCGCCGCCCCCTGCTCCTCGACCGCGGAGGCGATGGAGGTGGCGATCTCGTTCACCCGCAGGATCACCTGGGTCACGCCCTGGATCTCGCCGACCGCGTCGCCGGTCACCGTCTGGATGTTAGCGACCTGGGCGGCGATCTCCTCGGTGGCCTTGGCGGTCTGGTTGGCCAGCGCCTTGACCTCGCTCGCCACCACGGCGAAGCCCTTGCCGGCCTCTCCGGCGCGGGCCGCCTCGATGGTCGCGTTGAGCGCCAGCAGGTTGGTCTGGCTGGCGATGTCGTTGATAAGCTGGACGACCGCGCCGATCTTCTGCACCGCCTCGGCCAGCCCGCCGACCTTGCCGTTGGCCCGCCCGCTGAGGGTCACCGCCTCGCCGGCGATGCGCGACGACTCGGCGACCTGACGGCTGATCTCCTGGATCGAACCGGCCAGCTCCTCCGACGCCGCCGCCACGGTCTGCACGTTGGCGGAGGTCTGCTCGGTCGCCGCGGCGACCGAGGTCGCCAGCTCGTCGGTCTGGGCGGCGGCGCGGCTCATCTCGGCCGCGCGCTCCTCCATCGTCGCCGCCGCGTCGGAGACGGTGCGGACGACGGCGCCGATGCTCTGTTCGAAGCTGGCGGCCAGCGCCAGCATGGCGCGGCGCTTCTCCTCCCCGGCGCGTTGGGCCGAGGCGGCCTGCTCGGCCTCCAGCCGCTGCTTGTCGCGGGCGTTGGTCTGGAAGACCAGCACGGCCTTGGCCATGGCGCCGATCTCGTCGCCGCGCTCCGCCTCGGGAAAGCGGGTGGACAGGTCGCCATCGGCCAGCGAGCGCATCTTGGCGCCCAGCCCGCGCAGCACCCGGCTGATGTCGGTACCGACCCAGGCGATCAGGCCGACGGCCGGCACCGCCAGCGCCAGGATGACGAAGGCCAGCGTCCGCAGCTGGTCCAGGAAGGCGGCCCGGATGTCATCGATGAAGATGCCGGTGCCGATGAAGATGTTCCACGGTTCGAAGCCGCGGACATAGCCCAGCTTCACCGCCAGATCGCTGCCGCCGACCGTGCGCGGCCAGTCGTATTCCAGCAGGCCGTCGCCGGTGGCGCGGACCATGCGGATGAACTCCACGATCATGTGGACGCCGTTGGCCGACTTCAGCGGCTTGACGTCGGCGCCGATCAGCTTGGCGTTGACATGGGCGAAGCCGTAGCCGTCCATGGTGTGGGCGAAGAGATACTCCTTGCCGCCGGCGTAGCGGATGCCGGCCACCGCCGCCTTGAAACGGGCCTGGGCCTCCTCGCGGGTGATCTTGCCGGCGGCCGCCTCCGCCTCCAGCGCGGTGGCCAGGGTGACTCCGGTTTCCACGATGCTGTACAGCGTGTCCAGCCGGTCGGCGTGCATACGAGTGTAGTTGAGATAAAGGCCGGCGCCGGCGATGGCGAAGGATGCGACCGAAGCCGCGACGACGAGCGCCCACAGCTTGGCCCGAATGGAAAGCTTCGTGAGGGTCATGGGATGTCTGCCTGAAACTGTCTGCCCTGTCCCGCGTCCCGGCAAGCGGCGGTTGCTTGCCCTAGTCTTTGCCGGGACTCCAAGAAGGATCGACAGTCACAGGAAACTTATAAACGGATGTATAAAAATGCGGGGCGCGCCGGGCACTGGGCGCCTTTGTCACACCACGTTTCCGGGTATTCGTGCGGTCAGGCCAGAAGGGCCCCCAGCACGGCGTTCAACCGCTGCCGCCCTTCATGCGTGGCGCGCAACGTGTCTTTGCCGACTTCCAGGAAACCGCCGGCCACCAGACGCTCCAGCGCGGCGGGATCGACCAGCCCGTCGAGGTCACGGCCGGTCTCCTCGACCAGCCGGGCGCGGGCCACCCCCTCGCGCAGGCGCAGCCCCATCATCAGCAGCTCAGACCCGCGCGACTCGCGGGCGACCGGCTCGGGCGCGGCGGCGCCGTGGCCGTCGCGCTCGACCCGCTCCAGCCAGATCTCCGGGGCGCGGTGGGCGCGGGTGGCGAATTTCTCGCCGTTCAGGGTCAGCCGGCCGTGGGCGCCGGGACCGACGCCGACGTAATCGCCGTAGCGCCAGTAGGTCAGGTTGTGGCGGCTCTCCTCGCCGGGGCGGGCGTGGTTGGAGATCTCGTAGGCGGGCAGCCCGGCGCGGTCGAGCAGGCTCTGCGTCGCCTCGTAGAGATCGCCGGCCAGATCCTCGTCGGGCAGCACCAGATCGCCCCGCGCGTGCAGGGGGAAGAAGGCCGTGCCCTCCTCGATGGTCAACTGGTAGACCGACAGATGGCCGACCGCGTGGCCCAGCGCGCGGGTCAGCTCCGCCTCCCACGCCGCCACGGACTGGCCGGGGCGAGCGTAGATCAGGTCGAAGCTGAAGCGGGGGAAGGTCCGGGCGGCCAGCGCGATGGCGCCGGTCGCCTCCGCCGCGCTGTGCTGGCGGCCGAGGAATTTCAGCGCGGCGTCGTCCAGCGCCTGGATGCCCATCGACAGGCGGTTGACCCCGGCGGCGCGGAAGGCGCGGAACTTGTCGGCCTCGACCGAGGTCGGGTTGGCCTCCAGCGACACTTCCAAATCGCTGCCGACCGTCCAGCGGGCGGCGATGCGCTCCAGCACGGCGCCGACCGTCGCCGGCTCCATCAGCGACGGCGTGCCGCCCCCGAAGAAGACCGAGGTGACCCGGCGGCCGGGTGTTGCGTCCGCGTAATGATCCAGCTCCCGCACCAGCGCGGCGCGCCAGCGGTCATGCTCGACCCGGTCGCGGACGTGGCTGTTGAAGTCGCAGTACGGGCACTTCGCCTTGCAGAAGGGCCAGTGGATGTAGATCCCGAAGCCAGGATCAGGAGTCACTTGAAGCATCGCTCGACAAGCTGGCGGAAGGCGTCGGCCCGGTGGCTCATCTCATGCTTCCGGGCCGGGTCCATCTCGCCGAAGGTGATGTCGTGGCCGTCCGGTTTGAACATCGGATCGTAACCGAAACCATGCGCGCCGCGCGGCGGCCAGACCAGCGTGCCGGGGCAGCGGCCTTCCACCGTCTCGACATGGCCGTCCGGCCAGGCGAGCGACAGGGCGCAGACGAACCAGGCGCTGCGGTCGGTCTGGCCCTTCAGCCCGTCCTCGACCTTGCCCATGGCCATCTGGAAGTCCTTTTCCGGACCGGCCCAGCGGGCGGAGTAGATGCCGGGGTCGCCGTTCAGCGCCGGCACCACCATCCCGCTGTCGTCGGCCAGCGCGACATGCCCCGCCTTGGCGGCGGCCAGGGCCTTCAGCTCGGCGTTCGCAATGAAGGTGGTGCCCGTCTCCTCCGGCTCCGGCAGGCCAAGTTCGCCCGCGGACACGAAGGAGGCGGCATAGGGGCCGAGCAGCGCCGCGATCTCGCGGACCTTGCCCTTGTTGTGGCTGGCGATCACCAGCGTGCCGCCCGTGAAGCGGCGGGGAGGCGTGGTCATGGGGGAGTTCCTTCTGTCACAAACCGTTGCCCCCACCCTCCCGCTTCGCGGGTCCCTCCCTCCCCCGCTGTCGCAGGGGAGGGCCGATTTCCCCTCCCCTGCGACAGCGGGGGAGGGTCAGGGTGGGGGCAATGCGCAACCGCGCCTTTACTTCACCGCGATCGCCGCCTTCTGCAAGGCCACCAGCTCGTCGATGCCCTTGCGGGCCAGCGCCAGCAGCTCCATGAACTGCGGCTCGCTGAAGGGGCGCTCCTCGGCGGTGCCCTGCACCTCGACGATGCCCCCCTGGCCGGTCAGCACGAAGTTGGCGTCGGCCTGCGCGGTCGAATCCTCGGCGTAGTCGAGGTCCAGCACGCTGGTGTTCTTGTAGATGCCGCAGGAGACGGCGGCCACATGGTCGGTCAGCGGCATGGTCTTGAGCGCGCCGATCTGCATCAGATGCTGGAAGGCCAGATGCAGGGCGACGAAGCTGCCGGTGATGGCGGCGGTGCGGGTGCCGCCGTCGGCCTGGATGACGTCGCAGTCGATCTTGATCTGCTTCTCGCCCATGGCGGCGCGGTCGGTGACGGCGCGCAGCGCACGGCCGATCAGGCGCTGGATCTCCTGGGTGCGGCCCGACTGCTTGCCCTTGGCGGCCTCGCGGTCGGTGCGGCTGTGGGTGGAGCGCGGCAGCATGCCGTATTCGGCGGTGACCCAGCCGAGGCCGGTGTTCTTCAGGAAGCGCGGAACGCCCTCGTCCACGCTGGCGGTGCACAGGACGTGCGTGTCGCCGAACCGCACCAGGCAGGACCCCTCGGCGTGCTTGCTGAAATGGGGCTCAAGGGAAATGGTGCGCAACTGGTCGTGGGCGCGGCCGGAGGGACGCATCGGGCATGATCCGCGAATCTGTTGAAATCGGCGGCAAGCTAGCGTCCGCCGCCCCCGCCGTCCAGCGCGCAACCGGGGCGCACGTTGATTCGGAGCGGACACCTGCCTAAATTCGGGACGCCCCTTATCCGCGCCCCAACAGCATCGTCCGGTCCCCGCCCCGCCATGATCACCGAGCTGAACCAACGGTCCCGCGAGATCTTCCGGCTGATCGTCGACGCCTATGTGGCGACCGGCGAGCCGGTGGGCTCGCGCACGATCTCGCGGAGGCTCGGCATGGCCCTGTCGCCCGCGACCATCCGCAACGTCATGGCCGACCTGGAGGAGCAGGGGCTGCTCTACGCCCCCCACACCTCCGCCGGCCGCATCCCGACCGAGGCGGGGCTGCGCCTGTTCGTCAACGGCCTGCTGGAGATCGGCAGCCTGAGCGAGGACGAACGCGGCTCCATCGAGGCCAAATGCGCCTCCTCCGGGCGGTCGCTGCAGGACGTGCTGGGCGAGGCGTCCACCCTGCTGTCCGGCCTGTCGCACTGCGCCGGGCTGGTGGTGGCGCCGAAGACCGACCGGCCGCTGAAGCACATCGAGTTCGTGTCGCTGGCCCCCGGCCGGGCGCTGGTCGTGCTGGTCAACGAGGACGGGCTGGTCGAGAACCGCGTCATCGAGGTTCCGGTCGGCGTGCCCGCCGCGACGCTGCAGATGGTGTCGAACTTCCTCAGCGCGAAGCTGGTGGGCCGCACGCTGGACGAGGCGCGGCAGGCCGTGCTGCGCGAGATCGAGGACCAGAAGACTGAGCTGGACGAATTGTCGCAGCGCGTGGTCTCCGCCGGTCTCGCCACCTGGGCAGGCAGCGGCGGGCAGAACAGCGGCCAGTTGATCGTGCGCGGCCAGGCGAAGCTGCTGGAGGACGTCACCGCCCTGTCGGACCTGGAGCGCGTGCGCGCCCTGTTCGAGGCGCTGGAGACCAAGGAGACCATGCTGCGCCTGCTCGACGCCACCGGGAAGGGCGACGGGGTGCAGATCTTCATCGGCGCGGAGAATGTGCTGTTCGGCCATTCCGGCTGTTCGCTCATCATCTCGCCGTTCCAGAACAGCCGCGAGCAGGTGATCGGCGCCATCGGCGTGATCGGCCCGACCCGCATCAATTATGCCCGGATCATCCCGCTTGTGGATTATACAGCCAAGGTCATCAGCCGCCTTGTCGGGTGACGCCCTGTCGGGTGACGATCTTGGCAATGCTTCACCCATCCCCCACCAGACGACGACCCAAGACGACAACGAGAGAGCCATGAGCGAAGAGCAGAACAAGCCCGCCGAAGCCGAGATGGAGCAGACCGAAGCCGTCCAGGACAAGGCCGCCCAGGACAAGGCCGCGGACGCCGGTGCCGGGGATCGCGTGGCCCAGCTTGAGGCCGAGGTCGCCAGCCTGAAGGACCAGCTCCTGCGCCAGATGGCCGAGGTGGAGAACACCCGCCGCCGCGCCCAGCGCGACCGCGAGGACGCCAGCAAGTTCGCCGTGTCCAGCTTCGCCAAGGAGCTGGTGACGGTGGCCGACAACCTGCGCCGCGCGCTGGAGGCCGTCCCCGCCGAGGGCCGCGAGAACGACGAGGTGCTGAAGGGCCTCTCCGTGGGCGTGGAGGCGACGGAGCGCCAGCTCATCTCCGCCTTCGAGCGTGCGGGCATCAAGAAGATCGACCCGACCGGCGAACTGTTCGACCCGAACTTCCATCAGGTGATGTTCGAGATCGAGAACACCGGCAAGCCGGCCGGCACGGTCGTGCAGGTGCTCCAGCCCGGCTACACCATCCACGGCCGCCTGCTGCGCGAGGCCATGGTGGGCGTCGCCAAGGCCGGTCCTCACGAAATGGGCGGCCAGCACGTCGATACGAAAGCCTGACCGTCCTTTGGACGAATAGCCCGACCCTCCTCTGGAGGGATGGACCAGCCGCCTTCCGGACGGCGGGCGGCACGTCTCTTGCGGCGGCGCGGCGGCATGGCCCGCCGCGCCGCTTTTTTTGTCCGGCAGTCTCCGGATGAGTGTCCGCCCGCGATCCTTTGCGTACCGAAGGGCTTGCGCCGGGCTGGTCCTTCGCCTATTCGCATCGGGGCCCCGATTCGCGTCGGGGAGTCTCGCGGCGCCCCGTGAATTGCCCGTTCCGGGCGGCCGCTCATTCAGGGAACCGGACCCGTGGCCAAGACCATTCTGACCGTCGACGACTCCAAGACCATCCGCGACATGGTCGCCTTCACGCTGCGCAACGCCGGCTACGGCGTCACCGAGGCGGCGGACGGCACCGCCGGTCTGGCGGAGGTCAACCGGCAGAAGTTCGACTGCATCATCACCGACCTGAACATGCCGGGCATGGACGGTCTGGCCCTGACCCGGGCCATCCGCGGCAGCGCGCTCAACCGCGCGACCCCCGTGCTGCTGCTGACCACCGAGGCCGATCCCGCCAAGAAGACCGCCGGCCGCGAGGCCGGGGCCACCGGCTGGCTGGTCAAGCCCTTCAACCCGGACAAGCTGGTCGAGACCGTGAAGAAGGTCTGCCCGTAACCCGTAACCCGGTGCTGGCGCCGGTCACCGCACCAGCACGACGGCGGCGCTGCGCGTCCGCTCGACCGCCTGGGACATCTGGGCGACCGCGGTGGAGATCCCGGCGATGTTCGCCGAGGCGGTCTGGACGGCGGTCGCGGCGCTCTGCATGTTGCCGGACACGCTCTGGGTCACGCTGCTCTGCTCCTCGACGGCGGCGGCGGTGGCGGTGACGAAGGAGCGCACGCTCTCGATGCCGCTGCGGATGCTGTCCAGCGATCCGGCAACCTCGGCGGAGGTCGCCTGGATCATGTCGATCTCGCGGGTGATCTGATCCGTGGCCTTGGCGGCCTGGTTGGCGAGGTTCTTGACCTCCTGCGCCACGACGGCGAAGCCCTTGCCCGCCTCGCCGGCGCGCGCCGCCTCGATCGTCGCGTTCAGCGCCAGAAGATTGATCTGGCTGGCGATGTTCTGGATCAGCCCGACGATGCTGTTCATCGACTGGGCGGCGTCGGTCAGGCGCCCGGCGTTGGCGCCGACCGCGTTCGCCTTGTCGTAGACGGTGTCGGCGGCGCTGCGCGAATTCGCCATGCTCTGCGAGATTTCGGCGATGGAGGCCGCCAACTCCTCGGCGCTGGCGGCGACCGTCTGCACGTTGGCGGAGGTCTGGTCCGCTGCCACGGCCGCGGATTGCACCTGCGCGGAGGACTGATCCATGGCCCGGTCGATCTCGCCGAAATTCTCGTCGATAAGGGACTTGAGGTCCCCCAGCAGATTGATCTGCGCGCTGACGTCCGAGGCGATCTTCATGATCTTCACGACCTTGCCGGCCGCGTCGAGGATCGGGTTGTAGGACCCCTCGATCCAAAGCTGCCGGCCACCCTTGGCGACGCGGCGGTGCTGGCCGGCCATATACTGCCCGCGCCGCAGGGACTCCCAGAAGTTGCGGTATTCCTGGCTTGTCCGTTGTTCAGGCTCGACGAACTGGCTGTGATGCCGGCCCTGCACCTCGGACAGATCGTAGCCGAACAGCTTCAGGAAATTCGCGTTGGCGGACAGGATGACGCCGTCCGTATCGAACTCGATCACCGCCTGAGAACGCTGGATCGCCGTGATCTGGGACGCGTAGTTCAGATTCATCAGCCGCTCCTTGGCGTCGGCCCATTCCACGACGAAGCCGATGCGCTTGCCGTATTCCATGAGCGGAGACACCAGAAGGTCGAACTGGTGGTTGCCGACCCGGATGGTGGCGCCGTGCGGGCGGGTCAGGACGCTCAGCATGCGCTGCTGGTGTGTCGGATTCTTGTGAAAGACGTCGATCTTGCTGCCGACCAGGGTGTTCACGTTGAAGCGCGGCAACTCCTTGCGCAGATCCTCTTCGGCATCACGAAGCAGAGCGGTAACAGACGGATTGATATAGACAATCGTCAGGTCATTGTCGGCGATCATGACATTCGCACGCATGGCATTGATTGCCGTCACCTTGGCCGCGATCGTCGCGTCTTTTGTGAACATGCCGAACATGGCCAAAGCTCCCTGTGAACGTTGCTTGATGCCACATTCTGTCAATGTAATCCGGATTGTCCATAGGGGTATAAAAAAAGCACTAATGTTGTTGTGTGAATTAATAGAATTCCAAAAATCTGGAATTTATGAGCGGTCATAAGATTTGATCTATAATTCACACCATAGTCATACTTGGTTGTGCTTGATAAGCATAACGATATAGGCGGATAAATATAAATAAATCAATCCCCGGAAGATCAAGGAGAGGGTGGGATCAATCAAACACTGTTTCACCCAGGCGTCACGACGTGGCCGGCGCCCTTGGGAACAGGAATTCCCCCGCTGGGTCGTGGGCGGCGAAGCGCCGTTGCGCCGTGGCGCGGTTGGCGACGGCATAACAGTAGACGCAGCCGTGCGGGCAGGTGTCGTAATCCCCGATGTCGCGGCTTTCCGCGCACAGGCAGCCGGGGCGGTTGCCCTTCTCCCTGGCCGCGACAGGCCGCCCGGCGACGTCGGACAGCCGTTGCGCGTCGACGCAGCGGGCCGGCGCCGTGCCGGGAACACCGGCCAGTTCCGGCTGGGTGCACAGCGTCAGAGCCATGCCGTGCTCCGCGGCGATGCCGGCCAGATCGGCCAGCAGGGCGCGCTTCTCCTCCGCGTCCGGGTCGCGCCATGGCACACCGGCGGCGTCCAGGTTGCGCGCCGTCTTGCGGTAGGGCTGGAGGAAGGACACCACCGCCTCGTCGGTCAGGCCGCGCATCCGGCCAGCCAGCCGGGCGAAGGTCTCGCGGTGCCAGGACGGCGGCATGGCCTCTGTTTTCACGATGGGGTCGTAGCGCCAGACGGCGGCGCGCGGGCCCCAGCGGTCGCGCAGCCGGGTCATGTGTTCCACTGCGCGCTCCGCGTCGGGGACGGAGCGCTCCAGCGCGGCGGGCAGGCCGGTGACGCTGTACTGGACGACGAAGGGAAAGCCGCGCCTCGACACCTCCTCCAGCGCCGGCAGGAAGGGGCCGAGATTCTTCGTCCAGAAGACGAAGCCGTCGACCTCCGCGCGGGTCAGGCCGATCCGGTAGGTCTGGCCGCCATAGGGGTTGACCATGCGGCAGTATCCGGCCTCCAGCCGGTTCAGGAACCAGCGTCCGTAGAAGGCGGGGATGTCCGTCTTGTAGCTGGCGGAAACGATCATCGCTGGACCATGGTGGCTATGCGGGCCGCGATCAAGGCTGGATTCGCCGGCGCTTCGGCCTAAAGTGCCGACACAGGATCAGGGGCACAGGATCAGGGGAGGATGCCGTGACGGGCGGACAGGACGGCCACAGCGTGGGCAACGGTGCGGGCCACAGCGTGGAATGGGAAGGGCTGGTGCGGTTCCGGCTGCCGGACGGTTGGCGCCCGGAGGTGGAGGAGCATGAGGGCCACGCCGTGGCCGCCTTCCACCCGCCGGCCCCGGCGGGGGGCGTGCTGCGGCTGGTCACCGACCGGGTGGCGCCCAAGGATGGGCCGGACGGCGCCGTGGCGGTGCTGCGCGAGATGGCGTTGCGCTTCGTGCGCCCCGACGACCCGCGGGCCAGTGACCGGATCGTCGAGCCCTGGGGCGACGAGGGCGTGCTGGCCCAGGCGGTGATGATGACGGAGGAGGACGGCGGCACCGACGCCCATTACCTCTGGCTGGTCGGGACGGAGCGGGACGGCAAGGCGGCGGCCGCCATGTTCAGCTACCGCCTGCCCATGGTCATGGACGGGGACGAGTCCTGCGCCGACACGCTGGCCCTGCTCGACCGGGCGATTCGCGCTGCGGAGATCCTGTAGAGCGCTTCCGGACGGCTCCGGACACAGGAAAGCCGCCCTGTCGGGGGCGGCTTTTCCTTTTCCAGTCCGATTATTTCTTGCAAGCCCGAGGTTTCCGGCGTTCCCGCGCCGGCTCGGGCGATCAACGTTCAGGCGATCAGCAATGGCCGGCGCCGCCGGACATCAGGGCCTTCAACTGCGCCGCTTTCGGATCGAAGGCCATGGCCGCCTCCTCCGCCGCCATGGCGGCCAGGCTGATGAAGCGCGCCAGATCGTCCAGATCGCACTTCGTCGCGTCGTCCATAAGGCTGTCGAGGCAGGACTTGATGGCCAGAGCCATGTCGCGCCGTTCGTCCATCATCTTGATCCCCCATGGAATGCTGCACACGGTCCCGCTTCGGAAAGCCATGGCTGCGAACAACAGCGGCCCCCTTTGCCTTGGAGGGATATATCATATTTCCTTCAGATCTCCACTATTAGAATCTTGAGACAACAAAGAAACGGAGCAACCGGCAATTGATTGCGTTCAAGAATGCACACCGTTACTTGTTAATGAAAAGTTAACATGGCTGGGATGCAGGGTTTTGTTTGTGTTAAAGCCCTGTAACAGAGCGCTTTCCGGCGTCTTGGCGGGGTTGATGGAGGCTGTTGCACGCCTTATGCTTCTGAATACCCCGGTATTCACTTGCGGCGCGAAGCCGCAGGCGCGACGATATGCCCCGGCGTGCGCGTCACCTTTTGGTCTTTTGACGGTTGGCGGAATGACCAGGACGTTGCAGCCCGAAACGCACCTGCCTATATCTCCGGCGACAGACGTGAATCCACCCAACCGTTCCACCGACCCCAAGGGGATCGCGGCGGTGCCGGACCAAACGGGCCGCCACGCATCTGCCGAACAACAGAGGCTGAACATGAGCAAAGTCATTGGCATCGACCTCGGCACCACGAACTCCTGCGTGGCCGTCATGGAAGGCTCCAGCGCCAAGGTGATCGAGAACGCCGAAGGCACGCGCACCACGCCCTCCATGGTCGCCTTCGCGCAGAACGCGGAGCGTCTGGTCGGCCAGCCGGCCAAGCGTCAGGCGGTGACGAACCCCGAGAACACCCTCTTCGCGATCAAGCGTCTGATCGGCCGCCGCTACGACGATCCGCTGACCAAGAAGGACCAGGGCCTCGTCCCCTACAAGATCATTCCCGGCGACAACGGCGACGCCTGGGTGGAGGCCGTCGGCAAGAAGTACAGCCCGTCGCAGATCAGCGCCTTCATCCTGCAGAAGATGAAGGAGACGGCGGAGAACTATCTGGGCGAGAAGGTGACCCAGGCGGTCATCACCGTCCCGGCCTACTTCAACGACAGCCAGCGCCAGGCGACCAAGGACGCCGGCAAGATCGCCGGCCTGGAAGTGCTGCGCATCATCAACGAGCCGACGGCGGCCGCTCTGGCCTACGGCATGGAGAAGAAGGGCGCCGGCACCATCGCCGTGTACGACCTGGGCGGCGGCACCTTCGACGTCTCGGTGCTGGAGATCGGCGACGGCGTGTTCGAGGTGAAGTCGACCAACGGCGACACCTTCCTCGGCGGTGAGGACTTCGACGCCCGCATCATCGACTACCTCGCCGACGAGTTCCAGAAGGAGCAGGGCATCGACCTGCGCAAGGACCGTCTGGCCCTGCAGCGCCTGAAGGAAGCCGCCGAGAAGGCGAAGATCGAGCTGTCCTCGGCCATGCAGACCGAGGTCAACCTGCCCTTCATCACCGCCGACCAGTCCGGCCCGAAGCACCTGAACGTCAAGCTGACCCGCGCCAAGCTGGAAGCCCTGGTCGACGAGCTGGTCCAGCGCACGATCGAGCCCTGCAAGGCCGCTCTGCGCGACGCCGGCCTGAAGGCCAACGAGATCGACGAGGTGATCCTGGTCGGCGGCATGACCCGCATGCCCAAGGTCATCGAGGCGGTGAAGCAGTTCTTCGGCCGTGAGCCGCACCGCGGCGTGAACCCGGACGAGGTGGTCGCCATCGGCGCCGCCATCCAGGGCGGCGTGCTGAAGGGCGAGGTCAAGGACGTCCTGCTGCTCGACGTGACCCCGCTGTCGCTGGGCATCGAGACGCTGGGCGGCGTCTTCACCCGCCTGATCGACCGCAACACGACGATCCCGACCAAGAAGTCGCAGACCTTCTCGACCGCCGAGGACAACCAGAACGCGGTGACCATCCGCGTCTTCCAGGGCGAGCGCGAGATGGCCGCGGACAACAAGATGCTCGGCCAGTTCGACCTTGTCGGCATCCCGCCGGCCCCGCGCGGCGTGCCGCAGGTCGAGGTGACCTTCGACATCGACGCCAACGGCATCGTCAGCGTCACGGCGAAGGACAAGGCCACCGGCAAGGAGCAGCAGATCCGCATCCAGGCGTCGGGCGGCCTGTCGGACGCCGACATCAACAAGATGGTGAAGGACGCCGAGGCCCACGCCGCCGACGACAAGAAGCGCCGCGAGCTGGTGGACGCCCGCAACCACGCGGACGCGCTGATCCATACCACCGAGCGGACGATCAAGGAGAACGGCGACAAGATCCCCGCCGCCGACAAGACCGCCGCCGAGGCCGCCGTGGCCGAGCTGAAGTCGGTGCTGGACGGCGAGGATCTGGAGGCCGTGAAGGCGAAAACCGAGGCGCTGGCCCAGGTGTCGATGAAGCTGGGCGAGGCCATGTACAAGGCCGGCCAGGGCGAGGCCCCCGGCGCCGGTGCCGCCGGTGCGGCGGGCGCCACCCCGAACGAGCCGGGTGTGGTCGACGCCGACTTCGAGGAAGTGGACGACGACAAGAAGAAGTCGGCCTAAGCGTTCGGAACCGGAGGCAATCGTTGGGCAGCCGCCCGTTGCCTCCGGTGTCACAGCCGGGAGAACCCGGCGCCATGCAGTATCGTCCGGCCCGTCATCCGTCCTGCGGTGGCGGGCCGGAGATATGATTGGTCTATTGTATGTGAAGGCGGTCGGGGCCCATGGCGAAACAGGACTATTACGAGCTGCTCGGGGTGGCGAAGGGCGCCAGCGCGGACGAGATCAAAAAAGCGTACCGCAAGATGGCGATGCAGTATCACCCGGACCGCAACCAGGGTGACAAGGACGCCGAGCACAAGTTCAAGGAAATCAGCGAAGCCTACGACGTTCTGAAGGACGAGCAGAAGCGCGCGGCCTACGACCGCTTCGGCCACGGCGCCTTCGAGAACGGGCGCGGTGGTGGCGGCGGCTTCGGCGGCTTCGATTTCGGCGGCGGTGGCGGCGGCTTCGCCGACATCTTCGACGAGATGTTCGGGGAGTTCATGGGCGGGCGCCGCGGCGGCGGCGGCGCGTCGGGCCGCGGCCAGGACCTGCGCTACAATCTGGAGATCGGGCTGGAGGAGGCCTTCAAGGGCACCACGGCCAACGTCCGCGTTCCCTCCACCGTTGCCTGCGATTCCTGCAGCGGCTCCGGGGCGGCAGCGGGGACCCAGCCGGTCACCTGCCCGACCTGCCAGGGCCATGGCAAGGTGCGCGCCCAGCAGGGCTTCTTCACCATCGAGCGCACCTGCCCGGCCTGCCACGGCCAGGGCCGCGTCATCAAGGCCCCCTGCAAGAGCTGCGGCGGCGCCGGGCGCCTGCGCAAGGAGAAGACCCTTCAGGTCAACATCCCCGCGGGTGTCGAGGACGGCACGCGCATCCGTCTGGCCGGCGAGGGCGAGGCGGGGTTGCGCGGCGCGCCGCCGGGCGATCTCTACATCTTCCTGGCCATCGCGCCGCACCCGATCTTCCAGCGCGATGGCGCCAACATCCATTGCCGGGTGCCGATTCCCATGACCACCGCGGCGCTGGGCGGCACGGTTGAGGTGCCGACCATCGAGGGCAGCCGCA
This sequence comes from Azospirillum brasilense, assembly GCF_001315015.1. NCBI lineage: Bacteria > Pseudomonadati > Pseudomonadota > Alphaproteobacteria > Rhodospirillales > Azospirillaceae > Azospirillum > Azospirillum brasilense. The sequence continues at coordinate 2,976,204 of NZ_CP012914.1, read as the reverse complement.
CCAAGGTGACGGTCCCGCCGGGCACCCAGTCCGGCCACCAGTTCCGCATCAAGGGCAAGGGCATGTCGGTGCTGCGCAGCCAGCAGCGCGGCGACATGTACATCCAGGCCGTCGTCGAGACTCCGGTCAACCTGACCAAGAAGCAGCAGGAGCTTCTGCGCGAGTTCGACACCGCCGGCAAGGAAGGCTCCCACCCGCAGTCCGAAGGCTTCTTCGCCAAGGTGAAGGAGCTTTGGGAAGACCTGAAGGACTGACCGCCGTCCTTTTGTTCCGACCCGTGAGAAAGGCCCGGCCCACCGCCGGGCCTTTTTTCATGCCGGGCCTTTTTTTACGCGCGCCGCGTGCTTTTGCCCCAGTGGTATGACCAATCCGGCGTTGACAGCGGCGGGCGGCGGGAAGACTGTCCCGGCAAATCACGTACAAATGCGTTGATGCCACAGGCCGCGCCGCATACGCACGTATCCCTGGAAATCACAGCAATTGCCGTTGCCGATGGGGGGCATCGCGTGTATCAACAAGCGCTTAATCTCCTCAGACGGTTCGCGGAGAGGGCATTCCAGGCGGTGAGCGGCGATCTCTCCTTCGAGCAGTTGCGCGACCTGATGCATCCGGGCGGACACACCCCGATCATCCAGCGTCGCCGGGCCGTGCTGATCCATTCCCGCGTCCGCATGGTCGCGGCCGTGTTCGCGGTGCTGACGCCGCTGTGGATCGTCATCGACGTCTTCATCTTCCCCTGGCCTTTGTGGGGCTATCTCGCCGGCCTGCGGCTGGTGTCCAGCTTCGCCTTCGGCGCGCTGGCCCTCGGCTACCGGATCTGCGACGACATGGGCAGCGCGTGGCGGGGGCTGGCCCTGCTGCTGGCGGTGCCGACGATCTTCTTCCTCGCCTCGCACCCCATGCTGAACGAGGACATGATCGCGGGAAGCGCGCTGGCGGTGGCCGCCGGTTACGCCTTCCTGCCCTTCGTGATGGTGGCGGGGCTCAGCGTCTTCCCGCTGACCGCGCTGGAAGGGCTGGCCTTCGCGACGCCGATGCTGGCGGCCCACATGCTGGCCGGGGTCTACGGCTCGCTGGTCTTCCCCTTCCCCTCCTATCTGGGCGCCCTGTGGCTGCTGGTGCTCATCATGGTGGTGGCGACGCTGGCGGCGATGAGCCAGTTGCACTTCATGATGGCCCTGGTCGATCAGGCGTCGCACGACGGGCTGACCGGCGCCTTCTCCCGCCGCATCGGGGAGGAGCTTCTGCGGCTGCAGTTCGCCCACGCCCAGCGCTCCGACCATCCGCTGTCGGTGATCTTCTTCGATCTGGACAATTTCAAGTCGATCAACGACCGCTTCGGTCATGACCAGGGCGACAAACAGCTGGGGCGGGCGGCGGAGGCGATCCGCGCCATGCTGCGCCAGTCCGACGTGCTGGTCCGCTGGGGCGGGGAGGAGTTCGTGGTCATCATGCCCAACACCGGCCGTCAGGGCGCCCTGACCGCGGTGGAGCGGCTGCACGAGCGGGGCTTGGGCAAGCGTCCGGACGGAACCCCGCAGACCGCCAGCATCGGCGTCGCCGAATACCTCCACGACCGCCCGGTGGACTGGGAAAGGCTGGTCGATCTGGCCGACCAGCGCATGTATGCGGCCAAGCAGTCCGGCAAGAACCGCATCGTCGCCGACGACCGCGTCCCCGAACCCGCCTGACCACCGTCCGTCAGTCGTTGCGCAGCAGCGGGGCGGAGGGCTGGCCGAGCGCCCGCCACGTCCCGAGGAAGCCGAAGGCCAGCGTGATCGCCGTGCTGAGCAGTGCCGTGGTCAGCACGGCCGACGGCAGGAAGGTCCATTCCCAGCGCATCAGGAAGGTCATCACCGCCCAGGCGGTGATGGTGCCGATGACCCCGGCGATGGCCGCGGTCAGGATGCCGAGCAGCCCGTACTCGAGCAGGAACGCCTTCAGCACGTCGGCCCGCGTGGCGCCCAGCACTTTCAGCACCACCGCGTCGTAGACCCGGCGGCGGTGCCCGGCGGCGACCGCCCCGGCCAGCACCAGCGTGCCGGCGGCCAGCGTGATGCCCGCGGTGATGCGCACCGCCGTGCCGATGTGGCCCAGCATGGTGCCCACCGTGTCCAGCGCATCCTTCACCCGCACCAGCGTGACGTTGGGGAAGCGCTGCAGGACGGAGCGTTGGACCTCCGGCTCCGCCGCCGGGGTGCTGCGGACGGTGGCGATCCAGGTCTGCGGCGCCCGCTCCAGCGTGCCCGGCGCGAAGACCAGGGCGAAGTTGATGGCCAGCGTCGAGAAGTCGGCGGCGCGCACGTTGCCCACCGTCGCCTCGATGGTGCGGCCCAGGACGTTGATCCCCATGGTGGCACCGGGACCGATGCCGAAGGCGCTCGCCACGTTCTGGTGGATGGAGATCAGCGGCTTCCCCTTGTAGTCCTCCGGCCACCAGGAGCCGGCGACGATCTCCGAATGCTCGGGCAGCTTGGCGGAATAGGTGATGCCGCGGTCGCCGGACAGCACCCAGGATTGCTCGGGGTTGACCAGCGCCTTTTCCGCCGGCTGGCCGTTCACCGTCTCGATCCGTCCGCGCAAGCTGGGCACCGCCTCAAACCCGCTGGTGCCGGGCAGGGCGCTGACCATCTGTTTCAGCGGCTCGAACTGGTCGGGCTGGATGTCCACGAAGAAGAAGCTGGGCGCGTCCTTGGGGATCGTCTCGTTGACCCGGCGGGAGAAGTTGCCCTCGATCAGCGCGATGGCGACCAGCACCGTCAGGCCGAGGCCGAGCGACAGCACCACCGCACCGGTCGGGTTGCCCGGCCGGTGCAGGTTGGCGAGCGCCAGCCGCATCCCCGGACGGCGCGGCCGCCCCGCCGCCGCCGCCCCGCGCACCACCAGCCAAGCGGCCACGCGGAAGGCGATGAAGGTGGCGATGGAGCCGCCGACGAACCAGCCGGCGAACATTTTGTTGTGGGCGGTGGCGACGGCCAGCCCGGCCAGAGCCGCGACGGTCAGCGCCATCGCCGCCAGATAGACCGCGCGCGGGCGGCCCCCGGCGGGGGCGACCACGTCGCGGAACTGCGCCGCCGCCGGAACCTCCCGTGCGCGGCCCAGCGGCCACAGCGAGAAGGTCAGCGCGGTCAGCAGGCCGTAGAGCGCGGCGAGCACCAGGGCGCCCGGATAGACGCCGATCCGGGTGGGCACCGGCAGCACCTGGTCGAGCAGCGACCCCAGCCCCAGCGGCGCCACCGCGCCGAGCAGCAGCCCCAGCAGGATGCCCAGCCCGGACAAGGCGAGGATCTGCAGCAGATAGACCTGGAAGACCAGATCGCCCGGCGCGCCCAGGCATTTCAGCGTGGCGATGGTGCGGGCGCGCGAGTCGAGATGGCTGCGCACCGCGTTGCCCACCCCGACCCCGCCGACCAGCAGGGCGGTCAGCCCGACCAGCGTCAGGAACAGCGTCATGCGGTCGATGAAGCGCTCGATCTGCGGGGAGGCGTTTGTGAAGTCGCGGACCCGCCAGCCGGCGTCGGGGAAGCGCGCCGCCAGCGCCTTCTGCCACGCCGCCACGTCGGTGCCCGGCGGCAGGGCCAGCTTGGCGGTCCAATAGACGATGCTGCCGGGCTGGAGCAGGCCGGTGCCCTCCAGCGACGGCAGGCCGATCATCACCCGCGGCCCCAGCGAGAAGGCGCCGTTGGATGCCCGGTCCGGCTCGCGCGTCAGGACACCGCGCACGGCGAACTCGCCCTCGCCCAGCCGCAGCGTGTCGCCGGTCTTCAGCCCCAGCCGGTCGAGCAGCCCGTCCTCGACCAGCGCGCCCCAGCGCCCGTCGCGGTTGGCCAGCGCCGTGTGCAGGTCCCCCTCCGGCGCCAGGGCCACGGAGCCGTAGAGCGGGTAGACGCCGTCCACCGCCTTCAGCTCGACCAGCGTGGACCGTTGGTCGTCGGCGGAGCGGGCCATGGCGCGCATGTCCACTGATTGCGACAGGCGCCCGGCCTGCTCCAGCCAGGAGCGCTGCTCGTCGGTCGGCGGTGCGTAGATCTGCCGCAGCGCGACGTCGCCGCCCAGGATCGCCCGTCCGTCCGCCTGCAGGCCCGACAGCACGCCGCCGGACACGGAGTTGACCGCGGCGATGGCGGCGACGCCGAGCGTCAGACAGGCGAGGAAGATGCGGAATCCCTTCAGTCCCCCGCGCAACTCGCGGCGGGCCAGACGGAAGGCGAGGGCGAGGTTGGTCATGGGGCGTCCAGCGGGGTGTGGGTTGGTGGTTGGGAGTGGTCGCGTCGGGCCCCCACCCAACCCTCCCCCGCTTCGCAAGGGAGGGCTTCATCTCCTCCCCCTGCGAAGCGGGGGGAGGTCGGGAGGGGGGCGCGACGCGACCACTCCCTCAAAGGACGCTCAGTCCCCCGCCACGCGCTCGCGCTCGGCGCGGGCGGCGAGGCCGTCGTCGACGATGCGCCCGTCCATCAGGCGCACGGTCCGGTCGCAGCGGTCGGCCAGGGACGGGTCATGGGTGATCAGCACCAGCGTCGTGCCCCGCCGCTCGGCGAGGTCGAACAGCAGCTCCACGATGGTGGCGCCGGTGCCGATGTCGAGGTTGCCGGTCGGCTCGTCGGCCAGCAGCAGTGACGGCTCGGCGACGAAGGCGCGGGCCAGGGCGACGCGCTGCTGCTCGCCGCCGGAGAGCTGGCCCGGATAATGGCTCAGCCGGTGGGCCAGACCGACCGCCTCCAGCCCGGAGCGCGCGCGGTCGAAGGCGTCGGCGGCCCCGGCGAATTCGAGGGGAATGGCGACGTTCTCCAGCGCGGTCATCGTCGGCACGAGGTGGAAAGCCTGGAAGACGATCCCCACATGGTCGCGGCGGAAGCGCGCAAGCCCGTCCTCGTCCAGCCGGCCCAGATCCTGTCCGGCGACACGCACGGTCCCGCCCGTGGGGCGTTCCAGCCCGGCCATGACCATCATCATGGTCGATTTGCCGGAGCCCGACGGGCCGACCACGCCGACCCGTTCACCGGGCTGGATGCGGAGATTCAAGCCTCTCAGGATGTTGACGGGTCCGGCCGCGCTGTCCAATCTCAGATGCACCTCGTCGAGATCGACGATGGTGGACTCAACGGAATCGGGTCGGGACATTGGCATGCGTCTCTGGATCGGGCGGGGAAATGGGCGGGAAAACCTCACGCCATATGGCATGGTGCGCCGCCATTTCAACATGGCCCTCCTTCGGTCGGGGCTGGCCGCTCTCGCCGTCGTTGTGGGAATCGGCGCAGGGGTCGGCATGACCGCCCCCGCGCTCGCCCAGAGCGGGGCGGGGAAGGGGCCTTACACCCTGCTGGCGCTCGGCGACAGCCTGACCGCCGGCTACGGCCTTCCCGAACCGCAGGCCTTCACGGTGCAGTTGCAGGCGGCATTGCGGGCGAAGGGCTACGACGTGACCGTCGTCAACGCCGGCGTGTCGGGCGACACCACGGCGGGCGGGCTGTCGCGGCTCGACTGGGCGCTGGCCGACAAGCCGGACGCCGTGCTGGTGGAGCTGGGGGCGAACGACATGCTGCGCGGGCTCGACCCCGGCGCGGCGCGCGCCAACCTCGACGCCATCCTGAAGCGGCTGACCGGCGAAAAGCTGCCCGTGCTGCTGGCCGGCATGTACGCGTCGCCTAGCCTGGGCCGCGCGTATGTGGAGCGCTTCAACGCCATCTACCCGGAGCTGGCGAAGGCGTACGACGTACAGCTCTACCCGTTCTTCCTGGACGGCGTGGCGGCTGACGCCGTGCTGAACCAGCCCGACGGCATCCATCCCAACGCGGCCGGCGTGAAGGTGATCGTGGAGCGCATCACGCCCCACGTCGCCCGCCTTCTGGACGGCATCGCCAAAAGCGGAGACTGACACCCATGGCGACCCTGGCCGGCGACACCGCCACCACCGAGACCTGCTTCAAGGCCGCATCGGCCACCGGCACCGAATGGGGCGCCGTCGTCAAATCCTGCCTGGACGAGCTCGGCGCGGTGGAGGGCTGCAACCTCGGCTTCCTCTACATCACCGACGCGCTGGCCGAACACGCCACCAGCATGGTCACCCTGCTGCGCGGCGTCACCGGCATCCGCGACTGGGTGGGCACGGTCGGCATCGGCGTTTGCGCCAACGACGAGGAAATCTTCGACAAGCCGGGCATCGCCGTGATGGTGGCCCGCCTGCCGCCGGAGGGCTTCCGTCTGTTCCCGGTGGTCTCGGGCGACATGGAGCCGCTGCGCCGCATGGCCGGCGGCTGGCTGGACAAGCACGGCGCCATGCTGGCGCTCGCCCACGCCGACCCGCGCCACCAGGACTTGGCCGGGCTGGTCGTTTCGCTGGCGGAATCAACCGGGGCCTTCCTGGTTGGCGGCCTGTCGGCCTCGCGGTCGGAGTTCCCGCAATTCACCATCCCCGGCAACACCGCCACGATGGTCGGCGGGCCGGTGGCCGACGGCGGCGTGTCGGGCGTGCTGTTCGCGCCGCAGGTGCCGGTCGCCACCGGCCTCAGCCAGGGCTGCACGCCCATCGGCCCGGTGCGCACCATCACGGCGGCGGAGGACAACGTCGTCCTGGAGATCGACGGGCGCCCGGCGCTGGAGGTCTTTAAGGAGGACATCGGCGAGTTGCTGGCCCGCGATCTCAAGCGGGTGTCCGGCTACATCTTCGCCGGCCTGCCCATCGCCGGGAGCGACACGGCGGACTATCTGGTCCGCGACCTGATCGCCATCGACCCGCGCGCCGGCTGGATCGCCGTAGCCCACCATGTGCAGAGCGGCCAGCCCATCCTGTTCACCCGCCGCGACCAGCAGAGCGCCGAGTCGGACATGCGCCGCATGCTGGCCAATCTGAAGAAGCGCGTGAAGACCACCCCGAAGGGCGCCCTCTACGTCAGCTGCATCGCCCGCGGCCCCAGCCTGTTCGGCGAGGGCAGCCAGGAACTGGCGCTGATCCGCGAAACCTTCGGCGACATCCCGCTGGCCGGATTCTTCGCCAGCGGCGAGATCTCCAACGCCCGCCTGTACGGATACACGGGCGTGCTCACCCTGTTCCTTTAAGGACCATAACCAAATGCAATACCGTCCGCTCGGCCGCACCGGCCTGTCGGTCAGCGCCATCGGCCTGGGCACCATGACCTGGGGCCGCCAGAACAGCGAGGCCGAAGGCCACGCCCAGATGGATTACGCGCTCGGCGAGGGCGTGAACTTCTGGGACACGGCGGAGATGTACGCCATCCCCCCGACCGCCGACACGTACGGACGTACGGAAGAGGTGATCGGCACCTGGTTCAAGGCGAACGGCAAGCGCGACCAAGTGATCCTGGCGAGCAAGGTCGTCGGCGCCACCGACGGCGGCTTCGCCTGGGTGCGCAACGGCGAGGCGAAGCTCGACCGCGCCAACATCTTCGCGGCGGTCGAGGCCAGCCTGCGCCGGCTCCAGACCGACTACATCGACCTGTACCAGCTCCATTGGCCCGACCGCTCGACCAACCGTTTCGGCGCGCGCAACTACGTCCATCGGCCGGAGAAGGATGGGACGCCCATCGAAGAGACTTTGTCGGCGCTCGACGATCTGGTGACATCCGGCAAGGTCCGCCACATCGGCGTGTCGAACGAGTCGCCTTGGGGGGTTATGCAGTTCCTCAAGCTGGCGGAGGACAAGGGCCTGCCGCGCATCGCCTCGATCCAGAACGCCTACAGCCTGCTGAACCGGACCTTCGAGCAGGGTCTGGCCGAGGTGTCTCTGCGCGAGGATGTCGGGCTTCTCGCCTATTCGCCGCTGGCCGCCGGCACGCTGACCGGCAAGTATCTGGACGGCGCCGTCCCCGCCGGCACCCGCCGCGCGCTGGATCACCGCAAGTCGCGCTACGCCACCGTCAACGCCGACGCGGCGACCCGCGAGTATCTGGACGCCGCCCGGCGCCACGGCCTGTCGCCGACGCAGATGGCCATCGCCTTCACCCTGCATCAGCCCTTCGTGGCGTCCTCGCTGATCGGCGCGACGACCCTGGAGGACCTGAAGTCCAACATCGCGGCGGTGGACGTCACGCTGTCGGACGAGGTGATGAAGGACATCGAGGCGGTCAACGCCCGCTATCCCGACCCCTGCCCGTAACCGTTCCGGAAAGCCAATGATCCGTCTCTTCGTCGCCCTCGATTTTCCGGAGGATGTGCGCCGGCGTCTGGCGGGGCTGGGCGGCGGCGTGCCCGGCGCCCGCTGGACCGACGCGGACAACCTGCACCTGACGCTCCGCTTCATCGGGGAGGTGCCGGAGGATCAGGCGGCGGAGATCGACGAGTCGCTGGCGCAGATCGCGGCGCCGGCCTTCGATCTGGTTCTGGACGGCGTGGGCGTGTACGGCAGCGGCCGCAACGCCCGCGTCCTCTGGGCCGGGGTGGAGCGCAGCGACGCCTTGTCGCACCTCCAGTCCAAGGTCGAGTCGGCGCTGGTCCGCTGCGGCCTGCCGGCGGAGGAGCGCAAATTCTCGCCCCACGTCACGCTTGCCCGGTTGAAGGACGCGTCGAAGGACCGGATCGGGCGCTTCGTCGAGGAACGCGGGATGTTCCGCGCCGGTCCGATCCGGGTGGATCACTTCACGCTCTACCGCAGCCACCTGGGCAAGGGGGCCGCGGTGTACGAGGCGCTGTCGGAATACGGGTTGGGATAAGTTCGGAAGTCTTGTCGGGCAACAGGGTCTTCACGGATTGCACGGATTTTGACACGGATTACACGGATTTCTTTTGTTCGTGCTTCAGCGCGTGCCTTCTCGATCAGCAGGCACTGAGCAAGACCATATAAAAATCCGTGTAATCCGTGCTTAAATCCGAGAAATCCGTGAAGACCTTGTTGTCTCCCGAGAATTCAACCGCTCTTACAGCGGCGCGCCCTTGATCATCCGCGGCAGCTCGCCGACCACGCCCATCGCGTGCCGCATGAAGAAGCGCTTCAGCGGCGGCAGGCGGTTGACGACGGCCATGCCGACGTCGCGGGCCAGCTTGATCGGCGGGATGTTGTTCGAGAACAGGTGCACCAGACCGTCGCAGACCACGGCCAGCAGCACCGTGTCGAAGCGGCGCCAGCGCTGGAAGCGCGCCAGCACCTCCGGCGAGCCGACGTCCAGCCCCAGCCGGTGGGCGTCCACGATCACCTCGGCGAGCGCCGCCACGTCGCGCAGCCCCAGGTTCAGCCCCTGCCCGGCGATGGGGTGGATGGCGTGGGCCGCCTCGCCGATCAGGGCGACGCGCTCGGCGATGAAGCGCTCGGCCAGCAGGACCGACAGCGGCCAAGCGTCGCGCCGGGTCACCAGCTCGATGTCGCCCAGATAGCCGCCCGACCGGCGGGTCAGCTCGTCGATGAACTGGTCCTCGGGCAGCTTCAGATACATGTCGACCAGCGACCGCTTCTCGCTCCACACGATGGAAGAGCGGTTCTCGGTCATCGGCAGCACGGCGAAGGGGCCGTTGGGCAGGAAATGCTCCACGGCCACGCCGTTGTGCGGCTCCGAATGGCGGATCGTGCAGATGATCGCGGTCTGGTCGTAGGCCCAGGTGCGCAGCTTGATCCCGGCGCTCTCCCGCGCCAGCGAGCGGCGGCCGTCGGCCCCGACCACCAGCCGCGCCTTGACCACCCGCCCATCGGCCAGCGTCACCGTGGCGCCGGCGCGGCTGCGCTCGATCGACACCGCCTGGGCCGGGGCCAGATGGTGCAGGCCGGGCAGCTCCTTGGCGCGGGCGAACAGGGCGCGGCGCATGTCCTTGTTGTCGAGAATCCAGCCGAAGGGCTGGTTCTTGCCGTCCCAGGTCAGCTCCGTGTGGTCGTAATGGACGAACAGGGGCGAGAACTGGTCGGCCACCCGGATGTCGAGGATCGGGCCGGCGTAGGGCTCCATGTGCTTCCACACGCCCGCCCCCTCCAGCACCTTCATCGAGGCGTAGGCGACCGCCGTCGTGCGGATGTCGAACTCGTCCCCCGCCTGCCGGTCCGGGCTGTCGCGGTCGATGCAGACGACCGGCACGCCCGCGGTGGCCAGGGCCGCCGCCATGCTGAGTCCGGCCAGTCCGCCGCCCAACACGACGACGTCGGTCGTGATCTCCTGCGCTGCGGTGGTGCCCGATTCGGTCATGATGGCGCTGCCCTTCGATCAGTGTAGACGGGTACGAACAATCGTTCCGCTTGGTCCGGATGTCCAGCGGCGCTGCGTCGCGGCCCCCGAATTGCGTAATTATTAGGCATGACCTGCCCAATCGATCGGCGAAACAGCCGAAAACCGCTGAAAAGGACCGATTCTGCAACCGGCACGATTTTTGAAGACATTGCTTTTTATGGTCGAGGCGAACACGCTCGAGTCACGTTCGGAAAACCCGCCGCCACGGCGGGATCGGCCGAGGGGGGACCGGGCGACCGCAGGGGCCCGCAAACACGCATACCAAGGGGAAGCCACATGAAACTGGTTATGGCCATCATCAAGCCGTTCAAGCTCGACGAAGTGCGCGAGGCGCTGACGTCGCTCGGGATTCAGGGCCTGACGGTGAGCGAGGTGAAGGGCTTCGGACGCCAGAAGGGTCAGACCGAGATCTACCGCGGCGCCGAGTATTCCGTGAGCTTCCTGCCCAAGGTGAAGGTCGAGGTCGCGGTGTCCGACGACCAGTACGAGCAGGTGGTCGAGGCGATCCAGAAGGCCGCCAACACCGGCCGCATCGGCGACGGCAAGATCTTCGTTCTGGACATCGCCCAGGCCGTGCGCATCCGCACCGGCGAGACCAACACCGAAGCTCTCTGAGGCGTCCTGGAGGAAGCGGACAGGGCGGGGCGTCATCGCCCGGCCCCTCCCGCAAGGGGGGAAGGCTCGTCCGCTTTTTCTTGCCGCAGGGCATCGATGATCTGCCCGGTGACTTGAGGCCGGGCGCGCCAGTCTTTTCGCTGCGGCGCCGAGGCCGCCGGAACGGGTGGCGTATGCTTTCCCTTGACCGGGCTTCGTCCGGTTTTGTGCCCTTGTGCCGGGACTCCACCGCCGGTAGGATCGTTTCCGTTTCGTATCGGGCAGAGGCCCCCAGAGGCCCCTGACGGGCCGTGCCCCTCGGGGCCGGCCCGGCCTTTTCGGGCCGTCCTCATGGAAAGGATTCTCGGCGGCATGTCGCTCCCGGACCTCGGCACCTTCGCTCTCGTCAACGACCGGCTCGACCGGCTGTCGGACTACCCCTTCACCCGGCTGGCGGCTCTGCTGTCCGGAGTGACGCCGCGCGCCAACGCCGAGCCGATCATGATGTCGGTGGGCGAGCCGCAGCACCAGCCGCCGGCCATCATCGACGAGACGCTGCGCGCCAACGCCCATCTGTGGGGCAAATACCCGCCGGTCGGCGGCACGCCGGAGTTCCGCGAGGCGGTGGGCGCCTGGCTGGCCCGCCGCTACGCCCTGCCCGACGGGCTCTTCGATGCCGAAAAGTCGGTCCTGCCGGTGTCCGGCACGCGCGAGGCGCTGTTCCTCCTCGCCCTGCTGGCCGTGCCGCCGAGCAAGGCGGGCCGTCAGCCGGCGGTGCTGATGCCCAACCCCTTCTACGCGCCCTACGAGGGAGCGGCCCTGCTGGCGGGGGCGGAGTCGGTGTTCCTGCCCTCCACCCGCGAGACCGGCTTCCTGCCCGACCTCGACGCGCTGACGCCGGAGCTGCTGGAGCGCACGGCGCTGTTCTACCTCTGCACTCCGGCCAACCCACAGGGGGCGGCGGCCGACGCCGCCTATCTGGAGCGGGCGATCGGGCTGGCGCGCCGCTACGGCTTCATCCTGGCGGTGGACGAGTGCTACGCCGAGATCTACTTGGACAAGCCCCCGGTCGGCGCGCTCCAGGTCGCGTCGGGGCTGGCCCATGACGGGAAGCCCTGGGCGAACATCCTGGTCTTCCATTCCCTGTCCAAGCGGTCGAGCGCCGCCGGGCTGCGCTCGGGCTTTGTGGCCGGCGATCCGGAGCTGATGTCCCGCTTCACCCGCCTGCGCAGCTACTCCAACGCCGGGATGCCGCTGCCGGTGCTGGCGGCCAGCGCCGCCCTGTGGCGGGACGAGGCCCATGTCGAGGAGAACCGCGCGCTCTACCGCGCCAAGTTCGACGCGGCGGAGGCTTCGCTGAAGGGGCGCTACGGCTACTATCGGCCTGACGGCGGCTTCTTCCTGTGGCTGGAGGTCGGCGACGGCGAGGAGGCGACGCGCCGCCTGTGGGCGGAGGGCGGCATCCGCGTGCTGCCCGGCGCCTACCTGACCCGCTGCAACCCCGGCGAGGCCAATCCCGGCGCGCCCTTCATCCGCATCGCGCTGGTGAACGACGCCGAGACGGTCGCCCACGCCTGCGGCACCATCGCCCGCATTCTGGGATAAGGGCCGCCCGGTTCGGCCCAACCCGGTTCGGCTCACGTTACCCCGGTCTTTCGCCCCCGAAGGACGGGTCCGGTTCAGCACGTTCTTGAGGACCTTCTGCCCATGGCACGACCCGCAAGCCCCCGCAGCGGAAGCGGCAAAAGCGCCGGAGCGCGGCCCGCCGGAGCACGGACGGAGAAGCCGCCCTTCTTCTCGCCCGCCACGCGCGCCTTCGTGGTGGCGCGGGCGCGCGAGATGGCGGGCTTCGCGCTGGGCGTGGTCGGTCTGGTGCTGATGGTCATCCTGGGCAGCTACAACCCGGCCGACCCGTCCTGGAACGCGGTTCCGGCGGCGGACGTCCACATCCACAACCTGTTCGGCCGGTTCGGCGCCCACTTGGCCGACGTCCTGATCCAGTCGCTGGGCTGGGCGGCTTATCTGCTGGCGCTGGTCCCGATGATGTGGGGCTGGCGGCTCAGCTTGCAGAAGAGCGTGCGCCACCCGCTGTTCCGCAGCGTCCTGGCGGTGTGGGGCGTGCTCATGGTCGCCATGTTCCTGGCCGGGATGGGGACGGGAAGCGAGGACCCGCTGAAGAGCCGTCCGGGCGGCAGCTTCGGCGGCTTGCTTCTCGACGGGGTCAGCAGGCTGCTCTTCGGCAGCCCGGGCAATCCGCTGGTCGGCACCGTGGCCGGGGTGGCCGGCGGGCTGATTCTGTTCGTCGCCATGGGCCTGTCGATCCGCGAATGGGCGGCCAGCCTGCGCGAGACCGCCGCCGGCCTCGCCCGCCTCGGGCGGGGCGCGCGGACCGGCTTGTCCTTCGTGCGCGACAAGGGCGCGGAGGCCGCCCGCAGCGCCGCCCGCCAGACCGGCGGCCTGTTGCGGCGGGAGCCCAGCCTCGCCACCGCGGAAAAGACGACCGCCGCCCCGACTCTCGACGACACGCCCGACGAGGACGGCGGCGCCATCACCCTGCGCGCCGCGCCGCGCGGCCGGCTGTCCGACTCCATCAGCGTCGAGCCGCGCGTGGAGGCCAAGACCCGCGCCGTTCCGGTGGTCACCTCGCCCGCCGGAGGCAAGACGAAGGCCGCCGACCAGGGGCGCCCGTCCAAACAGGCTGCCCTCAATCTGGAGGAGGCGGATGGCTACGAGCTGCCGCCGCTCGACCTGCTCCAGATCGTCCCGACCAGCGTGCGCGGCGAGAAGGTGGACGAGGCGGCGCTGCGCGAGAACGCGGTGAAGCTGGAAGGCGTGCTGTCCGATTTCGGCGTGCGTGGCGAGGTGCAGAAGGTCCATCCCGGCCCGGTCGTCACCCTCTACGAGCTGGAGCCGGCCCCCGGCACCAAGTCGTCCCGCGTCATCGGCCTGGCCGACGACATCGCCCGCTCGATGAGCGCGGTGTCGGTCCGCGTCGCCGTGGTGCCGGGCCGCAACGTCATCGGCATCGAACTGCCCAACGCCAAGCGCGAGACGGTGCTGCTGCGCGAACTGCTGGCCGGCGACGTCTTCGACAAGACGGCGGGCAAGCTGCTGCTGGCGCTCGGCAAGGACATCGGTGGCCAGTCGGTGGTGGCCGACCTCGCCCGCTTCCCGCACCTGCTGGTCGCCGGCACCACGGGCTCGGGCAAGTCGGTGGCGATCAACACGATGATCCTGTCGCTGCTCTACCGCCTGCCGCCCGACCGCTGCCGCTTCATCATGATCGACCCCAAGATGCTGGAGCTGTCGGTCTATGAGGGCATCCCCCATCTGCTGACGCCGGTCGTCACCGACCCGAAGAAGGCGGTGGTCGCCCTGAAATGGACCGTGCGGGAGATGGAGGACCGCTACCGCAACATGTCCAAGCTGGGCGTGCGCAACATCGAGGGCTACAACGCCCGCCTGCGCGAGGCCCGCGCCGATGGTGAACTGCTGACCCGCCGCGTCCAGACCGGCTTCGACCCCGACACCGGCAAGCCGATCTTCGAGGAGCAGCCGCTCGACCTGAAGGAACTGCCCTACATCGTGGTCATCGTCGACGAGATGGCCGACCTGATGCTGGTCGCCGGCAAGGACATCGAGGCGGCGATCCAGCGCCTCGCCCAGATGGCCCGCGCCGCCGGCATCCACCTGATCATGGCGACGCAGCGCCCGTCGGTGGACGTCATCACCGGCACCATCAAGGCCAACTTCCCGACCCGCATCAGCTTCCAGGTCACCAGCAAGATCGACAGCCGCACGATTCTCGGCGAGCAGGGGGCGGAGCAGCTTCTCGGCCAGGGCGACATGCTCTACATGGCCGGCGGCGGCCGCATCACCCGTGTCCACGGCCCCTTCGTCGCCGACGGCGAGGTGGAGCAGGTGGTGAAGTTCCTCAAGACGCAGGGCGAGCCGAGCTACGTCGACGCCATCACCGAGGAGGACGACGAGGACGGCGGCTCCTTCGACGACGGGTCGGGCGCCGGTGGCGGGTCGGGCGACGACCTCTACGACAAGGCGGTGGCGGTGGTCTGCCGCGAGCGCAAGGCGTCGACCAGCTTCATCCAGCGCCAGCTCCGCATCGGCTACAACTCCGCCGCCCGTCTGATCGAGCGGATGGAGACCGAAGGCGTGGTCAGCAAGCCCAACCACGCCGGCAAGCGTGAGGTGCTGGCCCGCAACATCGAGGAGTGAGCGCTCGTGCCCCCTCCCTAACCCTCCCCCGCTCTCGCAGGGGAGGGGACTGCCGCCGCTTTGCCCAAGCCCCCTCTCCCTCGAAGAGGGGGAGGGTTGGGGAGGGGGCCATCGCGAGCGTCCGCAAATGCGCTCTTTCTCCTTGGAACCACCGCCGCCGCGCCCCATTTCCGCCCGGAACGTCCGGTTACCTAGCAGGCATCATGAAGATCCCGTTCCGCCGCATTCTGGCTGCCGCTGCCGTCGCTCTGTCCGTCACCACGGCGGGCGCGGCCCTCGATCCCGCGCTCGCCGCGCCGCGCGCCGCCGCCCTGTCCGCCCAGGACCAGGCGCTGGTGGCCCAGGCGGAAAGCTATCTGAACGGCATCGGCACGCTGCAATCGAAGTTCGTGCAGGTCGCCCCGAATGGCCACCAGACCACCGGCACCTTCTACCTCGCGCGTCCCGGCCGGATGCGGCTGGAGTACGACCCGCCGGTGAAGGATTTCGTCGTCGCCGACGGCGCCTTCATCTTCTATTGGGACGGGGAGATGCGGCAGCAGTCCAGCGCCCCCATCGGCAGCACGCTGGCCGACTTCATCCTGCGCAAGAACATCCGGCTATCCGGCGACGTGACGGTGACCGGCGTCTATCAGGCGCCGGGGCTGGTGGAGATCAGCCTGACCGAGACCAAGGATCCCGGCAAGGGCACCCTGACGCTGGTGTTCGAGGACCGGCCCTTCCAGCTCCGCAAATGGCGGGTGCTGGACGCCCAGGGGCTGACGACCGAGGTGGCGCTGATGAACCCGCGCGAGGGTATGCAGTTCGACTCGAAGCTCTTCTACTTCATCGAACCCAGCAAGGGCGATTACGGCCGCAACAACTGACCTGTCCCAACGCATTCGCACGGATTTCGCGCGAATCCCGACGCCGCAACAACCCGCCGCCGCAACGAACTCCTCCTGATCCTGTTGCCGTGATGTATGGGGCGCGCTCACCCGCCCCCGGTGCACTCGAACGGATGAGGGGAGACGAGACATGGCTACGGAGGCGATGTACGAGGCCCGGCGGGTCCAGGGCATGAATGATCTGCTGGCGCGCAACTGGTGGGCGCTGGCGCTGCGCGGCGCCGCGGCGGTGATGCTCGGCCTGCTGGCCTTCCTTCTGCCGGGGGCGACGGTCGCCACCCTGACGATTCTTCTCGCGGCCTACCTGTTGATGGACGGGCTGTTCGCCATCGTCGGTGGCGTCCGCGCCGCCCAGGCGCAGGAGCGCAGCCTGCCCTTCATCCTGGACGGTGTGGTCAGTCTGGTGGCGGGCATCGTGGCCCTGCTGTGGCCGGAGGCGAGCCTGTTCGCGCTGGTCTTCGTGATCGCCGCTTGGTCGGTCATCACCGGCTTCGCCAAGATCATGACGGCGTGGCGCATGCACCGCAGCCATGGCAAATGGGCCTGGGGCGTGGCCGGCGCCCTGTCGGTGCTGTTCGGCTTCGGCATGTGGGTTCTGCCGTCGCTGGGCCTGCTCGCCCTGGCATTGGGCGTGGGCAGCTACCTGATCGCCTATGGCGCGCTGACCATCATCACCGCCTTCCGTCTGCGCCGCTGCCTGCACGACCGGACTCATCATTCCAACCACGGCAACGCCGTGGCGGCGGAGTAAACACTCATCGTCCGGGGGCGATGCGGCGGTAGCCGAGCGCCTCCGCGATGTGCGGGCGGCGCACGCCGCTCCCGCCGTCCAGATCAGCCAGCGTGCGGGCGACGCGCATGACGCGGTGATAGCCGCGGGCCGACAGTTTCAGCCGCTCCGCGGCCTCGGTCAGCAGGGCGCGGCCCGGCTGGTCGGGGGCGGCGGCCTTCTCCAGCAGCTCGCCGTCGGCCTCGGCGTTGGTGCGCACCGCCCGGCCCTCGGGAAAGGGGCCGAAGCCGGCGTAGCGCTCCGCCTGGACGGCGCGGGCCACCGCCACGCGGGCGGCCACATCGGCGCTGCCCTCGGCGGGCGGCGGCAGGCTGAGGTCGGCGGGGCTGACGGCGGGCACGTCGATGTTGTGAATTCCAGTCAAAAATCAGACTGAAAGCCGCACATCGCCATGATTCTCATTCAACTAAGCATCAGACCAAAGCAGCAAACTTCCGGACTGAATTCGTATCTTCAGCTTATCGCCGAACTGCTTTCTAGCTGGTTTGTTCGCTCACCGCCTAAACCCCGAGAGCCCGTGTTCTCGGTAGGCGACACTCACGAGTGTGCCGAACGGGTGCATTTCATCGTCGCGCTGATGATCACGCTGGGAGTCGTGAAATGATCCCTTGGAACAGCCGACTTCCCGATCCGGCGATTCTGTCCCGCCAACTCGGTCCGATCGGCTCCGATCTAGCCTTGGTTCTGGCGTTCAAGTTGTGGTTGTACGAGTGGGAGCGGTGTCCGTCGCCGGATCCATGCCTCATCCGCATCCGATTGATCGAGCGCGGCCACTCCCGCGACCAGGAATATCTGCTCGACCTGTTGGAATGGCGCCCCGTCCGCTCGCGATGGGCCACCATTCGCGATGCCACTCGGCAAACCCGTCAGGAGGCCTTCGCGCTGGGAAAACCGTATTTCCTAATGACGGAGTCTGCGGTCCCTCCGGTCCTGCGAGCCAATTTGACCCGCCTGTTGACATTCCGCGGAAAGCCCCCGACGCGTGCGGTGGAACGGGCGATCTGTCTGGAGTGTCTGTCGGGTGAGCCGGTATCGCTCGGGATCCTGATCGCGCGAGCGGTGCGTCTCGGCATTGACGCAGCGACTGCGGAAGCAGCGATTATGTGGCTGGTTTCACGAGGCAGCCTCAGCGGCAACTTGAAACAGCCTCTTGGTCGAGGCTTTCTTCTTCGTCGTCTATGGGATTATGGTTCGGTTTCAGCAATCCGGTCTTCGCCAGAACGGCAACGGCGAGTTCTTCCGCCGTGGCATCTGTGTTCGTGACTTTAGCAAAGAGCAGGTGCTTCGGCATTTTTTCACGGCTTTTGCTGGTCTGTGTTCGCTTGCCCCACAAATCACGGCGACGACGGATCAACTCGACGACTTTGCCAAAGTCTTCATCAGAAACGCGATCGTGATCACGATAAGCCACGAGCATCAACCCTTGCCAGTCCTTGGCATGATCAGGACGTGGCTCCACGCCGATCACGGTGATCCATTGCCCGTTCACCGTGAACTCGGCGGCGAGGAGCATGCGTGTCACTTTGTCAGCGATCTTGTGCCACCATCCGCCATTCGGATGGGACGGAACGCAACCAAAAGTGAAGCCGCAGGCAGTCCGCTCGTCGCCTGGAAGCACCACACTGGACAAGTTAGCCACACCAGGTTTGCGTGCCAATTTCGCCAGCATCTCACAAAATAATTCAACTTCAGGCTGTATTTGGGGAGCCACCTGATCCACCGTGGTATTGACACGGGCCCTGCGGGTATTGCCCTTGTCGGACGATAATGGCCCGGTTGCGACCTCGTCCGGCGCCAGAGCGTCGCCGGGGACATGGACGGCCGGGGCGGTCTTTGCCGGGCGTTCGACCGTCTCTATCCGCACCGGTAGGGTCTCCAGAGCCTGGAAACGTGGCCGTGCCAGTGGAAGGTTGATTTCTACCGGGGGTAGATGTCGGTTGGGGTGGCGTTCATTCACCACCTGCCGCGGGCCAACGTGCCCCGCAATCGCATGCACATATGGACGTCCCTGTTCATCAAACTCCTCTGGGGCCATGGTGACTTCTTCTTCAACGATCAATTCGTCGAAGGGGAGTGGACCAGTGCAGTGTTCCAGGCGAAGCATGAGAATGCGTTCGACCTTCGTTCCATCGGCAAGATAGCTCTCGAATTTGTAGCCTTCTCCGGTCAGTGTCGTTGTGCCATGGAACGGAAAAGCTGCTCGGAGAGAAGGGCGGCGGCGCGCCGCCGTCGCCGTCAGAACCTCTGCAAAGGGTAGGTTGTATGCATCGCGTTCGGGTGACCCTTCTTTTGCTGCGAAAAACCGGGCGAGGAGTGGATAGTCGTTTTCGGTGAATCCGGGACGTGGCGCGAGGCGGAACACACGTGGAGCTTCAGTCCGTGTGCGTGTGAGATCGCACAATGTTTCGGGGGCGCGGAGAAACGCACCGTTCAAGAGCGCTTGGGCAAGGGCCGTTGACGACCCGATATAAAATTGGGCAAGCGTCATGGTTGGGACGATCACCGCGAACGGGTCGCGGCCGACCTTTACTCCGACAAACCGCACATCATCGCTGTACAGGCGATAAACATCTTCTGGAATTATGTACGGCCTCTTCTTATTGGGTAAAACTCCCTCGTAGCCGTTGAATTCATGAACACTGGAGCCGTCGATCGTCACTGCGACTTCGTACGTTTTGAAACCGGTGTGATCTTTCGAAATCATTTGTCCATTGTACCAAAAGCTGCCGATGATCAAGAGAGGCAGCCATCCTGCGGCGGCTTGGGCCCTGCGGGGCGGGCTGTAATTTCCACTGACGCCGACAAACAGGCACTCCACCAGTGGGTCGAAAGGGTCGGTGCCGTTGCGCTGGGGGCCGTTGATCCAGCGAAGCTGCCAAGGGCCGCCAGACGGGAATGTCTGAAAAAAGAGATCGTTCAAGCCGTCGTCAGCGCGCTCCGAGTCGTGGCTCATCATCGCCCCTTCGCCTCTGTGAAGAGAACAGGCTGACGCTTTTGCAGGCTCACTGCAATTGATTGTATTCAGGTATTGAAGAAGAGGCATGCAAATGCCAAAAACTTTGTGTTTCGCTTCCGTATTGTTCGTTGATTCCCTTGGTGTCGCGTAGTTGCTCCATCAAGGATGTTTTCTAACGTTTCGATTGCCGAACAGCCCTGACAAACTGCAAACATAGAATCAGTTTACCGCATCGATGAGCATTGTGACCGCGAATCGGGAGCATGTTAAGGCTCCCGTGAATGGGAATCGAATAAGCGTAAAGCGCTCTCGCAATAGGCTATCGATAAGTCTAGTAAAATCCTTCTATGCATGTGCGGGGCGATTCGCAATGCGGTAGATTGCTTACCAAGATACGATCGGAGGGTGAAGGATGCGGCGGCGGATCATAAAGCCCAACACACGCAGCTTCACGGGACGCCACGTGCTGCCCGACGGCAGCGGCGACGTCCGCTTCGAATCGGGGCTGGAGCGCGACTTTCTGACGCTGCTCGGCGCCCGCGACGATGTCCTGGAGATCCTGGAACAGCCTGTCACCTTGACCTTGGCCGGCCCGGACGGCAAGCCGCGCCGCTACACCCCCGACTTCAAGGTCACCTACCGTGACCGCGTCGTCATCTACGAGGTCAAGTACCGGGACCAGTTCCGCAAGCGGTGGCCCAACGATCGCGACAAGTACTGCCAAGCGCGCGCTTGGGCGCAGGCCAACGGCATGCGGTTCCGCATCGTCACCGAACTCACCATCCGCACCGTGCGGTTCGAGAACGCCCGCTTCCTCGCGGCATACCGGGACGTCACACCCGATCCCGCCCTTGCCGGGACAATCCTGGCCGCCCTGGCGGGCGGACCGCGCACGGTGCTCGACCTCGTGCGCACGCTCTGTCCCGACCGCGCCGACCGCGTGGGCTTCTACACGGCGTTCTGGCCGATGCTGGCTAACCGCACGCTCCGCGCCGACCCGCGCGCGCCGATCGGCATGGACCTGGTCGTGGAGGCGGCGCCATGACCGGGGACGATCTGCCGGCCCCGCTCACCTTCCGGCTCGAGCCTGGCACAGAGGTCGACCTCGGTGGGCGGATCGGGGTTGTCGTCTCGGTCGTCTCCCTGGACAGCGTCCTGGTGGAGGACACGGTCACCGGCGAGCGGCGGGTGCGTCCGACGGCCGTCCTAGCGCCGTGGCGGGGGGCGGCCGCGGCACAGCGGCGGGCGATCCCCGATCTGGCGGAGTTCACTGAGCCGCAGCTGGAGGTCGGGCGCCGGCGGCAGGACGAGATCGACGCCCTGCTGGCGCTGCGGCGGCGGTCCAAGCAGGACGTTCGCGCGGCGGCCGACCGCCTCGATCTCAGCGTCTCGACGCTGTACGGGCTGATGCACCGGTACGAGTCCGAGGGGTCCCTCACCTGCCTCATTCCGCACGCTTACCGCAAACGGCGCCGGTGCAAGCGCATTGCCCCCGCAGCGGAGCAGGTCATCACGGCGGTAATCGAGGAGGTCTACGTGCCGACCCCGGGCGCGCGGCCGGTCGACGTCATCGTTGAAGCCCAGCGGCGCCTTCGCCGCGCCAACCTCGGCGCCGTGGCGCCGAACACGATCCGCGAGCGGATCCGGGAACTCGACCCGAAGGAGGTCGACCGGGCGCGTTACGGCGGCATGGCGGCCGAGCGCCGACACCATCAGACCTACGGGACGCACGACCCGGCGCGGTGGCCGCTGCAACGCATTCAGATCGACCACACGGTGGCGGACTTCTTCGTCGTCAGCCCCGAGGACGGCGATGCGGTCACCCGCCCGGTCCTGACGCTGGCCATCGACGAGTACAGCCGGGTGGTCAAGGGCTTCTACCTGTCGATCCACCGCCCGTCGACCCTGTCGGTGGCCATGGCGCTGACCCACGGCATTCTGGACAAGACCGAGTTCTGCCGCCGCCACAAACTCGAGTCGCCGTACCCGGTGTGGGGCATCGACGAGGCCATTCTCACTGACAACGCCACCGAGTTCGATAGCCGCGGCCTGCAGCTCGGCTGTCGGCAGTGGCGCATCCGCGGTGAGTTCCGTCCACTTGGCCAGCCCTATTTCGGCGGTCGTATCGAGCGTCTGGTCGGCACGATGATGGCGGATGTCCGCCTCATTCCCGGCTACACCTTCAGCAGCGTGGCTGAGCGGGGTAAGGACTACGATGGGCGCGCCGGTGCGGCGCTGACCTTGGAGGAGGCGGAAGAGCGGATTGCTGTGAGGATCGTCGATCGCTATCACCGAGACAAGCACTCGGCGATCGGGACCACCCCGTTGAAGGCGTACGAGCATAGCTTTCTCGGCAGCGATCGGCTACCTGGCCGAGGTCTTCCCCGGATGCCGGCGGACCCTGGGCGGCTGCTCAAGGACTTCCTGCCGGTGGAGTACCGTACGGTCCAGAGCTACGGCATCCGGCTGAACCGGCTGACTTACCAAAGCGACCTGCTGCGGCTGTTCGCCAGTCGGAGGGACGGGCGCAAGTACGTAGTGCGGTATGATCCCCGCAACGTGAGCGTGGTCTACTTTTACAATCCGGAGACGCAGGAATACTACGACGTTCCGCAGCGGGACCGGCATCGGCCGCCGGTCGCTCTGTGGGAAGTCGAGCAAGCGGTCGCCGAACTGAAACGGCTGGGGCAGGACGCCGACGACGAGAACGCGATCTACCGGGCCATTGAGCGCTGCCGCCACATCGACGCCGAGGCCGCGCGGAAGTCGGCGGCCGCCCGGCGCCGGCAGGAGCGCCGCCGAGAGGATGCGAAGGCCCACACGCCGGAACGTCCGACAGTGACGCCCTCCGCCCCGGCCACCCCCGACGCCCCGTCCAAGCCGGCCGAGCCGGCGGCACCGCCCGCCCGGCGCGTCCGGCCGGTCGCCGACCTGGAGGGCTGGTCATGATGGCCTACGATCACCTGCACCCGTCGACGGTTCCCCTGCTTGCCCTGCCGAAGGCTGAGCGCATCCAGCGTGCACGCACCAAAATGTGGATTCCCTACGCCTCGGCGCGCGAGCCTTACGCGGCCATGCGTCTGCTGTTGGAGGCCCCGAAGCAGCAGCGTCCGGAAAACGTCCTGATCGAGGCCCCGACCAACAACGGGAAGTCGACGTTGCTCGAGCGCTTCGAAGCCGACCACCCGCCGTTGCCCCGGCCCGAACACGACACGGCGCTGATCCCCGTCGTGAAGATCGACATGCCGGAGCATCCGACCCTGGGTATCGTCTACCAGACGATCCTCGACCGCCTCGGCTGCCCCTACGCGCCGGGCGCGATCCGGCGCGAACTGCGCCGCGCCGTCCTCACCATCTTGGAAGCGGTCGGCACGCGGGTCCTCCTGGTGGACGAGCTGCACAACCTGAACCAGGCCGGACCCAACGAGCGGGATGGCGTCTTAGCGTTCTTCCGGGCGCTGGGCAACGAGGCGCCGCTGCGCATCAGCCTGGTCTTCGCCGGCACCCAGGGAGCGCGCACCACGGCGCAGCACGACGCCCAGCTGCTGAACCGCTTCGAGGTCTTCCAGCTTCGCCCCTGGCGCGACGGCGACGCCTTCCGTGAACTTCTGGCGTCCTTCGAGGCCCTGATGCCGTTGCGCGAGGCCTCGTACTTGGGGGACGACGACGCACTTGCCCGCGACATCCTGCGTCGCGGAGAAGGGGCGATCGGCGAGTTCTTCAAGATCATCAGCCGCGCCGCCGTCCTCGCGATCGAAACCGGCGAGGAGCGGATCACGCTGAAGACCCTGGAGCGGATCCGCTACCAGCCGCCGTCGCAGCGCAAGATCGACGTTGAGTTGCCGGGGCTGCCATGAGCGGTCGTCCGTGGCCGTGCCGGCCGAAGCCGCTGGAGGACGAATTGCTGTCCTCCTGGATCGCGCGCACAGCGGTGGCCCACGGCATGCAGCCAATCACTTTCATGCATGCGGCATGGCCCGGCCAATTGCATCAGACGCACGACATCGACCATCTTGGCAGCGCGGCGGTGACCGATGTCATGGCCGCCGGCACGCTGACCAACCCCGAACTGGCGGCTGCCACGACCCTGAAGGCGTTCGTTGGCCAACTGTTTGAGTCGCACGCGCCAACGGAAGGGCGGAAAGGCGGCACGAAATGGGTGACGCGCTCCGACATCGCCGGCGGTATCTGGCACCGGCCGGCACAGCAGTTCTGCCCGGCATGCTTGGCCGATGGCATCCCCTACCTGCGGCGATCCTGGCGCCTCGCCCTGACGGCGGTCTGCACGCGGCACGGGGTCATCCTCGCCGACCGATGCGGCGACTGCGGTGCTCCCGTGGTCGTCATCCGGGCGGACGATCCGCGCACCTGTCACCGTTGCGGCGCGGACCTCGCGCAAACCCCCTGTGTGCCCGCTCCGTCCGAGGCGCTGCCCTTCCAGCGGCGGCAGGAGGCCATCCTGCGCCGGGGCTGGGCGCAACTCGGCGAGTACCATATGTACTCCGTCCGGTACTTCGACCTTCTGCACCACGTGCTGCGCCTCCTGGCCGGACCGCGGTGCGGCGACGACCTGCGGACGATGGTGGCCCACCTGTGGGGCGGCGATCCACGGTCGCCCGAGCGTCCCGCCAAGGGGGCAGGGCTTGAGGCGATGGGGCCGGCCACGCGGGCCCGCCTGCTCGACCTTGCCGCGCGGTTGATGGTCGGCTGGCCCTACCGCTTCGTCGGGGCCTGCGCCGAGGCCGGCGTGTGGCAGGGCACGCTCATGGTGCATTTCACCGACGCCCCGCACGCGTACGCCGATCCGGTGCGTTACCTGCTGTTCAACGGCGTCTACCGGCCGACCCGCGCGGAGGCGGAAGCGGCCGCCGCGTACCTGCGCCGAACGGGGCAGCCGGTCACCACACGCGCTCTGGCCAGACTAGTCGGAGAGGGGGCTGTCAAGGCAGGGCTGCATAAGGCCGCGCCGGCTCCAGCGGTCGAGGCCTGGACAGGCGCGGCCCCATCAGTCATATCCTCTCGGGCCGACCCTCACGCGTGAGGCGATCCCGCGCCATGCCGGCGCGTTTGGGAAGGACGGCCGCCCCGATGTGGGCCGCGGGTTCCCCAGATGTCCCGACGACTCGCCCTCTGCATGGAGGGCTTCGCCCGATCACGCCACCGATTCAAAAAGGTGGAAGGGCCGTCCACCACATCAACTCAGGATCACCCGGTGTGCGCCGTTCCGGATGGTGGCATCAAGGGAGGCCGGGACGGCTACCGCTCGGGCGTTCATCAGGCTCAGCGCTCGCACCAATTGACTTTTGCCGACCCATCCAACGGTTGCGCCAACTGCGTTTCGGACAGAATGCGCTGCAGGTCGACGCCGTCGAAGAGCACCGTCGCCTCGACCTCGCCATCGGCGAGGTCCTGCGGTGCGCAAAACGCCACCAGACGCGCCTCGGCCATGGCCAACACTGTTTTCGTCTTGGCGAGGACGGCGAGAAAACGCTCGGTGGAGCAGGAGCCATCAGGGCGCGGTCCGTCGACCCCTCGCGGCCGGACGCTCACCCAACCGTTTCCGGGGCGATAGGCTTCCAACTTCGGGCCATCGCTGACCCCAGTCGGACGGACTTGCCACGGGTAACACTCGATCACGCCGCCGGAGGCCTGTGTGGCAACCAGGGACAGGATGAGAGCACAGGCCACCAGGGGGAGGGAGCGAGGCACCGGAAGTTTCTGTCGGTTATCGGAAATGGGCACGGCGGGAACGGCCCGGTTCGGGCGGGGGACCCGGCCGCCGGAAACCGGCGGCCGGACGTGTGGTCAGGCCGCGGCGAGCGTGACCATGCACATGGCCGCCGACATGGTGACCATGCACATGGCCGCGCCGCTGGCGTCACCCTCCCCGGAATCGGAATCGGGGTTCAGCGCGATGCCGAACTCCTTGGCCAGGATGCCCACGCTGTTCGCCCAGGCCGCGCGGAACGCGTCCGTGCCGAAGGCGCTGGGATCATGATCGATGAAGCGGCCCACGGCGGCCGAGCAGAACGCCCGGTAACGCGCGGTGTCGAGGATGAACTCGTGTAGGGCGTCCTCCACGCGTCCCCACGCCGCGAAGGGCGTGTCGGGGTGCCGCACCAGCGCTGTCACGAGGGCGCGGAAGTCGGCCACCGACGCGGTGGCCGCGTCAATCGGCATCCCACGTTTCACCAGGCGGGCGGTGAGGAAGCCGAGGTCGTACTGTTCGATGAACGCGCTGCGTTCTTCCATGGTTCACGGTTCCTTGTGCTTTGGGGGCCAATCCCCCGACCATCGCCGCGGCGCGCGTCAGGACATGCGCGAGCCGGTGCTGCCGGTCCGCGGCGATTTTCTGCCGTGCCGCGCTCAGCTGCGTGCGCACCGTCGGCAGGGCGCGCCCCATGTCGAGCGCCACCTCCTCGGCCGTAAGGCCGGCGGCAACGCGCGCGGCAACGGCCGCTTCCTGAGCGGTCAATCCGTAGGCATCCGCAAGCGCCGCCTCGGCGTTGCCCGCGCCGCCGCATTCCAGCGTGAGCAGCACGGTTGGGTCGTGTGGCCCGGCGGGCAGGACGCCGGCATGCACCGGTTCGGCGACGCCTGCCAGGCGCAACGGCACCACCGTGCCCGGCGCTTCCCGCGCGGCCACGCGGGCGATCGCCCGCCGCAAGCGCGCGGTGGTGGTTGGCGGTGCCGCAATGCGTCCCTTGTCGTCGATCTCCAGACCGGCCCGCGCCGCCAAAACCTGCTCCATGGAGCGGGTGGCGTCGAGCAGAGCACCGTCGGCACGGAGCACCGCCAACGCCACCCCCAGGCCGTCCAGCGCCTGAGCCACGCGGGACAGCGCCCGTTCGCGCTCCGCGTACCGACGCAGTTCCCAAGGCTTGGTGTCCGGGGTGAGTGCAAAGTCCCCCACGGACTCGTGCCGCACTGGAAACCAGATCTGCGCGTTCCAGGAGGCGTCCAGGCCGATGTGGTGGCGGTCGTAGTCGATGGTGCCGTAGCGGCGGCGAAACCGAAATGCCCGGCTGCGGGCGCGCATTACTTTCGCCGCCACCAAATGCCCCTCCGGGTCCCCGAGAACATCCGCGTCCAATATCCGACGATCGGACAGAGCGGCGCGGAAGCAATCGTCGAACCACACGGAGCCGGACCAGTCGAGAGAGGGGTAGACCAGCCGTCCCTGCCGGTTGGCGTGAACGACGCGGTCGTTGTGGAACACGTAGGCGATCGCTCCCATCTGGTCCGAGGCGGACACGATGTGCATCAAGGCGTCTGGAATGGACGCATTGCCGGCGGTCATACGCTTGGACATCGTCCTCTCATCGGTTGTGCGCCACTCTGCAACAAAAGGTATTATTTCAAGTCACATCTGCTTCATTAATCGTAACTATGACGAAGTTGTATCTTTTAAGCGAGTAGAGTATGCGCCCTGTGGTCCGAAAAAGATGGATTTTTGAAGGTTTGTACCGCTCAAGCCGAATCGGTGGCCGATGTATTGCCCGCTTGGGGTGCTCTTTTGGGCCGCGCCAGCCGTTTCGGTGCGTGATCCTTGTGCTGCTGCAAGCCGGTCGCCTCTTTGGATGGGCCGGGCGCGCCGACAGCGTCCAGAGCGTGACGGACGGTGGCCCGCCCAGCGCCAGGTTCCGGTGGTTCGGCACGCGTGGCGGCCTTCCGGAAGTACGCCATCACGAACCGGCGCAGGGCCGCCGTGAAGTTCTGGGCTTTGTGGCCTTGCCAGCGTTCATGCAACTCGGTGCAAAGCTGGTTCACGGTGCGCCCTTCGCGCGTAGCGATTTCGCTCAGAGCATCCCAAATCGCCGGCTCCAAACGGACGGTTGTCCGGTGTCGGCCCAGGATGACCGAGCGTGGCTCCGCATGGCTCAT
The DNA here is from genome assembly GCF_001315015.1 of Azospirillum brasilense. NCBI lineage: Bacteria > Pseudomonadati > Pseudomonadota > Alphaproteobacteria > Rhodospirillales > Azospirillaceae > Azospirillum > Azospirillum brasilense. The sequence goes on along the minus strand of NZ_CP012914.1, from coordinate 2,948,697 downwards.
GACTGTCCCTTCTGCCACATCCAAACGCACACCATCGCGTGTGCTCCTGAATGTCATTGGTCAGAAAACAGGAGGTCAAGAGCAGTGTTTGATCTCTAAGGAAAATAGTTCGTCAGGTCATAATCATTATTGATGAAAGAAATTACGCGGACTTCTGCGTCTCTGGCAGACGCAGGACGTGGTGAGTGCCGCGCCATGCGATGTAAAGCGTGCTCGCGAGGATAAGCGCTGAGCCGATCACCAGATGCGGCGTGATCGTTTCGCTGAACACCAGAAACCCGATGGCTGCGGTCATCGGCACCGTCAGAAAATCCATCGAGGCGACAAACGCGGCACGGGAGCCGGCAAAGGCCCGTGCAGCCGCGTACTGTGCCATCAGGGCGAAACCGGCAACGGCCGCCAGCACTGGTAAATCGCCGAGCGGCGGTGTGACCCACACCGCCGCTGCGGGAAAGGCGAGCAGCAACCCCGCCGCCGCCGAGTTGACGATCACGATAACGCCGGCGCTGTGCGCCTGCGCCAGACGCCGGACCGCGACTTGCGAACCGGCGGAAGCAATGGCGGCGATGAAGGCGGAGATGGCACCAGTGTCGCGCCACTCGCCCAGCGTCGGCGTCAAGGCCACGGCGATCCCCACCAGTCCCGCCAGCACCGCGCCCCACACACTCGGCTCGACGCGTTCGTTCAGCAGCAGCCACGCCAGGGCCGGTACGATGAGCAGACGGCTGAACAGGACCAAAGTGGCGAGGGCCAGGGGAATGCGCGCAATGGCGTCCATGAACGCGTAGATTGCGATGACACCCAGTATGCAGCGCGCCGCAAACCAGAAGGGATGACGCGCCTTGCGCAGTTCGGCGAGCAGCCTCCAGGCGCCGATAGCGATCAGGACTCCGACGCTTGCCCGAAGGAACGCCAACTCTGCGGGAGGCAATCGTTCGCTCAACAGCTTCACCGAGGCCTGTCCAAAGGCGAATGTCCCCGCCGAAACCACAGACCATGCCACCGCCTTGGCCGCTCCGGGCATCGCGGAAAGCGCGTTCGCATACGGCAGCACGGTTGTTGTCACCCTTGTAATGGAACACTTCTGTGTCGGCACGCCCTATGGCACCGTGCTCGACGACGAGCTGTTTGACCTCGGCCATCGACACCGGGTGCATAGCGCGGTCCGGGGCGGGCCGTGCCGCGGCACCGGTCGAGCCGCGCAACGTGCATCCACACGGCGCTGAGCAGGATAAGCGTCGAAGGCCAGGTCGAGCCGCTGAACCCGCTCCAGTCCCGGCAGCCAATCGTCGGTCCCGCGGATGCGTGGGTTTCCATGCCGCCGCTGCGCTCAGGCGCGCATTCCTGCGGAGGCTTTCACCGCAACGACCTGATGGCCAAGTCGGGCAAGCCAAGCCGCGTCACGGCCGGTTCCGGTGCCAACGTCGAGAACGGCTCCGGGAGCGGAAGGCAGCAGGTTGAGAACCGCGCCGTGCACGTCCTCGGCGGCGACCGACTCGTGCTGAGCGACCAGTTCCCCTGCCCGGCGGTCCTCAGCCTTTACCGAATCGTTAATCCTGGCGATTGCCGAAAGGTTCATCATCAGGGAGATCCAGGCGGAGCGAGCGGGCCACCGTCGGTGCGTGGCGCCAAGGTGGCGCCATCGGGTGATCGCGCTCCAGACGATCATTGGCCTTTCCGTCGTCAACGTCGCCACGCCTCGGTGATTCGCTCCATGGTCTGCCATGCGAGCTCCTGGCCGAGCGCCGGGCCCGGCACCTCGACATAGCCTCGTCCCGGTGCCGTCGTGAAGGCCGAATCGGTACCAGGACGCGGATCGGCGGCTGTGACGAAGGAGACAAGCAGCGTGTCGCCAGGCATGGTCCGGACGTCGACGCGGTAGGACAGGCCCCCGGCCGCGGTGCCGTCGGGGATCGCCATGACCTCAACCAGGAGATCCGCCGACGTCGTGCGAGCCGCGGCGTCGGCCGCGGTGACGTCGGTTGACCGTCGGTTGACCGCGGTGTGGTCGGCAATCCGCGTTCCCGCCCGGATGAGGGCCTGGAGGAACGCCGCCTCGGCGGCGCGTGAGGCGGCCGGCGTCAGCAGATTCTGCGACGGCTCAGCGTAGACGCCGGTGGTTTCCTCGCGGTGCAGCACCCGGTGTGCGGACACCACGTCGACCACCGGTGCCCCCTCAATGCCGCTGATTGCAGCGCGGCCCACGACGACGGTGTTCTCGATGCGATCCACCGTGCGGCGCTCGTAGACACCCCGGTCGGACGGCGACCTCATCCACAACACCGTGACGCGAGGAAGGCCCTGCCCCCGGTACGCGCTCGCGAAGGCGGCACCGACCGAATTGAACCCCGACGGACCCGGAACCAGCACCTCGGGCACCTCCGGGCGATACCACGCTCCCTCCTGGGCGATGGCCGGAACCGCACCCGCCAGAACGGCGGTGACAAGGGCGCGTCCGATCATGAGCCGCCCCGCAATTCGATCAGATAGGCATCGGCCCGCTCACGCGACACCGACACTTCACGGTAATCGGTGAACGATCGTCCCTCAATGACGAGGCGCTGCCACGCCGATGGCGCCTCCGTCGGCCGTTGGGCGTTATCGAAGAAGGTGGTACGGCCTTCGGCGAGCAACGGCGCGTCGCCACAATTGAAGAGGCGCGCTCCGACCGCGACGTCGCCGCTGGACATCCGCGAGGCGGTGACGCTTTGGACGATGACCCGGCCGCGCAGGCCCCCATCGGTGATGGACACCGCGTTGAGCGGAATCGCCTGCAGGGTTCCAGCCACCATTGGTTCGAGCCGCGCCCCGGAGGGGGATGGCGCGGTGCCAAGCACCAGGGGCGTGAAATCGCATTGAACCACCGGGGCGGGAGTGCAGCCGGAGGTCAGGACCGTGGCAAGGCCCGCCGCGAGGGCGACTGTCCTAGCGATAGACCACGTCATCGGCCGCCGCCCGGGAAAATTCATACATGCCGCTCCACACGATGGTGCCGCGTTCCAGGTCCACCATTTCGAAGACGACCTGGTTGTAGCGCTGGGCGACGCCGGAACGGACGTTCACGGCGTCGATCGAGTTGATCCGCCCACTCAGGCGGTAATCGCCGCCGGCGGCCGCTTTGGTGAGGCCGGTGGTGCCCACATCGACCTTGCCGGCGCGCTTCAGGCGGCGTTCCTGCTCGACCATGTCGGCGTTGTGCCGGGCGACGAAGACCATGCGGCCAGCCGCCGCGTTGTTCAGGGCGACGCGCAGGCGATCGGCGATCACGTTCTTGTTCAGGCGCTGCGCCGACTCGTTGTGGAAATACTCTCCATCGACGATGACCTGCGGCGGCCGCGCCGTGTTAGCCAGCACGGGGGACTGCAGCATATCCCGCATCATGCGGTCGGTCATCGCGATCACGTCGTCGCCCTCGATGCCGACACCGCCGACCGGCCCCCGCCGCGACGGATCCAGCGCCGCCGGGGCAACCCCAGCCGTGTTTGCGGTCGATGCACAGCCCGAAACGCCGACCCCAATAAGGAAAAGCGCTCCCGGCAGCCATACGCGAGCTGCGCGAGTCACCAAGGATGACGCCATTGAAAATTGCCTCTCACGTACTTTTTTCGCATTTTATGTTGCGACGAGCCGACGATCCAGACAAAATTGCGCAAATGCAAACGTTCTCACCGTGTTTCATTGTCGAAACATGGCGGTATTCAACTTATGTGGATTCGGTATGAAGCCGTCAAAAATTTCCAAGTGTGCGTCTCTTGCGCTGCTCTGCGCCTTCCTGGTGTCCGGTTGCGCGCTCGTCGAGGCGCAGGTTGACCTCCAGTACAAGCCGGCTGTGGTGTCGGCGCCGGTACCCGGCGCTGACAGCGTCGTCGTGAAGGTAACGACCAACGACACCCGACCGTCGAACCGCGACAAGATCAGCGTGAAGAAGAATGGCTATGGCATGGAGATGGCGGCTATCCGGGCCAAGCAGGACATCCCGTCGCTGGTGCGCGCGTCAATCGAGCGGGAGTTGCTCGACCGTGGTTTCCGACAAGGCGATGGGCCGGTGTTCGTGCTGGTCGACGTGAACCGCTTCTACGCCGATTACAAGACGGGCTTCTGGTCCGCGGACAACGTCGCCGAGGTGCAGTTGAACGTTCAGGTGCGTGGCGCCGATGGCCGGATGGTTTACGGCAAAGGCATCACCAGCGAAGGCCGCGTCGAGGGCGTGATGCTCATGGAAGGCGAGCCCGTGAAGGAGGCCTCCGAAAAGGCCTTGGCCGAGGCGGTGCGCAAGTTGGTGACCGACGAGTTCTTCCTGCAGGCGTTGATCGACGCGCAACGGTCAACGATGGTGGTCCCGGCGCGGGTGACCGGTGCGCCGACGTCATGACGGCGCGGCTTTGCCGCACGTTGGCCGCCGGTGCGTTGGTGATCCTCACGGCGTGCCAGACCACGGGGCAAGCCGATCGGACGTCGGAGGCGGCCGTCCGGGCCGCTCCCACCGTTCGCGCGCTGTCTGACGGTCGCCCGGCGCTCCTTGAGCCCTACTACCGCGCGGTCGTGGTCGAGGGAAAGCGCAACGCCGTCCTGAACTGGATGCGCGTCGGCAAGGCGGCGCTCGATCTCGGGCGGGATGATCTGGCGGCCGAGGCGTTCGACAAGGCCCTTGCGGGCATCGAGGAGGTCTACGCCGACAACCCGCAGGCGGAAAAGGCCCGCTCGGTGTGGCACGCCGAATCGGTGAAGGATTTCAAAGGCGAACCGCACGAACGGGCGATGGCCTATTACTACCGCGGCCTCATCTATCTCATGGCCGGCGATTACGAGAACGCGCGGGCGAGCTTTCGGGGCGCCATGCTCCAGGACGGTTTCGCTGAAACGGAACGGTTCCGCCAGGACTTTGCCGTGGCGGCTTGGCTCGATGGCTGGTCGAGCCGGTGCCTGGGGGAGGTCGGGCAGGCCGACGAAGCGTTCCGGGATGCGGCCTCGCTGCGTCCGGCGCTGAAGGCGCCGGACCCCGGCGACGATCTCCTGGTGGTGGCCGAAACCGGCCTCGGGCCGGCGAAAGAAGCCTACGGGCAATACCGTGAAAAGCTCGCCTACCGGGAGCGGGCGGCCTTACAGGCCGACGTGTTGGCCAAGGCGAACGCCGCGGCCACGCCGATGGCCGTCGCCGAAGATCTCTTCTTCCAGGCGACGACCCGGGGTGGCCGCGACATGGACAAGGTGCTGGCGGTGAAGGCCGACACTAAGATGGCGACCGGTGCGGCGGGAGCCGGGGCGACGGTGGCCGGCGCCGGCGTGATGACGGCGGGAGCGTACGGCAACGACCGCAACGCGGTTGCGGCCGGCGCGATCGTGATGCTGGCGGGCCTGATCGCCCAGGCCGCGGCACAGAGCATGAACGCGGAGGTGGACACCCGGTCGTGGGACGACCTGCCGCATTCGATTCTGCTCGCGTCGCTCAAGGGAGGGAAGGCCGCGTCCGCGGTTGATGTCACCTTTGCGGACGGCACCTCGGCCGTTCTGCAGCCCGACCGTGTCCGGCGCGCTTTGGCGCCGACCTGTGCGCTTGCGTGGTTTCCGGCTTCGGCGATGCGTCTCTCACCACCCCCTCCTCCGGTCGCGGCGACCACGACCGCGGTGATCCCAGCTCAGACCGGCGGAAATTGTCGGACCTCGGCCGGCACCGTGGTCACGTTGGAGCCAACCTATTGCCGGGGGATCAACGGCGTGGTGCTGGCGGCGTCGCCCCGCTAACATCGCGCCGCCGCACACGTGCCACGGTCGACCTCCTGACTGGAGCAGGACGCGGATCACAGGCTCGCGGCCAAGCGCTTGGAACGCGGGTGCCCTCCGGTCCGTCCGCCCATTTGTCCGTTGTGCTTCCTCGATCGTTTGGGGAGCATGGCGCCGCCGCACCTGGGAGGCCCCATGCACCACGACACGCTGCTCTGCCTCGACATCGAGACGATGCCGGGCCGCCAGATCCTTCCGGCGGACTGGCCGGCGGAGAAGTTCCCGCCGCCGCATTGCCACCAGATCGTGGCGATCAGCTTCGTTGAGGCGGCGATCGACCGCTCGTCCGGGGTGGAGCGCTACCGGGTGACCGAGTGCCGCTCCGGCGGCGACCTCGACTACGACGAGGAGCGCCTGATCCGCGGCTTCTGGAAGCACTTCGCCCACACGCTGCCGCGCGTGGTGACCTGGAACGGGCGCGGCTTCGACCTGCCGGTGCTGCGCCTGCGCGCCATGGTCTACGGCATCCCGGTGCCGGCGTGGTTCCAGACCGGTGACAAGTGGACCGGCTACACCCAGCGCTACCAGCCGGATTTCAACTGCGACCTCATGGAGCAGGTCGCCGACTACGGCGCCTCACAGCGCATCGGCCTGCAGGACATTGCCGACCTGATCGGCCTGCCCGGCAAGATCGGCGGTCACGGCAGCGAGGTGGCCGGCATGATGGCGCGCGGCGAGTTGGAGAAGGAGCGGGCCTACTGCGAGTCCGATGTCCTAACCCTGTACGCCGCCTACGTCCGCTGGGCGCTGCTCACCGGGCGCACCGACCCGGCCGGGCACAACGCCAGCGTCGACAGCCTCGTGGAGCGCTTGGTACGAGAGCGGGCCACCCGCCCACATCTGGGCGAGTTCCTTGATAAGTGGCAGTCCTCGATCCGGCCGGCCCCGATGCACGTGTCCGTGCCGCGCCTCACGACGGTCGCGGAGCCGCCGCATCTGCCGAGCGAGCATGTTCTCTGAGGCGGTGCCGTCTCGGCGGATCGAACCGGTCGGCGGTGTGGAGGGCCCAGGCCGGGCACTGAAGGATCAGAGGGTGAGGACGATGTCGAAGGTGCCCCGGAGCGCGCCCGCCTCGACGTCGTCCGCCGCGAGCAACGGGACGATCACGCTGCGGCGCGCCTGCGGGTCGCGGATGGCGTTCAGCAGGCCGTCGCGGGCGTTCAGCGGCTCTCCCGCGACGTACATCTGCGTCACGAACCGCCCGGTGCCGGGCACGATCACCGCGTAATGGATGTGGGGCGTGCGGCCGGGATAGGGCACCGGCTTGGGCGTCCGGAACCGGTAGGTTCCGTCCGCGTCGACCGCCGTCCGGCCGTAGCCCTGGAAGTTGCCGTCGAACTGGTCATAACCGGGCGCCCGTGGGTGCCGGTAGATCCCCTGTGCGTCGCATTGCCAGATTTCGACCACCGCGCCGGTGACCGGCCGCCCGCTGCGGTCGAGGCTCCGTCCCCCGATGTGGGCAACCGTGCCCAACGCCCGGGCCGCCGCCCCGTGGACCTGAACGAGGTCGGAGTCGACGTACGCGGGGAAGCTGGTCGGGTAGAACGGGCCTTCGGTCTGGCCGGGCGCCGGGACGAGGGTCGCGGCGCCGGCCGGTCTGGGGAGGAAGGCCGTGGTGCTCAGCGTTGCCATACCCGCCATCACGGTGCGGCGGCTGACACTGCGGTGGTCTGTCAGCTTGCGCAACGCAAGCTGGGTTCGCCTTATGCGACTTCCTCGTTTGATGATCCGGGCGCCGAGTGTCTTGCGAACAAAAAGCGAACATGCTTCTATGGATCAGCGTCGCGCCACCCCTTGGAGGGGAGTTTGCCGCTGGTCACCCCCATTGGCACCGCGGGCACTCCACCTGATTCGTGGATGGACGGGATGGCAGGCCCTAGCTTGATCCGCAGTGACCAAGCCACGAGGCGCTTCGGCGCTGGTGCTTTGCCCAATGCGGCTGATTGCACAGCGACGCAATGGACCAAGAGGCGATTATGGAACCACGACGCATTGATGGACTGATTGGCGGCCACGCGAGCCGAGGCGGTCAGGCTCGGGAACAATGCAACCGCTGCCGGAATTCCATCGCGCCCCTGGGTGCAGAAAAGGCGGCAATCACAATTTATTGCCTTTTATGCCGCGCTGCGGCGTGCAATAATGTGGCCATGGCACGACCGAAGTCCCCAATACGCCCGCTCCTGGTGAGGCACGTTCGCGATACCATGAGGCGGAACCGCATGACCCGTGTGGACCTCGCCCGTAAAATTGGCGTCGATCCGTCGACGCTGCGGCGCGGAATGGAGCGCGGCGGGTGGAGCGATGACGTCACGAATGCGATCGTACGCGAGATCGGCCCGCCGCCGGGCCCGGCAGCACAACAGGTGGCGGTGGAAAATAGCGCTCCGACCCATTCGGCATTCCAGAGCGTTGAAGCCATCGATAATCTGGTCGGACACCTCGACCTGCTGCGGGCGGGGCTTGAGGCATTAAAGGCAATAATTCAGCAGCCGGCACCGACTGGTTTCCCCAAGAGCGAGCACGGCGGAGGTAAGGCATGAGTAGGAGCGATCTGCTGATCAAGCTCGTCGAGGCTGGGGCCCAAGGGGACCGGCCAATGCTGCGCCGGACTGTCGAGGCCATTGTTGCAGAAGAGCGCGCCAAACAGCATCATACTCTGGCCAACCGTCTGACCGGGGCGTTGGCAGTGATGGACAAGGCGGGACCCCGTGCCGTGGCGGCCACATACCTTCCAGATCGGGTCCGCGACTACATCACCGAGGTGCCGGCGCGTCGCACTTTGGATGAATTGATTCTTTCCGAGACCGTCCGTCAAGCCTGTGACGAACTCATCGCCGAACAGCGCTCCGGCAACCTGTTGCGCGCGCATGGGCTTGAGCCGCGCCATCGAGTCATGCTGTCGGGGCCGCCTGGCAATGGTAAAACCAGCTTGGCCGAGGCACTGGCTGAGGCGCTGTCAGTGCCCTTCCTGGTGGTGCGCTACGAGAGCATCATCGGCAGTTATCTGGGCGAAACCGCAACCCGCCTTAAGCGGGTCTTCGACTATGCCCGTACAACACCGTGCGTGCTGTTCTTTGACGAATTCGATGCGGTTGGCAAGGAGCGCGGCGACATTCACGAAACCGGCGAGATTAAGCGTGTCGTCAGTTCGCTCCTGCTGCAGGTCGACGATCTTCCGGCTTACACCGTCATCGTCTGTGCCACCAACCACCCCGAATTGCTCGACCGGGCTGTCTGGCGCCGCTTCCAGCTGCGTTTGGATCTGCCAAACCCCGATCAGAAACAACTGAAAGAATGGTTTGAGCGCTTCCTGCATCAGTTTGACGATAGTTCTGGGTTCTCTTCTTCAACTCTTTCGGCTAGTCTCAGCGGCGCGAGCTTTGCGGATGTCGAGCAATTCGGCTTGGATATCCGTCGCCGGCTCGTGATGGCGATGGGCGACATGAGCACGAAGGAGGCGATATCTCGCCAGTTGGCGCTCTGGGCTCATCGGTTCAAGACACCGACCCAGGCCCAGGACGAACATGCCGACCGACCGCCCGTTGCTAAGGTTCAAACCCGTAAGCGAAGGAAAAAGGCAGAAGGGGGAGAGGCGCCACTTTTCGAAGACGGAATTTGACTGGCACTTCCAAGCCCGTCGGCTCGGTGGCGACATCGACAAGCGCCTGCGCGACATTCTAAGCAGGGGGATCGACACAGAGACTTACCGGGATCCTGAAGCCATTGCCCCGGAACGGGCGCTGGTGTTCGAGGTCTACGGAGCCCTCAATGACTTTGCGCGAGCTGCTCAACGAATTGGGTTGGACTGGCTCGCGGATGAGATTGTCCGTCTGAACCTGCCAGAGGAACTCGACGATGACGTCGATTTCGAAGATGATGTTCTCGATGATTCGTGGTTCGACGCAATCGAGACCGCAGAGTTCCAGAATGCTCGTGGGGACGTCACCGGTCGGCTCTATGTCAGCATGCCGACGATCGAGTCGATGCGAAAGCTCCTTGAGCTTTGGGACAAATTCAAGGAGGGGGGCTCCCCGCCAGACGGTCATTCAGATTGGTGGAACCTCTTCAAGCAGCTGAAAGATCTCCGCACCTGGGGACCCCAGGATAGACTCTCGATGGAGGCCGCAGCCGCTTTGCGGGCGGAACTCGTTCGCCGCCAGGGGCAACCGCAGCTCATTGAACTGGATCTCTGGTTCCGTAACGACGCCGCCGCACGCCAGCGAGCGTGGGCGCAACTCCGACAGCGCTTGGACGCTGTTGAAGCCGAGGTTGTCGACGATGCCGAAATCCCGGAAATCCGTTATCAGGCGGCGCTGGTGCGGGTTGCACCAGCCGTTCTGGAGGAAATCCTGACTGGGCAGGGCAACATCATTGTTGCCAATGAGGTCATGGCCATCCGTCCGCAGTCGGTTTCTTCGCATCCAGCAACCGATGGCGACGGGCAGCCTGGCCCCGCTTCGGCAGCACCATCACCGGGTTCTCTCCGGCCTCCGATTGCCGCACTCATCGACGGCATGCCGTTGGAAAACCACAACCGTTTGGCCGGTCGCATCGACGTCTTTGACACCGGAGACCTGCCTCCGACGCCGGTGAACCGGCGCTACCACGGAACCAGCATGGCTTCGCTGATTCTCCATGGCGATCTGGAGGCCAACGAACCGCCACTTGATCGTCTTCTGCACATCGTGCCCGTGCTGACCTACGATCCGGCGGAAGGGCGTGAAGCGACGCCGAGCGATAAGCTGCCGCTCAAGCTCATTTACGAAGCTGTCACGCGGATGAAGGAAGGCATCGGCGATGCCGTGCCGACGGCTCCGGATGTATTCCTCATCAATCACTCGATCGGGGATGTTAACGAGCGCCCTTTGTCCTCCGCTAGCGCATGGGCCAGAGCGCTCGACTACCTCAGCTATAAGTACCGCGTGCTGTTCATTGTCAGCGCCGGGAACTGTGAAGCGAACCTTGAGATTGAGGGGTATACCTCCATTCAAGAGTTCCACACAGCCGATCCCATTGCTCGGGAACAGGCGATGATGCGGGCGCTCGATGCCAATAAGGCGACACGCGCCCTGCTGGCCCCTGCCGAGGCTGTGAACGCTCTCACAGTCGGCGCGCTTCACCGCGATTTGGCCGGCGCTTTGCCCGGCAACGTGGTTGACCCCTTTCCCACCCTGAGGATGTCCAGTCTTTTATCCCGCCTGGGCCTGGGGTTGCGCAACTCTGTAAAGCCTGACGTCATGAGCGACGGAGGCCGCGCCATCGCCCAGCCCACCGCCGGCGCACCGCTCTTGGTCCGCGCCTATACACCTCAGGCCGTTGGGCAGCGTGTTGCCGCTCCGCACCATGCTGGTGGGTTGACCCATACCATGCGCTCTTGTGGGACCAGCAATGCCGCAGCCCTCATTACCCGAACAGCTATCCGACTGTCCGATGCGCTCGACGACGCGGTTGAACTCACCGGCGCTCCGTCCATACCTGCCGGGAATCGTGCTGTTCTGGTGAAAGCTCTGCTCACCCACACGGCCGCCTGGGGGAACGCTGGCGATTACATGGAAACCCACTTCCCCCCTCAAGGGACCAAAGCCTGGCTGCGCCGCCGCGAGAACATCAGTCGCTTTTTGGGCTACGGCATTCCGGATGTCGACCGGTTGCTGGAGGGAGCCGCCAACCGCGCCACGCTGGTCGGCGAGGGCGAAATCCGCCCCGAGAAGTCGCACGAGTTCCGCTTCCCGTTGCCGCCGTCGCTCGCCAGCAAGATTGACCTGCGTCGGCTGATCATCACACTCGCGTGGTTCTCGCCGGTTAGGTCCAGCAACCAGAACTACCGAACTTTCGGGCTGGAGATCGCTCCCGGCAGCGGCGACAACGCGTTCGGTCTGGGGCTGAGGGCCGTCGGTTGCCAGCCTCCCGCAGCCCTCGCTGGCCGCGGCACGCTGATCCACCGTATTCTGGAAGGAGATGCTGCCGTTCCATTTCTGGAAAGCGATGCAATTGTCCTTCGGGTTCAATGCCGTAAACCCCCCTTCTCCGGCATGACCAAAGTGGTCGCCCCATACGGCTTGGCCGTCACGCTGGAGGTCGCCACCTCGATTGGTGCGGACATTTACGCCGAAGTGGCCCAGAAGGTCCGAATTCAACAGAGGCAATAGTTGGCATGCACGACCCGTTTATCGAACATCCGGTGCTCGGAGCGAAGAGCGAAGAGCAGATTGCGAACTACCTTCGCCTTATCGGTGCCGAGGACGAGATTCCGGTGCGCAGTCGCACCAGCGCCACCGGACAGGCATTCGGTTTCTTTGATTTTGGGAGCGCTGTCTGGCGTTGCACTAATCATCATTTTGGGTTTATCGAGCCTAAAAACGGCCCTGACAGGAACCGGCCGATCACTCCGGCCGGCACTGTCGAACCCGACCATAGCCTCAAAGGCTCCCGGATCAAGGTGACTTTGGATAAGCTGCGGGTGGCTAAATATCCTGGAAAAGGTGATCATTCAATATTGTTTGACTTCTTTGGTCGAAACCAATTGAATGGAACTACTGAAGATCTCCACTTTAACGCAACATACCGTGTCCCGGATGGTGACAGCGCCGGCATCAATGGCTATCCGATCTTTGTCGGTTTGACGGTCGCCGGGGATGGGGTAGCCTTCCGTTGCTCGACCGTGAATGTCGCATCGGCAATCGATAAGGGCTTGGCTGCAATCTTCGACAACGATGTTTTCAAGCAGGGTCTGAAGCTCACGACCGAGGTTCAGCCAGCTCTCGCTCCCTTTGTGTCAATGGCTCAGGGCGTCACGAAGTCCATTCTATCCCGAAGCGAGAATGTGCGGGTCCAGGAGTTTTCGTTGGGACTCGACTTCGCCCCGTCTGCGACATCCGCCAAGCTGAGGGAAGGAAGCTACGTTGTCGTGCAAGCGCCCGAAGAGGCTTGGTCTTGGAGCGACTGGAGCTACGACATCCAATCGAACCGGGTTTTTGGAGGCGCGGACATGTCTGCTCCACCCTACAACTACATTATCTTCAGTATTTCGCGGGCGGCCTAACAGTAGAGGCAGTCTCTGTTCCCCGGATCGTCAGAGCGAACTTGGTTCGCCCTTGGGGAACCCATTCAGCACGCCGTGTTGTTATGCGGGAGGCTCCTTGCTGCCGACCGTTCACTACTGGCAGGTTGGCTTACAAACGGACGCCTCGAAAAACGGTAGCGTTGCCGGCGTTCTGGTGATTCCCTTGGCTTGAGGGCGACGGAGGGCGGGACATGGCCGGGCAAGCTGGGCTGTTCGATCTTCAGGACCGCTACGCGGAGTTGAGCAAGAGCGGCGATCCGCTCGAGCGACTGTCGTCGGTGGTGGACTTCGAGGTTTTCCGTCTGACGCTGGACGCGGCCCTGGGCCGCAAGGACCGCTCCCGGGGCGGCCGGCCGCCACTGGACGCGGTGATGATGTTCCAGATCCTGGTGCTGCAGGCGCTGTACGGGCTGTCGGACGAGCAGGCCGAGTATCAGGTGCGTGACCGGCTGTCGTTCATGCGGTTCCTCGGGCTGGGGCTGGGCGACCGGGTTGCGGACCGCACGACGATCTGGCTGTTCCGCTAGGCGCTGGTGACGGCGGGAGCGATGGAGGGGCTGTTCGCCCGCTTCGACATGGCATTGAAGGAGCGCGGCTACTTCGCGCTGGGCGGCCAGATCATCGACGCCTCCATCGTGGAGGCGCCCCGGCAGCGGCTGACCCGGGAGGAAAAGCGCCAGATCCGTGACGGTGAAGACCCACCCTGGCCGCCGGCCAAGGCACGCCAGAAGGACAGGCAGGCGCGCTGGACGGTGAAGCGGGGACGAGTCAAGGCGAAGCCGGGGCCGCCGCTCGACGGGTCCGAGGCGCACACCGTGGAGGGCCTGCTGATCCCGGCGTTCGGCTACAAGTCGCACATCACCATTGACCGCCGGTTCCGTCTGATCCGGCGCTTCATCGTCACCGACGCGGCGCGGCACGACGGCGCGCAGTTGCCGGGTCTGCTCAACCCCGACGCTTTCGACAGCCGGGTGTGGGAGGACAGCGCCTACCGCTCGAAGGCCAATGAGGCGGCCATCGCGGCGGCGGGTCGCCGCAGCATGGTGCATTTCCGCAAGCCGAAGGGCCGGCCAATGCCGGAGCCCCACCAGCGTGCCAACCGTGCCCGCTCGGCGGTGCGCTCGGCCGTCGAGCATGTGTTCGCCGACCAGAAGGCGCGTATGGGGCTGTTCATCCGCACCATCGGCCTTGGGCGCGCAACGGTGAAGATCGGCATCGCCAACCTCGCCTACAATTTCCGACGTCTGATCTGGCTTGAGGGGCAAATTACGCCCGTATAGCGCGCGAAAGCGCCACATATTCCCGCATTTTTCGCCAAAAATCGCGCCTCGCCCCTCAAAAGGCAAGGATTTCACGCCTGAACGCCCTCAATCTCACCGTCAACCGAGGCTAAAGGGCGGTTTATCGAGGTGTTCAGGTGAAGATAGCCGTGGACCGTGCTGCGCGGCGGCAGGTCCTTGGGCAGGTGACGCCATTGGCAGCCCGTCTCCAGCACGTACAGCACGCCATTCAGCACCGCTCGAAGATCGACCCTGCGATGGCGGCCACCACGCCGCCCCGGGGGGATCAGCGGCGCGATGATCCGCCATTCCTCATCGCTCAGAGCGCTCGGGTAACGCAGCCCGCTGCGATCGTGGCGGTCTCGCTTCTCCGCTGTCCACATCTTCGCCTCCGTCTTGGAGGCTACCTTGAATCACAACCGATTCATCCGATTCAAGTTCTTCCCGGACAGGCTCTGAGAGCCGGTCCACCCCCTCAACTTCATTTATGGGGTAAAGGCATAATTAGTTCCCGAGCTGAGCACAGAAACGCCAATTATCTTGATTGTTTCCGACGTATATCCATCTGATATTGTCCAGTAATCTCCATTGCTTGTGAGAGATGCGGAATAGCCATACCCGCGAAATTCTATAAAGTCCTGACCATTTGAGCCTGATTTCGAGAAATCAGAGATGATATCGCCATTTGCCTCGCCCTGCACAAAGACGAATGTATCATTTCCTATGCCTCCGGCTAATGTGTCAGTACCCTCGCCACCGTTAAGGCGGTCATTGCCTCCACGCCCATAAAGTACATCGTTGCCGGTGCTTGCCAGGAAGGTGTTGGCCGTCTCGTCGCCGTAGAGCGTGTCGTTGCCGACGGAGCCGGTGAGGGCCTGGGCCAGCAGCTCGGCGTGGCTGAGGGCGGTGCCGTCGGCGAAGCGGAACTGCTCGATGCGGTGCATGGACGCGACGAGATCGTCGTCCAGGGTCAGGGTGTCGGTGCTGCCGGCGATGCCGATCACCAGATCGGCGCCGCTGTTGGCGAACGAGAAGGTCAGGTCCGCAGCCGTGATGCCGGTGCCGAACACCACCGTGTCGAGGTTGCCGTTGATGTTGTCGAAGTCCCGGATGGTGTCCTGGCCGGAGCCGCGGCCGAAATGGTAGGTGTCGTTGCCCGCCTTGCCGATCAGGGTGTCGTTGCCGGTGCTTGCCAGGAAGGTGTTGGCCGTCTCGTCGCCGTAGAGCGTGTCGTTGCCGACGGAGCCGGTGAGGGCCTGGGCCAGCAGCTCGGCGTGGCTGAGGGCGGTGCCGTCGGCGAAGCGGAACTGCTCGATGCGGTGCATGGACGCGACGAGATCGTCGTCCAGGGTCAGGGTGTCGGTGCTGCCGGCGATGCCGATCACCAGATCGGCGCCGCTGTTGGCGAACGAGAAGGTCAGGTCCGCAGCCGTGATGCCGGTGCCGAACACCACCGTGTCGAGGTTGCCGTTGATGTTGTCGAAGTCCCGGATGGTGTCCTGGCCGGAGCCGCGGCCGAAATGGTAGGTGTCGTTGCCCGCCTTGCCGATCAGGGTGTCGTTGCCGGTGCTCGCCAGGAAGGTGTTGGCCGTCTCGTCGCCGTAGAGCGTGTCGTTGCCGACGGAGCCGGTGAGGGCCTGGGCCAGCAGCTCGGCGTGGCTGAGGGCGGTGCCGTCGGCGAAGCGGAACTGCTCGATGCGGTGCATGGACGCGACGAGATCGTCGTCCAGGGTCAGGGTGTCGGTGCTGCCGGCGATGCCGATCACCAGATCGGCGCCGCTGTTGGCGAACGAGAAGGTCAGGTCCGCAGCCGTGATGCCGGTGCCGAACACCACCGTGTCGAGGTTGCCGTTGATGTTGTCGAAGTCCCGGATGGTGTTCTGGCCGGAGCCGCGGCCGAAATGGTAGGTGTCGTTGCCCGCCTTGCCGATCAGGGTGTCGTTGCCGGTGCTTGCCAGGAAGGTGTTGGCCGTCTCGTCGCCGTAGAGCGTGTCGTTGCCGACGGAGCCGGTGAGGGCCTGGGCCAGCAGCTCGGCGTGGCTGAGGGCGGTGCCGTCGGCGAAGCGGAACTGCTCGATGCGGTGCATGGACGCGACGAGATCGTCGTCCAGGGTCAGGGTGTCGGTGCTGCCGGCGATGCCGATCACCAGATCGGCGCCGCTGTTGGCGAACGAGAAGGTCAGGTCCGCAGCCGTGATGCCGGTGCCGAACACCACCGTGTCGAGGTTGCCGTTGATGTTGTCGAAGTCCCGGATGGTGTCCTGGCCGGAGCCGCGGCCGAAATGGTAGGTGTCGTTGCCCGCCTTGCCGATCAGGGTGTCGTTGCCTGGCGTTCCGTGGTGGGCGAGGTCCAGCAACTCGGCGTGGCTGAGGGCGGTGCCGTCGGCGAAGCGGAACTGCTCGATGCGGTGCATGGACGCGACGAGATCGTCGTCCAGGGTCAGGGTGTCGGTGCTGCCGGCGATGCCGATCACCAGATCGGCGCCGCTGTTGGCGAACGAGAAGGTCAGGTCCGCAGCCGTGATGCCGGTGCCGAACACCACCGTGTCGAGGTTGCCGTTGATGTTGTCGAAGTCCCGGATGGTGTCCTGGCCGGAGCCGCGGCCGAAATGGTAGGTGTCGTTGCCCGCCTTGCCGATCAGGGTGTCGTTGCCGGTGCTTGCCAGGAAGGTGTTGGCCGTCTCGTCGCCGTAGAGCGTGTCGTTGCCGACGGAGCCGGTGAGGGCCTGGGCCAGCAGCTCGGCGTGGCTGAGGGCGGTGCCGTCGGCGAAGCGGAACTGCTCGATGCGGTGCATGGACGCGACGAGATCGTCGTCCAGGGTCAGGGTGTCGGTGCTGCCGGCGATGCCGATCACCAGATCGGCGCCGCTGTTGGCGAACGAGAAGGTCAGGTCCGCAGCCGTGATGCCGGTGCCGAACACCACCGTGTCGAGGTTGCCGTTGATGTTGTCGAAGTCCCGGATGGTGTCCTGACCGGAGCCGCGGCCGAAATGGTAGGTGTCGTTGCCCGCCTTGCCGATCAGGGTGTCGTTGCCGGTGCTTGCCAGGAAGGTGTTGGCCGTCTCGTCGCCGTAGAGCGTGTCGTTGCCGACGGAGCCGGTGAGGGCCTGGGCCAGCAGCTCGGCGTGGCTGAGGGCGGTGCCGTCGGCGAAGCGGAACTGCTCGATGCGGTGCATGGACGCGACGAGATCGTCGTCCAGGGTCAGGGTGTCGGTGCTGCCGGCGATGCCGATCACCAGATCGGCGCCGCTGTTGGCGAACGAGAAGGTCAGGTCCGCAGCCGTGATGCCGGTGCCGAACACCACCGTGTCGAGGTTGCCGTTGATGTTGTCGAAGTCCCGGATGGTGTCCTGACCGGAGCCGCGGCCGAAATGGTAGGTGTCGTTGCCGAGGTCACCCGAAAGCAAGTCATCGCCTATTCCACCGATGATGACATCGTTTCCGCTGGCACCATTAATGGTGTCGTTGCCAGCCCCGCCATCGAGGGTATCGCTATGAGCAAAACCAATCATAATATCGTCGCCACTGGTCGTAGATACAAAGTGGGAGACAATTGCGCTGTAGTCCCACACTGTACCGTCGGTGAAGACAATCTCGCTGATCTGGGACCGGTTGGTGAAGTTGATGACTGTTAGTGAGGCGCCACTGTCGGCGATAGTCACGACCAGATCGTTGCCAGAGAGGGTCAAGGTGGTGTCAGCGGAGGTTGCGTCTGCCACATAGATGCGATCGGCTACACCGTCTGTATCGTCAGACACCAAATCCGCGCCGCCCGCGCGGGTGAGAACATAAGTATCGGTGTCCGAACCGCCGAGAAGTAGGTCATTGCCGGCGCCACCGTCCAGTATGTCTTTGCCCCCCTCGCCACTCAGCGTATCAGCTCCGTTGCCCCCAAAGAGCAGGTCGTTGCCGATGCCCCCTAGGAGCAGGTCATTGCCAGCAGCACCGTCAAGGGTATCATTTCCAATATAGCCGTACAGCGTGTCATTGCCGGCGGCACCGTTGAGTGAGTCGTTCAGCCATTGACCACTTAGCTGGTTGGCACCATCATCGCCGATGAGGTTTTGGCCATCGTCAAGTGCCATAATCGTACCGTCGGCAAAGCGGACTCGCTCTATACCGTTGATAGGCGAGGCGTAAAAGTTAATAATCCTTAGGGCGTCGCCATCAGTGCCGACGGTAATGAGAAGATCGACTCCATCGACCGAGAGCGTTACATCGGACGGCTTGATGCCTGCATTCATCAGGATCTCGTCGTCACCACCGCTCTCCATGATGGTGTCCTGACCGTAGCCGTGACCGAAGCGATAGGTATCATTGCCCTCTCCCCCGGCCAGCGTATCGTTGCCTGTCCAACCATCGATCAGGTCATTACCAAAGGTGCCCACAATGCCATCATTGCCTCGACTGGGCAGCGCCACTGCCAATAACGGCGCATAGGTAGAAATTATGTCACGAAACACAACGAAAGCCGGTGAGGCGTGCGTCCCATTCTGCTGACTAATCCGGACGAACTCTGCCAGCCCAATCGCCATCGCGGGGTTGTCTGCGCCTTGTATGCAGTCGTAGGCTAAGGCGATCAGCCCGTTGTCATAACCGCGCGCCTGCAGCAGTTCGTATTCTGCAGCGAAGTGGCTTTGAGCCATCAGGCTAGCGTAGACCTGTTCCCGAACAGCCGCGTAGGTCCGCTCCAGCTCCGCTCCAGCCTGCCACCGCGGGTTGGATGAGGTGCCCAACTGGAGGAAAGGCTTTCCAGATAACGCCTCGAGCGCTGACAGATGCCGTGCGTCCACGTATAGGCCGCGGCTATCCGGGATTACGCCGTCGCTTCCAGTCCAGCGCAGCATAATTTGTTCTATCAGCATGTTACGGCCCGAAACACTGGTTTCGGTGGTGAACTGCCACACCAAATCTGTCAGGCTGGAGTCCAGCGCCATTGCTTGGTGCAGGCTACGAACATTGCCCATTCCTTTCATGTCCGGCAGCGCTGCGATGGTGCTGCTGATTGGAACGGAGTGTGGCGGCATGGTGTTGCTCAGATCGGCTTTGAACCAGACGTCCGTTGCGGTGCCGGAACTTCCGTCGGAACGGGTGAAGGTGCCAACTTGGCGGTGTTCGTTGCCATAGCCATCGGTAAAAGCGGAATCAGCATAGCTGAGCGAGAGTGCCTGAATGCCGGAGTCGGCTAAGGTTGCCAACTCGCCCGTGTCGGCAACACCGTCTTGGTTCAGATCACGCCAAATTCGTAGTGTCTGCCAAGCCGCATCAGTGGCATCAATACGTCCGTCACCGTTGTCGTCCTGTTCCGCCAAAGCCAAAAACCCATTGCTGGCGTTAGTTCCGTTTGCCAGCAAAGTGTTGTTGCCGAATAGCTCTCGTCCGCTGTCGATCTGCCCGTTACCGTCGCGATCAAGAACCAGCAGGCCATCGTCCTGGCCCACCCAGGCGGAGCGTTCAGCAAAGCCGTTGGCGTCATGATCAAACTGCACGGCGAAGGTTGTTGTTTCTACCCCATCGCCGTCGAGATCAAGAATGATAGGTGAAGCCATCTGACCGGCCCCGTCCATACCTGGATGGGCAGGATTGTCAGACGGCCAATCCGATGGATCTCCAGGCCCGTCAGGAGTAGGCGGGGTTTCTGAGTCGTCCTCATCATCGGACTCCTCGGTGTTGATCTGTTCGTCAGATCCGGGGGACGGGTACAGAGTGTCATCCAACTGGGGGCGGGGAATATCCGTGCCATCCAGTGCACTATCAACCGCCGAATTACTGTTTGGTCCTGCTGGATTGTAAGGTGTATTGGAGCGTTCTATGTCGTCCATGTTCTGCTTGATGCGGTCCCAATCACCCGATAGGTCGTTGCCTTCTTTCAAAACCTCGCGCGGATGGGTGCCGTCCTGGTCGAAGTCGATAGTGCCTGGCGCGTATTCTCCGTATTCAGTTTCGATTCGCCCAAAGGGTACGTTATCACCTGAACCACTGCCTCCAGAACTGCCGCTGCTGTCGCTGCCCCCACCACTTCCCAAATCGCTATCCGTTCGGCTTGCCGGACCGCCGCGGGCGTAATATTGATCGCCAGAAGAATTAGTATAGACCAAATATTTATGGTAGAAGCCCGTATCAACGCCCAAAGTAGTGACTGGCTTGTACCGGACTTCTATTGTTTCCATTTTGGTCTCCTATTAGAGGATTGGGTTTAGTTGCAGCGGTCAAGGTCCTGTCGCCCCTCTATTCACTTCTATTTTTGAAACATATCTTTTGCCATCGCTGTACCATATGAGAATCTTCCACTCTATTGTCACAAATATAGATCTTATTCCACCAGCTGAATGGTTGTATGTGCAGTAGTAAAACCCTGGGTATTTCGCAAGCTCCTGGCATTTAGCTCCGGCATTCTCTAAATATTTCTTTGGATTATCCGCCAAAGACCCACTTGGAAACATCTTCTCAAGATGCTCTGATACAGCCTTCTTCGCCTCTTCGTTTGAAAGCCCACTATAATCTTCAAAACGGAACACTGGACTATTGCCCATGGCAGCACCTTCCCAAGCTTGAAGCGCAAGCATCAGCATGCCAGCAGATATGCCGGCAAAAATTGGCCTCACACAGCGCATCAATGTGCTGCCCATCTCGGGACAGTGGATCATAATTTTCTCCAATTTCTTTTCTTAGAACAGTCCTGGCAAGAAGCCGCCCACTGATGCTCCTGAAGTTGGATGAGGAAAGCCGCCGTCCCCTGGAGACCCTTATCGTGAGGCCATGAAACCTAATAAGCGCTGTCCAGGGTTGGTTTTCCTAGAGTTCGTTTCGCGTCGCAACACGCTAAAGGGACGCAAAAAGCTAAAAGTGAAATTAAAATATATACGCTTCATGCGCTTTTGCAATTTGAGCGAAAGTTATGAGCATCACCCATCACCTAAAGTCAGCGTGTCTTAGGTCTTATTGGTAACTGGTGCGAGACCTGAGACCGGAAAATTTCTCCAGGTAAAGTTAGCCCGGATAATTCACCAGGGCTGAAGCTGGGGCGGCGGGTGCGAGGATAAGCCGCTGAATTCGTGTATGATTCTGGTGCTGAAGCAGTCTCACCACGGATCAACGGAGTTCACGCCCGCCATGGCCGAGAGTACTGGGGTTTTGCCCGGCTTGTCACCGGTTGCCGGCAAGCCGGTTCACGCCGCCTTCGATGGCGACCGTCTCACCTCCGACGCCGGCGTTCTGCTGCTGGCCGCGATCGATCGGCGGCTTGGGATCTGCGAGCGCCTGGCGCGCTGCATAGAGGACCCGCGCGCTCCCGAGCGCATCCAGCACACGCTGGCGGAGATGATCCGTCATGGAGCGCAGCGAGATCTGGCAGCAGTACTACGTCGATCACAGCGAGTGACACCGGCATGCCGTGTCGGGCCATCGCGGAGAGACCGGACCTCGGAACCGATCAGCGGTTCTGCCGGACCGTCCATCGTCCGCTACCCTACACCGTCTCAAAGGCGCATTCGTCGGCCCAGAACGAGTCCAGGTTTTTACCATTCTGGTCCAGCTTATCAGTGACGAGGCCAAATTTTGGCTGGATTTCCAGGGCGCCCTGACGCCGCGCGGCGCTCAGGGGGTGGCCAATTGCCGTCAAACACGCCGATGATGTCGGAGGCGGCGGGCGTCGAAGGGGTGACCGGCACGGCGGTGTGCCTCGCCGAGGGCGGCGAGGCGCAGGCGGATTGCGGCGAGCGTCAGACGGTCGCGCAGTGCTCCAAGTTCATCTCGAGCACGTACGGGGCGCCGCCGAAGGGACCGACGCTCAGCCAGCCGCACCAGCGGGTGTAGCCGGCCCGGGCCTGACGTTAAGCGCGCGCCTTTGGGGGACCAATGCCGCGGCGCCGGGGAGGTCGTCGCCAGTGAGTGGCCCGATTACGCGAAAGCGAATTCCTTAGGTTGCTAAGGATGCGCCGCATGACTCGCTTTGGGAGACGATAATGTGGAATAAACAGCGCGGAGAGGGTAAACTATGAAGGACGTGCGTCGTCCTTATGAATACGAACGATGCCTGTTCAACTTTAGGGGCCGGGCAATGCCGAAAGGGTGTCTGGCTTTATCGCTTTGACGTTCCGAGGAGTCTTTTGCATGCTCGACAGCGTTTCCATGACCGAACCGAACAGCGGCGTTGCGACGGACGTGCGCGGCACGATCCTCCGGTCTGACACGTCCAACCCTGCGATCCAGCGTCTCCAGGCGCGCATCCGCGCGGGCAGTGACAACGGTGCGCTCATCACGAGCTACGACCGCATGCACCATCGCCACAGCCGCTCCTGATAGGGTTTGGGAGCAAGTCATGGAGGCGGCGCGCATATCGAGTTTTCTCGTGAAAATCGCATCCAGATGTAATCTGGATTGCGATTATTGCTACATGTACCACCACGCCGATCAAGCCTGGCGCGATATGCCCCGCTTCCTGTCGCCGTCGCATCAGACGGCCTTTGCCAATCGCTTGGTCGAATACCTTGGTGAGCGCGCCATCAATCGGGTCGCCGTGATTTTTCATGGAGGCGAGCCGCTGCTGGCGGGGGCCGAAGAACTCGCCGCCTTTGCACGGCTGCTGCGACAAACGGTCGGGGAGCGCGCGCAGATCGATGTCGGGCTCCAGACCAACGGTCTGTTGCTCACCGACGAGGCGTTGGATTTGCTGGAAGAGGAGACAATTTCGGTTTCGCTTAGCCTCGACGGTCCTCGTGACGTCAACGACCGTCACCGGCTAACCCGGCGGGGCGGATCGAGCTTTGACGGTGCCTACGCCGCGTTGGAACGTCTTTGCGCAAGACCAAGCCTCTTCGCTGGGGTCATTGCCGTCGTCGATCCGGAGGTCCCGCCCTCCAAAATCTTGGAATTTTTCGACCGTCATTCGCCACCGAAGCTCGACTTCCTATTGCCCGACGCCAACCATGTACGGCCTCCGCCTGGGCGCGACGCGGATGCCGACCTTTACCTGCGGTGGCTCGTCGAGGCGTTTGATCTGTGGTTCGATCGGTACGCCCACCTACCATTGCGCCTCTTTGAAGCGCTTCTCGACGCTGTAGCTGGGCTGCCCTCGGGGACCGACGCGTTTGGCTTTGGCGACGTCAGCCTCATCACCATTGAAACGGACGGTACGTACCACGATCTCGATGTGCTGAAGGTGACCGCCGAAGGCGCCACCAAGCTTGTCGGGTCGTTGGACGACACACCCATCGGGTTGGCCGCCGGCTCACCCCAGATGCAGCGGCATCGCCGGCTCCTGTGCCCCGATGGTCTGGCGCCGAAATGCCGCTCCTGTCCTGAGGTCGACGTGTGTGGTGGCGGGTCTGTGCCACACCGATACGCCGCCGATGGCTTTGCCCAGCCGACTGTCTACTGCCGTGAGATGCTGGGACTGATCCGCCACGTCCGCCGGCGCCTTGCCCAGACCGTTGTGCCGGCTGCCCCCCCGCTCGTGCGAACAGCCGGCACGGAGATTGATCTTGCCGCGTTTGAAAGAGCCGAGACGGGGCGGGCTGTCATGGAACACCTGTGGAACCTAGCCCGATCGGAGTGGACCGGTGGCCTCACCGAAGCGTTCACGTCAATGGGGGTGGAGGCAAGCGGGCTCAGCACGCATCGCTTGGCGGACCTCGCCTGCTGCCCAGGCACTGTGGCGTGGCAAGGAGCCGTGCGGAGGTTCGAGCGCTACGGTGCCGCCCAGGCGGTGGACGGCAGCCCCGTGCAACTGGACCCCGACTACGGCCGCTATCTTCTGGACCGGGGCGGTTCCGGCGAGGCGCTTCCCGGCTCTTTGCGGTTCGGGGCCAACGACCCTTGGCTGCGCCTGCCGTTTGGAGGCAGCGTCGAGTTTGAGGGTGCCGACGTCGTGGAGAGCGCCCGGGCCACGTTCTCGGAGGCGATGGCGATCGTCGAGGCTTGGCGACCGGCACTCGCCGCCGAAATGCGGGCCGTTTGTCCGGACGTGCAGGTGATCCGGGACCCCAGCGCGCATCCGGATAAGATTGTTTCGTTCAGTGACAACGCCGTGCCTGGGGCGCTCTTCGTGTCGGTGCGGACCAGCTCCGGGTTGATCTCCGCGCACGACTTGGCCGATTCCCTCGTCCATGAACACCGGCACCAGAAACTCTATCTGCTGGAACGGCTGCAGCCGATCGTCGAGCCGACCAAGCGGCTCATCGTGTCGCCCTGGCGCGAGGACCTCCGCCCACCGAGCGGGCTATTTCACGCCGTGTTCGTGTTCGTCGAGTTGCGCCGGTTGTGGATGCATGTGCGCGAGACGTCCACCGGTGATCTAGCGTCCCGCGCTGCGGGCACCATTTCCGAAACGGATCGGAGGCTTGGCGAAGGCATAGCAACGCTTCGCGACTGCCCGCTCACCGGTTTCGGTCGGACTCTGCTGGATATCCTTGAGGGCGAGGCCGCCCTGGCGGCGTGCTGACGTCATGGCGATCACGGTCGCCCGGCACATGCTCCCCGAAGACGCCGAACAACGGCGGCAAGCGCTTCGGTCGTATTTTGGCGACAAGGAGGCCGCCGCAGCCTTAGGCGCGCAAGGCTGGAACCTCACGCTCGACTGGTCCAGCGAGGCCGACTGGTATGTCGACCCACAGCTTGAGCATGGCCTGCGGTGGTGGGGGCGAGGGGCCGTGCCGGATATCCAGGCCATACCGCTGGAGCACCGGTGCGAGTCGGGCATTGCTCTATCACTCTTTGACACGTGGACGCTGCACGCCTGGAGTGACTGGCTCCAACGGCACGGGGGCTGCCGCGAGGCCTTGATCCTTCATGTGGACGATCACTTGGATTTGGGCAGCCCAAGGCTTGTCGTCGGCAGCGATGGTTGGACCGATGCCATCACGGGCGCACGCTTCGACCTGCGGGAGCCCAGCACCGTGACCGCGGCGATCGAAAGCGGTGCGGTTTCCATGGGCACCTTCTTAACCCCCATGGTTCACGCGGTGGAGCGGATCGAGATCAGGCACCTGCGCCCTCCCCACCGTGGGCGGGACACCGTGACCAGACGGCTGCTTCCAACGACCGAGGTGGACGCACTTCTGTCGCCCGGCGGTTTGCGCCCCGCGGTCGCGATGGCCTCCTTGGGCGCGATGGAGGCGGGGCAAGGAGAAAAAGTCTATCGGGCCACATGCGCGGTTGATGAATGGCTGCGCGACGCGCCGCAATGGCCGGTGCTTCTTCATATCGACATGGACTTCTTCTGCAACCGCTTCGACGGCGACAGCGACTGGACGGAGGCTCCGGACCGGCACGACACGCCGTTGTCCGGTGTTCTCGCGGGCATTGATGAGCTCTTCGCCACGCTGCATGCGTCCGACGTTGTGGACCGGCTGGAAGGCGTGGCGGTCGGCGTCTCACCAGGGTTCTTTCCGGCGGAGTTCTGGGAGACAGCGTGGAACCGAATTGTCGGCAATGTGGCTGCGCGGGGCTCATTCCATGGCCAGTAAAACCCAAGGGGCACCCCGCCGAACGGCGGCTGGCCGGAAGTCCCCTCATCCAAAGTCAAGCCCTCCGTCGCACGCACAAGATCCCGTGCCAGCGGACACGGTTGCGCTGGTTGCCGGAAAAGGGTCCAAAAGCAGTGGCGGTGGACCCGGCGGATCCTACTGGCACATCCACGTCGGCGAACAGCGCGCGGGCAAAATCTTCATCAACGTCATCGACGAGTCGCCCTTGGGGCAGCACGCTTCCATTCAGATCTTCCTGAATCAGCGCAGCCAAGGGCGCCGCATCGGGCGCGTTGCTTACCGCTTGGCGTGCGAAGCGTGTGGTTATGACACGGTCTACGCCCATATGCGCAAATCGAATGTGGCCTCACGGCGAGCCGCCGAAGAGGCCGGGTTCGTGGCTGATGAGACGCCCGGGCACACGCAACTGGTCATGGTCTGGCGGCGTGGATGAGAGTGGCGGCGGTACGCCCCTTGCCATGGGCACACCGGCGCGCGGCGCTGCCCCGCTGGTTGCCGCCGTCATTTGTCGTCGATTGGCGCTTGCTGGATACCAGGGTGAAGCGGGTCGCCCGAACCGTGCTTCGTAGCCCATTGGATGTGACCAAGTTCGTGGCTTGGGCGCGCCGCCAAGGGTTTTACGCCGTACCCGACAGCGGAGGCTTCTGTGTGATTTCCCGCACCGCGGCGTTGGCGCGCATGGCCGCCGACGTGGACCGCCAAACTACCCCTCATGCTGCCCATTTTGGCAGGATCCTAGGCTATCCTCCCTGTTGCTGCCGGGCCGCCGCTCAAGTCGGCGAAAGCCGGATCGATGAATGGGCTGCTCGGGCGTCCTCACGATCCCGGATCGGGGATTACGCACTCACAGACCCATCTGGTTACACGAGCGGTCGCGCCGCCATCAGCCACGTCCCATGCTCGCCAACGTGTAGGCCTTCGTTGCGGCTTGCAAAGCTCGTGACCCGGCGTTCCCGCGTCATAACCAATCATGACCGAACCTTTTTCCCTGTTCCCGAAACCTGATTCGGAACCGCTCCTCGCTCATCTAAGCTCGTTTCAAAGGAAAGCCGGCCGGTGCCACGAGCTTTTGACAACCCGAGATAGCGACACAGAGCTTCCAGCCAGCGGCCATCAGTCTCCCGCCAAACGTAGCTAAGCGCCTCCGCAAGATGGGTTCGCGCCACACAGGGTGCCGCGGCCATCATCGCCAGGGTGCCGGCGACGGACAGGATGGCCGCCTTCCATCTGGCATCCAGTTTCATCCGCCGCTCCGCCTTCCGAGCGGCCACCTGAAGGATTTCCACGGGGCGTTGCAGGCCGACGGCTACGCCGGGTTCAAAGGCCTGTACGAACCGGGCCCCGACGGGCGGGCCCGCATCACCGAGGTGGCCTGCATGGCCCATGGCCGTCGCAAGTTCCACGACGTGGCGGTCTCGGCCAAGGGCAAGGCGCCGATCGCGGCCGAGGCGCTGCGGCGGATCGGCGAGCTGTATGCGGTGGAAGCCAAGATCGCCGGCCAGGCTGCCGACGAGCGCCGACGCGTGCGTCAGGCCGAGGCCGCCCCGAAAATGGCCGTGTTGAAGGCATAGCTGGAGGACACGCTGGGGCGGGTCGACGGCAAGTCGGACACCGCCAAGGCAGTGCGCTACCTGCTCAACCGCTGGACGGCGCTGACCCGTTATCTGGAGGATGGCCGCCTGGAGATCGACAACAACGCCGTCGAACGGGCGCTGCGGGCTGTCGCCAATCACAAGATCAACCGCATCGACGAGCTGCTGCCCTGGAACTGGACCAAGGCCGCCGATGTCACCGGAAACGCCGACGCCGCGTAGCTCGGCGGACGTTTACGCTCGTCCAGGCGGCGGCGCATGGTGGAGCCCGAGACGCGCCCGTCCGGGGTCTTCAACTCCCGCCATTGGACACCCTACGAGGTTATCAAAAGAAAACGCACCGTACTGTCACACGGACGAGCTGTCGTGTGCTTGCACTTTTCGTGGAAACACACAATGGTATGTCGATGTTGTCCGGTGAATACTTATGTATGCGCACCGCGATCACCACGTCCTCGTTGGATTAATCCAAGAATACACATTTACTCATTTTCCCACTACTGATGATAAGCCAATGAATATTACAATGAACCACGCAGCATTTCTTGCGCTTCCAGAATTTCCTAGGCAATCCACGTGTTGGAGACGGCACAGCCATGCCTAACGACTCGTCCGACGGCCTCATTTTCGACGATCGCCCGCACAACAGCAGGCCAGGGCTGCACGCCCTCTTGATTGGCGTCAGCGGTTATCCTTATCTATCCGGTGGTCCACGGAACCGCGGTCCGGCGTACGGGCTCGGCCAACTGTCCGCGCCGGCGCGCACCGTGAAGGACATCGCCGGCTGGCTGATTGCGCGGAAGGACAAGCTGACCGCCCCGCTCAAGACATGCCGTCTTCTCGCCTCGCCATCCAGCCTGGAAAGACACGCCGACCAGCCGATTACCGGCGTGCCTCCCCTGGCCGAGGTGGCCCCTGCAACCCTCGACACCGTGCTGAGCGCGGCAGCTGCTTGGCGAACCGATGCGTCGGTTCACCCGCAGGATGTGACCCTGTTCTATTTCGCCGGCCACGGCATTCAGCGCAGCCGTGGCGACTCCGTGCTGTTGCTCGAAGATTTTCTCGGCGGCCGGACCCTGCTCGACCGCGCCATAAACGTGAACAACATCTACAATGGCATGGCCAATTTTCTGGCTTACCCGAACACCGCACGGACTCAATTCTTCTTTGTTGATGCGTGTCGCGCCGATATCCGGCAGTTGCGCGAGTTTGTCACTCCGGAAACCACCGCCGTGTTCGACGTCGAACTCGGCGGCGTGGATGATCGGGTGGCACCGATTTTCTTCGCCGCGGCCGCGGGCCATGAAACGTACGGCATCCGGGGAGAGCAAACTCTGTTCGGTCGGGATTTTCTGAACTGCCTGAACGGCAAAGCAGGCGACCGTGTGCTCATCGGCGATCAAAAGCAATGGGTGGTGAACATTGGCACGCTCGCCCGCTCGCTCAATTATTTAACCGAACACGACAACCAAAAACACGGCATCCCCTACCGCTCGTTCAATATCGACAAATACACGACGCTCAATACTGCTATTCACTATCTAGACCAGGCGCCGCTTGTTGAGTGTGAATTTTTTATCGAGCCGGACGTAGCGTCACGGATTGCGCGCATCCGCTGCCTGGATGCACGGCAAAAATCGGCCCACCGCTTCCGCTTTCCCGTTAAACCCAATCCCTACACCTTCGAAATTCCGGCGGGGGGCTACACCATCGAAGCAGGCGTGGCCAAAAGACGGCCGAAGGGCTTGCCCAGCTACAGCGAGCCCGACCCCGACATCATCACGGTAACACCGCCGACCTTTCACTACGCACTCCGGTATCGAGAACGGTCATGACCCACAACGCCACACAAGCCCCGGCTGGGTGGGAGCAGATACGGTCCTTGCCCATCGAAATCCGGGAGAATGACCTCACTCTTGTGCAACGATGCACGGTCGGAACAGTGGCCGACGCGGTCGCGCAGCTCGGCACAGGCGACTACCTGCTGACCGTGCTCCTCCCCTTTGGGACGCAGATCACCCAGAGGATCTCGGTAACCAACGGCGGTGGCATCGACTTTGCTGCCCTGTGTCGGCGCGTCGCCCTGCATCCGAGCGTTGCGGACCTGCTGAACAACATCATGGGCAATCGCCTCGTCAACCGGATGGCGGACTGGGCATCCTGGGCCTTTGGCGCTCCGTCCGCCACTGTGGCCACTGCGTCCAAGCCGCTAAACCTTGAACAGATGGGAGCCGTGGCAGGCGACGCGACCGCGAAGGTTCGGCTGTACAACGGCGTTGCCTTTGGCGGTCTGCATCGGGCGACAGCCGACACGATGGACGTGCAGTACGGCCAAGGCGCACTTCACGTTTTCGGCACGAACACTCCGCAAGCTGCCACCATCCAAATCCTTCAACCCAACCGCACGCCCATCAACGTCGTCGTTCCCCCGGGGGCAGTCGCCTCGGTGAGCCTGGACGACCGGCGCAGCGCAGCGGCAGCGCGGGTGACGCTCACGCTGGGGGTTGGCATTGTGGATGAAATGGTGCGCCTTCGCACGGACAGCCGTCTGCAGGACATCGTGACGGTGGTCGCCAGCCTCTCGCGTGACGACATCGACCGCTATATCGCCCAACACACCGGCGCCGCGGTGGCGACCACCTATGCCCTGCTGCGGACCGCCCCGGCGAGCCTCGTGGACGCAGCGATCGCCGCGCTCGACGCGCGGCCCGTGCGCTTTGCCGATGTGGCGCTCATTCGCGCCGAACGCGCCGCGCGGGACGGTCGTTACGCGGACGCGCTGCTCGGCTTTGTGGCGGCCGCGGACCGCGGGCTGCCGATGTTCAGCTACGGTATGAATTACCTCATCGATCGGCTGCGCTTTTACGCCATGACCGGGCACAGCACCGCCCAAGGGCGCGCGCTGAATCTTCCCGCGTCCGACCTCGCGACAGCCAGCAGCGCGCTTGAGCGCTACCAGCGCTTCGCCCTTTTTACCGACTTCGACGAGGCCGTCCTGACCTACACCGGCCTCGACCCAGAAGCCCCCGACAACGAGACGCTCGCGCCGTCAGACTTCTCGACAAGCGACGGCATGGCGTTAACCCCAGGAGAGGAGACACCCCATGGCACAGAGTGAGGCATCGTTCACCATCACACAAGAGCAACTTAAGGGCTTGGAAGATGCCATTCGCAATGCCCCCATCGAGGGAATGGGACCCAAGGAAAACTTTTGCACCGTGTGGCCCAGCGCCAAGGGAGGCCTCGAGGCGCTACGCATGATCCTAAGCTTTGTGCCCGGGGTCAGCGTCATCGCCGGACCGGCGATCAGCATCGTCATTGCCGCCGGAGACGCGGCCAAATCGGCGCTGTGCAAGTGACAACGTGAATCGGGTGACGGGGAGACAGGCCACGCGCCGGCTCCCCGTCACCCGTAACCCCACGCCACCGGCTGGGTGGCTGCGGAGACACGGCATCGTACGCGCGGCACCGACACGGACCTTAGGGAGCACGCCGATGGCCATCACCGATCTGATAGAAATACCGCCGATCATCAACGACCATCTTACAAACGCACGGCAGACCACGATGCTGGCGCTGTTGGGGAGCCCCCGGGGCTTCTACGATCAGGAATGCCGCGACGTCACCAACCCCAACTTGGCCTTGCTCATCATCTTTGAGAAGGTTGGGCCGCTCAAGGTTCGTGGCTTGGCCCCCGCCGTGGCGTCGTTGCGCGTCATCTTCGAGGCGATCGCCGCACGCGAGCCGGACGTCTATGCGGGTCTCGGGCACGCCGGCATGCTGTGCGTGCGCCATGTGCGCGGCTCCAGCACGTCGATCAGCAACCATTCCTGGGGCACCGCCATCGATCTGACCTTGAATGGTGTCCTCGACCGGCGTGGCGACGGCTTGGTCCAAGCGGGGCTCGCCCGCATCGCGCCGATTTTCAACGAGCATGGTTGGTATTGGGGGGCGGGGTTCCGAACCGAGGATGCCATGCACTTTGAATGCAGCGATGACCTGATTCGTCAGTGGCATGCTGACGGGCAACTGGGCACCGGGAGAGCGGCGCCGCTAGTGGTGCTGAGCCTTGGGGACCGTGGCCCCGAAGTCCGCCGCCTGCAAGCGCGGCTGAATCGCCTTGGTGAGAAGCTCGTCGAGGATGGGGAGTTTGGCCGTGCGACGCACGCCGCCGTGATGGCGTTCCAGGCAGCCGAGGGCCTCGCCGTCGATGGCGTTGTCGGTCTGCAAACCCTGGCCACGCTTGATCTGGCGTGATCCGCTGCCGTCGGCATGTGAGTGGGCTGCTTGTGTGGCTGCTGACCACGACCGGCAGCCACGCTGCCTCCAGCCGGTACACGCCGATTGGAACGGCGGACTGCCACACGGTGGCCGATCCGCTGGCCATGGCCTACGCCTCGCGCGATCTCGGCGTGAGGGAATGTCCGGCCGTACCCGGCGTTCGCCTCTTTTTGGTCTCGTCCGATGCCAATTCCTGGTTCGACATCCTGCACGACGGGCTCCACTGGTCCGCCGAGCAAGCCGTTGCCTATAACCAGCCGTTCGGCCATTTCCCCAACGTTGGCGGTGCGGATGCTGTGGAATGGCGCTTCGGGGCGGACGGAGCCGTGACCGCGCTGATCTTTCGCATCGTGGCACAGGTTCCCGATGAGCCCGATCGCCTGCGGTCACGCCTCGTCGCCGTGCGTCTTGGCGCGTCCGGCATTTGTTTGCTCGGAACGGCAACGTCCAACGATGCGGCCCGTGCGATGGCCGACACCTCGCGAGGCTGTGACGCCCAACCATGACCCCGTTGTGCCGCGCCCCTCCCTCACGTGGGAGTGCAGCACAGGCTTCGTTCCGGACCGCGCTCTTCCGGCTTCTTTTCGCGGCGATCAAGGCGGTCAACGACACGCCCACATCACGGGCCTCGATCGCACAGCGTTTCCAACGATCTAATGGCAGAGGGTTCCGTGGTCCAACGGTCAAACCGAGGGGCAGATTACCAAGCTGAAGTTAGTGAAGCGGCAGATGTATGGCCGCGGCAAGCTCGACATCCTTCAGGCCCGCGTCATCGGCACCGGATGAAGTCGCACCATCAAATCTGCGACAGAGCCCTTATTCCATGCCGATTCACATCGGTGACGGTGAAACGCCGGATCAGGCGGAACCGACGGTCGATGGTGATGTGCGACTTGTAGCCGAAGGCCGGGATCAGCAGCCCCTCCACGAGGCGCGCCTCGGACCCGTCGAGTGTCGGTCCCGGCTTCGCCTTGACCCGCCCTCGTTTCACTGTCCAGCGCGCCTGCGTATCCTTCTGGCGAGCCTTGGCCGGCGGCCAGGGTGGGTCTTCGCCGTCATGGATCTGGCGCTTCTCTTCCCGGCTCAGACGTTGCTTGGGCGCTTCCACGATGGAGGCGTCGATGATCTGGCCGCCCAGCGCGAAGTAGCCACGCTCCTTCAATGCCGTGTCGAAGCGGGCGAACAGCCCCTCCATCGCCCCCGCCGTCACCAGCGCCTCGCGGAACAGCCAGATCGTCGTGCGGTACCCGGTCGCCCAGCCCCAGCCCGAGGAACCTCATGAACGATAGCCGGTCGCGCACCTGATACTCCGCCTGCTCGTCCGATAGCCCGTACAGCGCCTGCAGCACCAGGATCTTGAACATCATCACCGCGTCCAGCGGCGGCCGGCCGCCCCGGGAGCGATCCTTGCGTCCCAGGGCTACGTCCAGCGTCAGGCGAAACACTTCGAAGTCCACCACCGACAACAGCCGTTCCAGTGGATCCCCGCTCTTGCTCAGTTCCGCGTAGCGGTCCTGAAGATCGAACAGCCCAGCTTGATCGGCCATGTCCCGTCCTCCGTCGTCCTCAAGTCAAGGGAATCACCAGAACGTCGGCAACGCTACGGTTTTTCGAGGCGTCCAACCGGCCGCCGGACCGGAGGGACACGGGAGGTGCGGAGCGTCGCGGTGCCGTGTGGGAAACTGTAGCCGTTGGGGGACGGGAGCATCGTGCCCGTCCGGGCGCCGCCGCGCTTGGCCTTTCCAGCGGGAGGAGGGCGCCACCTTTGACGCAAGCGCAGAAGCGGTGCCTTCCTAAGAATGGGCAGAGATGCGGGATGCACGCGCGATCCCTTCTATGAGCGTCAGGCTCAGTCACGCAAATATCAAATGAGGGAAAAAGAGCTCGACGCAAAGGCGTGGGCGTATGGGCCCCGCTTTTCCGTAGGTTTATCTAGTAATTCTCGTAATTATAACTGATCAAGCCAGCGCTATTATTCGAGCTATGATGGACAGCAAGGACGCAATAGTGTCTATAATCTTTACTGCATCCTCCAATTTTTCACGTTCCCGCTTTAAATTGCTGATAGCAGCAGAAAGGTCTTCGTCGTTTTCCTCGAGGCTCTCTGCTAGCTTGTCAAACGCCTTCTGGGCCATAGCATCAACCAGAAGGCTCAAATCTCTCCGCATTTTGACGAATCTCTGTCGCGCTTGGCTGCTCTGCACCTCCATGAATTCCTGAGTACGTCCAGAATATAGTCGGGCGACTTCTACTTGCAATTGCTTGAGGTATGACATGAATTGCTCCTCGGTCGGAGCAGGAAGTTGCTCTGTGAACGTGACATCGTCCAGAGTGTTTGGTTTTCTATTCTTTGCCATCACAGCCTCCCTACAAGCGGCTCAACTGCGTCTAGAACCATTGCTGTATCAGCCAGAGCCTGCTCGAGCAGTGCACGCGCATCCCCACCGGCAACCAGCGCCTCGTAGCTTCCCCGCAAGCTCTTAAGGGCGCGCCTAGCTGCTGCTGTGCTGGCAGCTTGGTCAGTTTCGAGCAACAGCGCGCGTCGGTTCTCCACCCATCGGTCGCCCTGCTGTGCAACTTCGCCTCGGCGAACTGGTACCGAGACCAGCCTGTCGAAGCGGCGTTCGAAGAGGCGCAGCTGTTCAGATTCAGCCTGCTTCTCCAGGTACGCCAGAGTCTTGTCTTCAATGGCCATCTCGCGCCGGATCAGCTCCTGATTGCGGTCGAGTTCATTGCGGAGTTCGGCCCTCTGTACGGCCTCGGTGACGGCACGGGCAATGGGGTCGAGAGCAGCTGTTTGGCCCGGAACCGCTCGGTCTAGTGCTGTTCCGACGGCTTTAAGGCTGTCGGCCACTCGCCCCGCTGCAGCGCCCGCTGCCTGGGGGGCATCGCTGGTCGCCAACTTGCCCAGCTGATTGAAATACTCTCCGAAAAGCTGAGCGTGTGTGATGAGGCGCGATATCACAATAACCCTAGCTATATCTGCGCATTGCCGGGCGGCAAAGTCCGTCGGGGTCGAGTTCGCTCCAGCTGCAGGCGCCTGTTGACGGCATGAATCAATGCCGAATTGAGTGGGCTCACCTCGTTGGGAGCGCCGGCCTTCCTGTCTGCTGTCCAAGTTAAGCAGTGCCATGTCGGCCAAGTACTCTTCGGAACGAGCGTCGATATAGGTGCGGCGATAGTCGCTGAGAGCCGCCTCCATAGCCTGTGCATACCCGGCTCCAACCTGACTGAGTTGGTTATATTGTTCCGTACCCGCACACCCAGATAGGACGAAAAGAGTTGCCGCTACGGCCCTAACACGATGTTGGAATTTACAACGAAAAGAGATTTTGGTCGAGTGCTTCTCCATCTTCAGAACTCCGAATGGTCGCACACCTCGACATCTTACACAATATAGATGCGATACAAAATAGCACAATACGATTACCACAATAATCAATTACCAAACAACAAAAGAAATATAAATACCATATCCCGCAGAATTAGTCTGCATACCATCGTGTGCATGATGTAAACTGGAAGGCGCATACATTATAATTGCAGATATTCTACGCGGGCACTCATAATAGCAAGTCCTGCGGATTACGAATCATGCAGCGATTCCCGGAGGACCGCTGTAAAGGCCGAATGAAGTTTCCTCAGAACGGTCGGTTGAAAAATCCCCAGATGGTTTGAAGGGCTATGGATTGGCTTCGGTGTCGGCGCTCCTCGCTTTTGGTGGCCGGCCTCGGCGCCGTGGAGCCAGCGGTGGGGCAGTGAGCGGCCTGCTGCGGTTGTTGTCCGGCATCAGTTCGGCGTGGCGGCGCAGGCGGTAGCTGGCGCCTTCGATCTGCACCACCACGGCATGGTGCAGCAGGCGGTCCAGCAGGGCGGAAGCGACGACAGTGCCGCCGAAGACATCGCCCCATTCGGAAAAGCCGCGGTTGGAGGTCAGGATCATGGCGCCGCGTTCATAGCGGGCGTTGACGAGCTGGAAGAACAGGTTGCCGCCGCCGGGGATCACCGGCAGGTAGCCGATCTCGTCGACGATCAGCAGCTGTGGCCGACATAGGAAGCGCAGACGCTCCCGCAAGGTCCCCTCGCGCTCGGCCTTGGCCAGCGAGCTCACGATGTCGGCCAGTGTGGCGAAGTAGACCGAGCGGCCGGCCTTGACGGCCTCCACCCCCAGAGCGAGGGCCAGGTGCGTCTTGCCGCAGCCGGGCGAGGCAGCGACATACTGCCCGATATCAGGGCCAGGACGTAACGATCCACTACCCTTTTCATCCCCGGTGCGGCGAACGTGTCGGCGTCGTCCGGCGTCACCGCTTGCGCGGTATCATCGTGCTGGTGGTCGAGCAGCCGGACGGCACGGTGACCCACGTGCCGGAATGGATGACCGCGCCGGCGGCCGGCAACGCCAGCCTTTGTGACGCCCCCCGGTTCCCGTTGGGGGTTCTCCAGGAGTTGCGCCTGACCACCGACGCCGCCCTGTCGTTGCTCCGCGAGCGACGCAACGGAGGGCGGCATGAGACACCCCAGAGCGACCGTGCAACCAGACCTGTTTACGCCGACGCAGCCGACGACCGTCCTCCCGCGGGAGGTGGCGCAACGGCTGCTGCCGCTTTTGGAACAGCTCCTGCTGGAGGTGCTGGCGAGCGAAACCCCGACGGCGGAGGCGAACGATGAGCAAGATCACGCCTGATCACCTCGCGCGCCATGCTTACGTCTACGTCCGCCAGTCCAGTCCGGAGCAGCTCCTGCACAACCATGAGAGCCGCCGCCTGTCAAACGACATCCCGAACTGCCCCCCTGGCGACACGAGGAACTGCCCCCCGGTTGCACCGCTCAGGCGGTGGTCGGTTGAGGCGCCGCAGCGGGCTTCTGCAGAAGCCCGCTGCGGCGCTTTTCGCGAAGCCGGTAGCTGTCGCCTCGGATGGTGACGACGTGGCTGTGGTGGAGCAACCGGTCGAGGATCGCGGTGGCCACGACCGGATCGCCGAAGACGCTGCCCCATTCCCCCACGGCCCGATTGGAGGTCACCAGCATCGCCCCCTTCTCGTAGCGCCGGCTGACGAGCTGGAAGAACAGGTGGGCGGCGTCCGGCTCGAAGGGCAGGTAGCCCAGCTCATCGACGATCAGCAGCTTGGGCTTGGTGTAGTGCAGCAGCTTTTCCTCCAGCCGGCCATCGGCATGGGCCTTGGCGAGCTGGGCCACCAGGGTCGTCGCCGGGCTGAACAGCACCGAGTAGCCGGCGACGATCGCCTCCCGCCCGATGGCCACCGCCAGATGCGTCTTGCCCACCCCCGGCGGGCCGAGAAACAGCACGGCCTCGCCGTTGGCGATGAAGCGTCCCGACGCGATCTCCCGGATCTGCGCCTTGTCGAGCGACGGCTGGGCGGCGAAGTCGAAGCCGGCCAGCTCGCGCACGAAGGGGAAGCGGGCCAGCCCGAAGCCCATGTCGATGCGGCGCTGGTCGCGCCGGGCGATCTCCCGCTCGCAGAACAGCGCCAGGGACTCGCGGATCGTCAGCTCCCGCCGCCCGGCCTCGTCGATCAGGCTGTCGAGCTGGTCGCGCAAGGCCGTCAGCTTCAGCCGGTTCAGCATGGCGATCAGATGGTCGTGCTCGCTCATCAGAAGCCTCCTCCGGCCACGGCCTCGTATTCGGCCAGCGGACGCAACAGCGCCGGCACAGCCGCCACCGCGCCGCCGCCCTCGGGGCGGGCGACGCGAACAGGCCGGCCGTCCGCTCCGGCGACGCCGGCCAGATGGGCGTCCTGCATCGAGCGCCCATGCCGCCCCTTCAGTTCGGCATGCACCGCCACCTCGCGGCCGGCATGGAGAACCCGCAGCGTGCCGGCCTCCACCATCACCCGGACCCGCTCGCCGATCAGCCGCCAGGGCACCGAGTAGGCGTTGCCGTCCACCTCCACCGCGCAGTCCGTGCCGACCCGGCGAACCAGGTCGCGCGCCGTGGTGAAGGGGGGAATGCCGGCCAGCGGCTTCAGCGCTTGGGCCTCCTCCCGCCGGAAGCGCTCGATCGGCGCTTCGCCGGTCGTGCCGTGACACCGCTGATCGGCGATGTCCCGTGTCCAGGCCTCCAGGTGCGCCTCCAGTTCCGCCCAGGTCGCGAAGGAGCGGCCGGCGATGGCGTTGCGCTTGACGTAGCCGACGCCGCGCTCGTCCTTGCCCTTGGTGCGCGCCCGGTACGGCGCGCAGGCCCGCACCCGGAAGCCCCAGTGCCGGGCAAAGGCGTGCAGGCGCGGGTGCAGCACCACCTCCCGGCTGGCCGGATCGTGATGCAGGACCAGCGCCCGCGCGTTGTCGAGCAGGACCTCCTCGGGCACACCGCCGAAGGCCCGGAAAGCGCTTTCCAGACCATCGAACCAGCTGTCCTGCTTCTCGTGCCCGTAGGCCCGAACATGCAGCCGGCGGGAAAAGCCCAGCGTCGCCACGAACAGGAACACCACCGTCGCCACCCCGCCGATCTCGACGCGCCGGACGCCGAAGTCGATCTGCATCTGCTCGCCCGGCCGCGTCTCGAAGCGCACCGTCGCCTGCGCCTGGGCGACCAGTTCCCGGCGCAGCGGTGCCACCGCCCGCTCCACTGTCCGCAGGCTGACTGCGATCCCCTTCTCCCGCGCCAACTCCTGCCGGATCACGTCGGCGTTCCCGGCATGCCGGTGGAAGCGCTCGGCCAGCCAGGCCCCATGATCATCCAGCCGCTTCGACCGCGACGGCGACGCGCACGGCCGCCAGCCGCCAAGACCCAGCCACCGCTTCACCGTGTGCTTCGAGCAGCCAAGTTCC
This sequence comes from Azospirillum brasilense, assembly GCF_001315015.1. Classification (NCBI taxonomy): domain Bacteria; kingdom Pseudomonadati; phylum Pseudomonadota; class Alphaproteobacteria; order Rhodospirillales; family Azospirillaceae; genus Azospirillum; species Azospirillum brasilense. The sequence goes on along the minus strand of NZ_CP012914.1, from coordinate 2,910,425 downwards.
GCCGCGATCCGCTTCGCTCCCCAGCCCAGCGCCTTCAGCTTCAGCATCGCCGACACGTCATCCGGCGCCTTCATCACGTCCCTCCGCGGTTCAATGCCCCGCGGAAAAGCCTCGTTCAAGCTCACCATCCCTCAAGTCCCCTTCTCTCAAGGGGGGCAATTCCTCATGGCGTCAGGGGGGCAGTTTGATGTGTCGCCTGACACCGCCGGCAATACGGGCTGGTCGACCGCGCCCGCCAGCTCGGCTGGTCCGAGGTGGTCGTCATCGACGACGACCTCGGCCGTTCCGGCGGCGGGATCGCCCGCCCCGGGTTCGAGCGGTTGCTGGGGGCGATCTGCGAAGGGCGGGTCGGCATCGTGCTGGCGATCGAGGCGTCGCGGCTCGCCCGCAACGGTCGGGACTGGCACACGCTGCTGGAGTTTTGCGGCTTGGTGGGGTGCTTGCTGGCCGATGAGGACGGGGTTTATGACGCGAAATTGCCCAACGACCGGCTTCTCCTGGGCATGAAGGGCACGATGAGCGAGATGGAACTGTCCATCCTGCGTCAACGCTCCCTGGAGGCCCTGCGCCAGAAGGCGCGCCGCGGCGAACTGTTCTTCACCGTGGCGGTCGGCTACATCAAGATCCGTCACGACCGCATCGCCATGGACCCGGACCTGCGGGTGCGTGAGGCGCTCGCCCTGGTGTTCCGCAAGTTCGCCGAGTTCCAGAGCATCCGGCAGGTTCACCTCTGGCTGCGTCAGGAACGGATCCGGCTGCCGGCCGTCGAGCGGACCGCCGAGGGACCGCGCGTCGTATGGAAGCTGCCGGTCTACAACACCCCCCATCACCTGCTGACCAACCCGATCTATGGCGGGGCCTACGCGTTCGGCCGCACCGGCAGCCGGGTCGGCGTGCAGGATGGGCGCAAACGGGTGGTTCGCGGCTTCCGCCGCGCGCAGGCGGAGTGGGAGGTGTTGATCCCCGAGCATCACGAGGGCTACATCTCGTGGGCGGAGTTCGGGAGGAACCAGGCCCTGATCGCCGACAACGCCAACAGCAAGGGGATGATGACCCGCGGCTCGGTGCGCCGCGGCGACGCGCTGCTGGCCGGGCTGCTGCGCTGCGGACACTGCGGGCGACGGCTGCACGTGGCCTACAGCGGCACGGACGGATACTGCGTGCGCTACGACTGTTGCGGCGCGCACCTCAATCACGGAACCGAGCGCTGCATCTCGTTCGGCGGGTTGCGGGTCGATGCCGCGGTGGCGGCGGAAGCCCTGCGGTTCCTGGCCCCGTTGGGGATCGAGGCGGCGCTGCGGGCGATCGACGCACGCGAGGCCGACGGTTCCGAGACGCGGCGGCAGGCGGAACTCGCCCTGGCTCAAGCGCGCTACGAGGCCGAGCTGGCGCGCCGCCAGTATGACGCGGTCGATCCCGACTATCGCCTCGTGGCAGCCGAACTGGAACGCCGGTGGAACGGCCGGCTGGTGGAAGTCCATCGCCTGGAGGAACGCTTGGCGGCGTTGCAGACCGGCCAGAGCGCAACTCCCACGGCCGAGGAGCGGACCCGCCTGATGGCGCTGGGGGCTGACATCGAGACGCTTTGGCATCACCCCGGCGCGACGGCGGAGACGCGCAAACGCATCTTACGGACCGTCATCGCGGAGATCGTGGCCAAGGTGGTCGATGACACGATCCAACTGGTGATCCATTGGCAGGGCGGCGATCACACCCGTCTGGCGGTGCCGAAGAACCGGAGCGGCAAGCACCGCTGGCGGACCGACGCCGACACCGGCGATCTCATTCGGGCTCTGGCCCGGCAGCAGACGGACGGCGGCATCGCCGCAATCCTGAACCGGGCCGGCAAGCGCACCGGCAAAGGCAACAGTTGGACCGAGGCGCGGGTGCGCAGCTTCCGCAATGCCCATGGTGTCGCGGTGTACCGGGAGGGCGAGATCGCCGAGCGGGGTGAGGTGACCCTGGAGCAGGCGGCCGACCGGCTGAAGGTCAGCAAAATGACCGTGCTGCGGCTGATCGCCGGCGGAACCATCCAGGCAAGCCAAGCGTGCAAAGGGGCGCCATGGGCAATTCCGGAAACCCAGCTGGCCGGGCTCGAACCGCTCCGCCTGTCGGCACGCCGTCCGGTAACAGACAATCCGGATCAGCAGGCCTTTGATTTTCAATGACGTAGCGAGGTGGGCATCATGACGCGGGAACGGGCTGGCCGAGGAAATGGACCACCTCGTGCCGGTCGACGAAGTCGAGCTGCGCCAAGGTCATGATTCGATCGCGATCGAGCGAGGGCTGGAAGGAGAAGTCGAAGCCGGTGAGCGTCTTGATGGAGAGAAGCCGGCCCATCTTCAGGGCCGCCTTGATGCGGCGTCCCTCGCGCAACGTCAGTTCCTCGCCCAGCAGGGCGTCGATGGCCTCCAAGGGCGGAGAGTTCGCCGCGTTCCAACCGGCGCAGGATGTGCTCCAGCGCTTCCAAGGGGCGCGGCATCTTCAGCCCAACCAGATATTGGCGAATGCGGTCGAGGGTGGCGGGGCCGGCTTCCAGCGACGTGGTGCTCATCACGGGCTCCCCGGCTGGTTGGCCAAGTGGCGGCCGATGGTGTCGTAGATGGCCAGCGAGCGAGGGGTGACGGTGCCGCCCTGCAGCGGTGGCGCCGGGGGCGTGGCGACCTCCCTGGGCGTCTGGCTGTTGGGCGGTGGAGGTTGGGTCCGATGGCCGGTGGCAATGCGCCGCTGGCCTCGTCCTTCCAGCGCCGGGTGAGATGCGACGGCTATGCCGTCCTCCAGGATGGTGACGGTGCCGGCGGTGACCTGCACCTCCACCGTCCGCCGGCGGGTGCAATCCGGCACGGAGTAAAGGTTGCCGCCGACCGACACCATGCCGTCGCGGGTGACACGGCGCTCCAGGGCCAGCACGCTGTTGAAGGGTCCGGCCGGCAGCGGCTTGAGGTGGGGACGCTCCTCGGCGAAATGCTCGGCGACGATGCGCTGGGTGGTGGCGTGCCGGCGGCGGTTGGCGAGCGGATCCAGCCACTGGGTGAACTGGATGTTCAGGTCCTCGGGATTGCGGAAGCTGCGGGCCAGGAAGAAGTCCTCGCGCACATAGCGGAAGGGCCGTTCGACTTTGCCCTTGGTCTTGGCGCGGTACGGCTTGCAGGCCTTCGGCAGGAAACCGTAGTGGCTGGCCAGGGAGAAGAGCTTGGGGTTGTAGGCAATGCCTTGGGTCGGCTGATCGGGGTCTTCGATCTCGCCCAACACGGCGGTTTTCATGCGGTCATAGAGGATCTGTTCCGGCACGCCGCCGAAGCTGTCGAAGGCGGCGATGTGGCAGCGGAGCACGGTTTGCAGGTCCTGGCGGGCCACGAAGCGGGCCCACATCATGCGGCTGTGGCCGAGCACCATGGAGAACAGCCAGACGATCCGTTCCACCTCGGGCTCGTCGGTGAAGGTCGTCTTGAAGAAGGCGAAATCGACCTGGGCCTGCTTGCCGGGCGGTGTCTCGAAGCGGCGCTCGAAGGACGGTGATGGGGTGGGACGCATGGCGCGAACCACGGCTTTCAGGATGGTGTAGCCGCCGGTGTAACCGCGCTCCTTGAGTTCCCGCAGCAGTCGCTGGGCGCTGAGATCGGGAAATGCCTGCAGGCGTTCGCGCAGATAGGGCTCGAAGGGTGTGAGCAGCGTCGGCCGAGTTGGCCGAGGGGTGTAAGCGGGCGCCTCCAATCCGCGGGCGATGTATTTGCGGATGGTCTTGCGATCCAGGCCGGTGCGGCGTGCGATCGCCGACACCGACAGGCCCTCGCGGGCGAGATCGAGAATCATGACGAGTTCCCCAAGTCTGACCACCTGCGCCCTCCCTCCGCCTCGGAGGGTGATCATGGGCGACGGGCGGCCGCAGGGCTCCGGGGCGTACGCCCCGGAGCCCTGCCGTTGCGTTAGCCTGGGGAATTTTCAGCCGCCCGTTCCGGGGAGTATCCAATCGGCACTGACAACCGCGCCGCGTGATTCACCGGAGAGGCCACGGCGACGAGGTCCACGATGGCTGTTCTGGTTCCGCTGCGCAGCGATTACGACGCCGCCGCCCTGCGTCGGCTTGCCCGTTCCTCTCACGATCCCGGCCAAGTTCGCCGGCTGCTCGCCCTGGCGACGATCTACGACGGAGAACCGCGCTCGACCGTGGCGGGGGGCGGCGGGGTCAGCTCGCAGACGGTGCGCGACTGGGTGCTGCGCTTCAACGATGCGGGACCGGTGTCAACATCAGCTGAAACGTGACCCAGTTGATGGTGTAGTCATCAACTGAACTTTGACCCACACGCAGGCGTGCCCCGCTGGGCAGGATGACCTCGAGGATCGCCGGGCTCGTGGCTGGCGCGGCCGGAAGCGGCAATGGCCCTGATGACTCCGCGACCGGCGGTTCGGTTACGGTCGGCTCCGGCGTGATGGTCACCGCGACGAAGCTGGACGGTTCGGCCATGGCGGTCCTGCTGGCCTGCATCAGCCCTCGCCAGCGATACAGCAGGCTTTCGTGCACGCCCAGCCGGCGGGCCACCTCCGTCACCACCACGCCGGGGCGGAACGCCTCCTCGACCATCCGTACCTTTTCCGCCGGCGTGCAGGTCCGCCGCCGCTCCGTTCCCGTCAAAACCTCGACCCGCTGATAAGCCATGACGTTTGCAACTCGTTTGCGTCCGCGCGATGACGCGCCGCGCAAACCTCAGACGCCGACCCCTAACTTGCCAAGGCGGCACTTACCGGAGGCGTACCCTCGACGCGCTGGATAGTCATGGGCACTGCCATAGGGATAGCCATAGGGACAGGCCGGATGATTCACCTTCCGTCCCCGTTCACAAGGCGGTCCTCGGCGAAGGGGTACCTTGCTCGCCCTCGCTCAGCCATTCCGGCCGGCCGGGCAACGGACGATCATAAAGCCCGGCCACGCCTTCGGCGTTGTAGCGCACCACGGCGTCGGGCAGGGCTTGGCGGTCCATGCCGGCCAACCGCGCCGCTTCCGCCCGGCTCACCCCGTCGAGCGCATGGGCGATGGCGAACATCCGGGCCGCCACCCGCCCTTTGCTCTCCCGCCGCGCCAGGGCACGCAAATCGCTGGCGCTCAGGTCTTCCCGGATCGACAACGCCGCTGGCATGCGCTCCTCCCCATTGCAATGGGGAATTGAATCACGGATTGCCGGCCTTGGGAATCCCCATCAGTGAGTCAGCGGTTCCGCTCGCCGGTATGATTTCAACGCTGACTAATCGCACGGTGTCCGAGCATATCGCTGACGCGACGACCTCGGCGGGCGGCGACTGAACGAGGGCTGTCCACTTGGCTCAACGCATCGAGAGTCGCCTTAATCAGGTTTTGGGGATTAGCGGATCCAATTGACTTAGCCACGATGTCGGTCACCCCAAGCGCCTTGAAAATGGCCCGCATCGGACCGCCCGATATAATTCCAGTACCGACCGGAGCTGAGCGAAGGATAACCTTACCTGCCCCGAAGTGGCCGTTGACGTCATGATACAGAGTGCGTCCGTCGCGTAGAGGCACCCGAATCATGCTGCGTTTAGCTTGATCAGTCGCTTTGTGGATTGCCTCGGGGATCTCACGCGCTTTGCCAGAACCGAAGCCAACGCGGCCCTTTCCATCGCCGACAACGACGAATGCAGCAAAGTTAAATCGACGGCCACCCTTCACCACTTTGGCGACGCGATTAACTCCGATAAGTTCTTCAATTAGCTCGCGCTCACCGGCGTCCGAACCACGGCGCGCCTCTTTTTCATGCGTGACTGTCTTCTGTTCGCGGCTAAATCTCCGAACAGTATTTCCTTCTTCCGGGAAGGCGGTCACCGGCTGAAGATGCTCATTTTTTTTTTGCTACCGACGTCGCTTGCGCGACCGGGTCCAGGGGGCTTCGTCCATGGAAGGTGGTGAAAGGAACTTCCCACACCATTGCGTCACAAAGGCGTCGCAGCCATTCAAACATCCCGTCAAGTTCCGGTGGGTACTGGTCCTCCGCCTCCAGATCATCACGAATGAAGGAGGAAAGGCCCATCACCTGCCGAACCGTCTCGCTGCAGATTGGCATCGACTCTTTGAGGTGAGTCAGTGCCTCCAACAGACGCTTTCCAAAACCGCTCAAGGAATTGGCGCGACTGAAATCAACGAGCCAGTGAAGCGCATATAGGTCTGGTGTGGTAAGAGGATCATCGGGTTTAAGAGCGGCTTTGAAGACTTCAATCATCTGAGCTGACATGCCCCCACGGATCGCGATATGAGCCAATGCAATCCGGTCGATCACCGACAAGGCTTCATTCCTACGCAAAGTCTCCGTGGCCGCTTTGACGAGGCGTTCGCCCACCAGGTCCGCGCTGTTGTTAAGGTCGGTCCGCAAGAACCCGAGGAACGCTTCTGCAAGTCTTTCCGTTGTTGTGGCTAGCGCCAGCCGATCTAGCCCCAGAATTTCTCGCGGGGCGGCGTACAAATCGCCTGCCAGAGGGAAATGTATCTCCAGGGCACGCTTGCTGGGTGGCAACCTCGCATAAAGCGATGGACAATCTTTTCCCTCACTGAACTCTAAGATCATCGCTCGCTCATTTTCGAGCAGAAGCGTATAACCGCGCCTTCTTGCTTTTCTTGGTGAAACCTGTTGGAATGTTGCGCGCTCCTCGACTTTCCAGAGGGCAACCTGAGGCAATCGCGGTCTCTCCGGCCATGTCTGCGAGGAACCGTGCGCCAATAACTCGGAAAAAAGACGAAAGCGGTCCCGTGCGTCCGGGGGTTCGGGGATTTCAATGCTGCCCGTCGCCACAGCACCATCGGGAGCTGCAACCTGCACATACGTCGGACCAGAGGGAAGTTCCTCCAACTCCCTTGGAAGGTCGGGAGATACGACGAAGTTTCCCACCTTCCCGTTCCAGGAGGAAAAGCGGCCGGCCAGAATGGGATTGCGCAGATCAGCAATAGCCATGATCAAAGCTCCCATACTCGCCCCGGACTTTCTTCGTCAGGAAAGCCGGAGGAATTGAAGGCTGGGCAGATACCTGGGGTCCCGACATTTTTAAAGTAGTGGGGCGGTGAGTGTACGTCCTGCACTGAGCCGAAGTAACACCATCCCCCCGGGATCACCTCACCTCGCCAGCTTCTCTCATACGCCTGCAGTGCCTGTGGAGCAGTATGACCCAACGAGCTTGCTCCGTTCGCAGAATGGGTGCAAGTTGATCTGCTCTTCCGCGTCTCCAATCCGCTCACGTAGGGTGTCTTTGAGACAGCGCCACCCCCGCGTTTACGAATGCAAACATCAAGCATCGCTCGTGGTTCCAGGGCGTGAAGAAATTCAACCGACGTACTTGGCATCCTTGACCGTATGCTCTGAAATCTCGGAACCCTTTTCCCCTTAAACAAGGACCGCCACCACGAGAAACGTGCTCTAACTGCGTCTTCCAGCTGCTGAACGTCGACCGAGGACGGGGCCAAAGCCCCACCTTTCGCGGCGTAATACTGAAATGCATCGATGAGTGCTTCGGTCATCAACGCTCCACCTCTGAACCCAAGCTCAGCATTTGGCTTCTGGAACGCCAGTGTCCGATCACCGGGCTCGCTCAGCCGGAAGGCATGGGTCGTATCAACGTATGTCTGAGCCGCTACGCGGAGACCGCAGAGTGGATCGAGCTTGATAACCTTCTTCTCGTCGCCACCGGTCAGTTCACGACACGCATCAATGAACAACATGCAGTTGCTCGGAATTTGCCCACGGCTCATGCTGCTGTAGAGCCGCCCCATGTCAATCACCCGCATGGCATCCGGTTCAGAATCCTCACAGAGGGTCTGAATGCCGACAACATTGGTGCCCGACTCGACATGCGTGATCCCATGACCGATCCAATGTAGGACGCCAAGTGCACCCTCAGTGGCGCAGTCGTTCAGCCACGTCCTGATGGCGGCAGTCACGTTCTCCGAGATGGCCGGAAGCGGCGTGCTCTCCTGAAACGCAAAATTTGGATCGGTCGCAGATACCAATAGCTGAACGGTCCCGAGCTGCCGCCCGATGAGACGGCCATGAGCGTCTGCGTCGATCCAATGCTGTGCCGCGCGGGCAGCACTCTGTTCAATATATTGAAGGGACTGAACTGCAGACGGGACGAATTTGCCCTCCGCGCGTCGGCCGTACACGCCCGCGCAAATGACAAGTACGTGAAGTGGTGGACAGGTTGTTTTCTTTTGAAAAACGTAAGCGGTCATGATGACGCGCGATCCAGTGGCGACGTTCGTGATGCAGTATCGCTTATCGCAAAGTTCCTAAGATAACGCAACCACTAGACGACGATCCCTGGACCAACGGTGGCTGAATGCTTATATACCTTAGCCGCACCCTCCCCCCGGTTCGAGGAGTGGCGTGGGCCCAGGGAATCGCTAACGCGCATTGCGATGCGCGACTAACATCAGCATGGCTACGAATAGCAGCATTTGCAGACGTTGCGCGTAATCCACAAGTTCGGGAGTTTGTTTAGAGCAGAGCTCAGATGATTTAGCTTTTTTGAGAACGCCGCATCGTAGGAGTGCGCCCTCTAGAGCGGATTGCCGGGTATTTGAATCGGGGATTCCCATAGGCGGGCCGGTGTGATTCAAGGTTCAGAGCGCTTGAAGGAGACCGGTCTGGATGGCGAAAGCACTGTCGGTCGATCTTCGTCGGCGCGTGGTGGAGGCGGTTGCGGCTGGAGCCTCTTGCCGGGCGGCAGCTGCGCGCTTCGAGGTCGGGGTTTCCTCGGCGATCCGCTGGGTTGCCCGCGCACGAACGCACGGCGATCTGACCCCGGACAAGCGTGGTGGCAATGTCCGCTCGCATCGGATCGACGAGCATCGGGACCTCATCCTTGGCTGGATCGAGGAGAAGCCCGATCTGACCTTGGCGGAGGTAGCCGAGCGCCTGGACGAGACGGTGGAGTATCGGCCACTGCCCAGCATCGTGTGCCGGTTCTTCCAACGTCACGGCGTGACGCGGAAAAAAAGACAGCGCACGCTGCCGAACAAGATCGAGCGGATATAGCCGACAGCGGCCAAGCCTGGTTCGACGCCCAGACGGACCTGGACCCGGAGCGGCTGGTGTTCATCGATGAATGCGGCACCTCCACCAATATGGCGCGGATGTACGGCCGTGCGCCGCGAGGAGAACGCTGCCGCGCTGCGGTTCCCCATGGGCACTGGAAGACGACGACTTTCGTCGGCGCTCTCCGGTTGTCGGTACGCCTCCAGTGAGGACCGCCTTGGCAAAGTAGGGTCCGGCGTTTGAGGTTTGCGCGGCGCGTCATCGCGCGGACGCAAACGAGTTGCAAACGTCATGGCTTATCAGCGGGTCGAGGTTCTGACGGGAACGGAGCGGCGGCGGAATTACACGCCGGCGGAAAAGGTACGGATGGTCGAGGAGGCGTTCCGCCCCGGCGTGGTGGTGACGGAAGCGGCCCGCCGGCTGGGCGTGCACGAAAGCCTGCTGTATTGCTGGCGGGGGCTGATGAAGGCCACGGGGACCGCCATGGCCGAACCGTCCAGCTTCGTCGCGGTGACCATCACGCGGGACTGTCAGGAATTCCGTGTACGGGCCGGTTGTGATCAGGTGAGCGAGAACCGGTCCTCGAACAGGATGGCGAGCTGGGCTTTCGCCATGCCCCACTCGCGTGGTGGCATCTTCCAGTCTTTGGTGACTTGGTTCAAGACCAGGAACAGCAGCTTCAGCGCGCTGTCGTCGGTCGGGAAGTGGCCGCGGGTGCGCACCGCCCGGCGCAGCTTCGCGTTCAGCGCCTCAATGGCATTCGTGGTGTAGACGATCCGGCGGACGTCGTCAGGGAACGCGAAGAAGGGGATCACCGCCACCCAGTTGCGCCGCCAAGCCAGGGCGATCGCCGGATACTTGGTGCCCCAGGGGCCGGCAGCAAACGCCTCCAGGGCTCGTTCCCCAGCGGCCGCGTCGGTGGCCCGGTAAACCTCCTTCAGCGCCGCCGCGACCGCCCGGCGGTCCTTCCAGGACACGAACTCCAGCGACCCGCGAATGAGGTGGACGATGCAGGTTTGCACCTGGGCCTGCGGAAACACCGCGGTGATCGCCTCGGGAAAGCCCTTCAGGCCATCGACGATGGCGATCAGCACGTCCTCCACCCCGCGGTTCTTCAGCTCGCTCATGACGCGCAGCCAGAACTTGGCGCCCTCGGTCTGCTCGATCCACAGCCCCAGCACCTCCTTGGTGCCGTCGGGCCGCACGCCGAGCGCGACATGGACCGCCTTGTTGCGCACCGTGCCCTCGTCGCGCACCTTGACCCGCAGCGCGTCGAAGAAGACCAGCGGGTAAAGCGGCTCCAGCGGGCGCTCCTGCCAGGCCGCTACCTCCTCCAGCACGGCGTCGGTGACGGCGCTGACCAGGTCGGGCGAGACCTCGATGCCGTACAACTCGCGCAGATGTCCCTGGATCTCCCGCACGCTCATGCCGCGGGCGTACATGGAGATGATCTTCTCGTCGAAGCCCGGGAAGCGGCGCTGGTACTTGGCGATGAGCTGCGGGTCGAAGGTGCCGAGCCGGTCGCGCGGCACCTCCAGGGCGATCTTGCCGGTGTCAGTGAGCACCGTCTTGCGCCCATAGCCGTTGCGGCTGTTGGACCGCCCGTCCGGCTCACCGCTCTCCAGGTGATGGTCGATCTCGGCGTTCAGCGCCCGCTCGGCGAGCGCCTTCTTCAGCTCATCGAGCAGGCCATCCTTGGCGAAGGCACTCTTCGGATCGGCGCCGGCGAGCAATTGGTCAAGCAGCGCATCCGGAATGCTGGGGTGTTTGCGTCGTGCCATGCGGGGCCTCCTTCGGTCCCGAAGTTATGGCCCGTACACGAAATTTCAGACAGTCCCCATCACGCCGGAGCCGACCGTAACGGAGCCGCCGGTCGCGGAGCCCCCTGGACCATTGCCTCCTCCGGTGCCGCAGGCCACGAGCCCGGCGATCCTTGAGGTCCTCCTGCCCAGCGGGGCACGCCTGCGTCTGGAAGGGCCGGTCGGCCCGGCCCTGGCGGCGGCCGTCATTGGTGCCCTGGCATGATCCCGGTGCCGAGCGGGGTGCGGGTGTGGCTGGCCACCGGGCACACCGACATGCGCAAGGGCTGGGCGAGTTTGGCGTTGCTGGTGCAGGAACGCCTTGCCCAAGACCCGCACAGCGGCCATCTCTTCCTCTTCCGCGGGCGCCGCGGCGACAAGATCAAGATTCTCTACTACGACACCAACGGCCTGTGCCTGTTCGCCAAGCGCCTTCAGCGCGGCCGGTTCGTCTGGCCGGTGTCGCGCGAGGGCGTGGTGACGCTAACCCCGGCGGAGCTGGCGATGCTCGTGGAAGGGCTGGACTGGCGCGCGGCGGAACGGACCTGGAAACCCGACTTGGCCGGCTGAGCCGCAGCGGGCCGGGCGCGACACGGTGACTCAGCCGCCCTCGGGCCGGTCGTCGGGATCCCGGTGTCCTGGTAAAATCGCGCCATGGTTTCCGATCCCGCCCAGCTTCTGGCCGACAACGCGGCGTTGCGTCAGCTCGTTGCCGAGCAGGCGGCCCGGCTGCATGCCCAGGAGGCGGCGTTGCGCGCCAAGGATGCGGCGCTCGGCGCGGCGCTGGAGGGCATCAAGAGCAAGGCGCTGGAGATCGAGAAGCTGAAGCTTCAGCTCGCCCGGCTGCGCCGCATGCACTTCGGCCAGTCCTCGGAAAAGCTGGGCCGAACCATCGCTCAGTTGGAACTGGCGCTGGAGGACTTGGAAGCCGCCGAAGGCGAGCAGGCCGCCATCGTCACGCAGCCCGACGCGCCGCCGGTGGACGCCGACACCAAGCGCCGGCCCAGGCGCATGCTGCCGCCCGAGCATCTGCCGCGCGAGGAACGGGTGCACGAGCCCGCCGGCGGGACCTGCACCTGCGCGCAGTGCGGCGGCGCGCTGCGCCGGCTGGGCGAGGACCGCGCCCGGCAGTTGGAATACGTGCCGGCGCACTTCAAGGTGGTCGAGCACGTCCGCCCGAAGTTCTCGTGCCGGCGCTGCGAGGCGATCACCCAGGTACCGGCGTCGCTGCCGATCGAGCGTGGCCTGTTCGGGCCGGGGCTGCTGGCCCACCTGCTGGTGAGCAAATTCGACGATCATCTGCCGCTGTACCGTCAGGCGGAGATCTTCACCCGCCTGGGCCTGGAGTTGAGCCGCTCCACCCTGGCCGATCAGGTCGGCCACGCGGCTCGGCTGCTGCGCCCGCTGATCCAGGCGATCGAAACCAGCGTCATCGGTTCCGCCAAGCTGCACGCCGACGACACGCCGGTCCCGGTGCTGAGCCCGGGGGCCGGGCGGACCAAGACCGGCTACCTGTGGGTCTACCTGCGCGATGATCGCCCCTGGAACGGCCCGTCACCTCCGGCGGCGCTGTACCGCTACAGCCCCGGGCGCGGCGGCGAGCATCCGTGCGGCCACCTGAAGGATTTCCAAGGGGCGCTGCAAGCCGACGGCTATGCCGGGTTCAACGGCCTGTACGAACCGGGGCCCGACGGGCGGGCCCGGATCATCGAAATTGGCTGCATGGCCCATGGCCGTCGCAAGTTCCACGACGTGGCGGTTTCGGCCAAGGGCAAGGCGCCGATCGCGGCGGAGGCTTTGCGGCGGATCGGCGAGCTGTATGCGGTGGAGGCCAGGATCGCCGGCCAGGACGCCGATGAGCGCCGGCGCGTGCGTCAGGCCGAGGCCGCCCCGAAAATGGCCGCGTTGAAGGCCTGGCTGGAGGAGACGCTGGGCCGGCTTGACGGCAAGTCGGACACCGCCAAGGCGGTGCGCTACATGCTCAACCGCTGGACGGCGCTGACCCGTTACCTGGACGATGGCCGACTGGAGATCGACAACAACGCCGCCGAACGGGCGTTGCGCGCTGTCGTGCTGGGGCGGAAGAACTGGCTGTTCGCCGGAGCCGACGTCGGGGGCGAACGGGCCGCGGCGATGTACACGCTCATCGAAACGGCCAAGCTCAACGGGCTCGACCCCGAGGCGTACCTGCGCGATGTGATCGCCCGCATCGCCGATCACAAGATCAGCCGCATCGACGAACTGCTGCCCTGGAACTGGATCAAGGCCGACGGCGTCACCGGAAACGCCGACGCCGCGTAGCTCGGCGGACGCTTACGGAAATCAACGGGCGCCCCAGGAAGTGCCTCGGAGGGAAATCACCCGAGGAGGTCTACGACGAGATGCTCGCCGAGCAAGCCGCCGCCGAGATCGCCAGCCAATCCGCCGGTGTTGCGCTTGTTCATTGAGACCGCCCTCTAAGGTCCGCGTTGCCAAGGGCACGACGGTCAGCCTGCCTCCAGCCGCGCGACGAGGTCAACAATCATCCGCACAACGTACTTGGCGGAAAGCTTGCACCCCAGTGGCAAGAAGTATTTGCTCTGACCGAAACAGACCTTATCATTTTTCGCGGCTATAGAATGCTTGCTGGAAATCAGATCTCCCCAACTCATAAACCTTCGGTTCGTCGGAGCATCAGGGTTGACCCAATATATTCCGTTATCGCAAATCGCCATACCTTCTTCGCATCCACCAAAGAACGTCGTGTCAATCAAGCCGAGAACCTTGACATAGCGATCAATGTGAAAGCATTTCCTTGCCACTCTCTCCTTTTCGGCAGGAATTTTGGCACCAACGTAAAAATCACCGTCCTGATATTCCAAAAGGCATTTGGTGATGAGCTGCCGGTACCGCTGCGATTGCGAGGCATGATCCCGATCCCGGTATGGCAGCACGTCGACTTGATTGTTGTGTCGCAGAGTCGGCTGGACCGCCTCCTCCCCATCGGCCGCGGGCGCGCCCTGCTCCGCCGTCACCCGCGCCTTGGGGCTGGCCTTGCCAGCAGTTTCCCCGGCCAGGGCCAGCCGTCGCGCCAGACTCCAACAGCCCAGCAGTTCCACCGCGAGGTGTTGCAGGGGGATCGACGACGAGGTGTTGACTCCATGCTCCGCCACAAAATCGTGCAGGATCATCTTCATGGCGTCGGCATGGCTAACCTCCAGCCGTTTTTGCAGGGCCCGGATGACGCGCGAGCTGACGGTGTAGTTGTTCTTCACCTGGTAGAGCGCGCCAAAGGCCGGAGCCGCAATGGCGTCGAGCACGAAGCCGCTGTCGATGCGCTGCTCGCGGTCGATCTCGGTCAGCGCGGCGAAAGTATCGAAGCCATGCCCCTCAATTTCGTCGATCAGCCCATTGACGAGATCGTTCAGCGTCCACGCCTGCTTGGGGTTCAGTCCGACGTCGCGAAGCGCCTTCTGAAGGTACTTCAGCTCGTCCGCGTTCCAGGACTCACCTTTCAGCGTGTGGAAATCACCGACCACCCGAAGCAGCCGCAAGCAGGGGGCGTATTTTTCGTCGTACTCCCGGGTTTCGATGGTCAGCAGCCAGCGGTGGATGTTGCTGGCGACCTCGATCTGGTCCACCCGGCTCTCCAGCGCGACAAAACGGTCGTAGACCCGTTCGGCCAGTCGGGTGATCTCGCTGCGCGTCTCGTTTTGCTGGACGGACAGGGTCAGCAGATTGTTCTTCACCGTGATGACCGAATGGGCCATCAGCAGGTCGCGCTCCTGCAGCAGGTTGATGTAGCGCCAAGCGTGCTTCTGCATCTCGATGAGGTCATGCGCGTTGGCCCGCTCCACCTCTCCGCTCTTGCCGGACAGCGTGGACCAACAGCGGCGGAAGAACCCTTGGGAGGCGTAGTCGCTCAACCGATCCTCCACGCAAGCCAGCAGCCGGGAGGCATCGAGCGCCATTTGCTCGCAGTGGGTCTGCCGTTCCCGCGCCCAGGCCAGCTTGGGCTCCAGAACCTCGTCGATGCGCTGCAGCTCGGTGGCGGCAAAGTCGAACATGTCGTCTTCCTCAGATGCGGTCGATGGCCGCGGCCATCGCGGCGCCCTTGCCGGCTCCGTCGGCCAGGGACGACCGGATCGCGGTGTCGAGTTCTGCGTCCACGGTCAGGAACGCGGTGAAATGGACCTGCCCGTGGAAAATTCCCTGCGAGACCTCTTCCAGAAGCAGCGCCGACTCGCGCAAATCCCTGGTGTTGCTCACCAACTCCCGGTAGGGAGCCTCGATCCCGACCTCCATGGCGAAGCTCATCGCTGCGCCGGCGACGAGCGCCCCGGCGAGAGCGCCGACGACCGGTGCCAACGCGACCGACGTGCCAAGCGCCGGCATCGCCGCCATCCCCAGCGTGCTCCCCATCACGCCGGCCGACGTGGTGAGCAGCCCTTTGCCCTGTCGTTCCTCGAACTCGGCCGCGGTGATGTCGCCCTTGGCGAGAAGGACAAGGTCCTTGGCCGCGTCGACCGCGCAAACGACGCCGGCCGATATGGCGTTGCTGCGCAGCATGGTCCCCAGGCTCTGCCGGGCGAGCGTGGTGACGACGGTCTGACTGCTCAGGCGGGTGATGATGCTGTGCGTTCCGGTAACCAAGCCCGCCTTGATCGCGCTGTCGGCCGCGGCGGCGCCCGTCTCCGCGACGATCTTGATGGTGGCCTCCTGCGGCGAAAGCTTGCCCTTGCGGACTTGGTCCAGGTAGCGGACGGTGTTGACCGTGCCGGCGACCACCGCCGCCATCGCCGCCGCCCCCGCCGCAGCGCGGCCCATCTGCTGGATGGTCGAGTCGGTCTTGTACGCTGAGCGGATCGCGTCGAGCTTGGACGTGTCGTTGTCGCCAAGCGCGTTCGCTTCGGCTTTCGTCAGGTCCTTGGACGAAACCCCGTCGTGTTCCAGCCGGCCCGACGTCTTGTCCGCGGTCTGGCGGTAGGCTTCCGCCTTCGCCCGATGCCCGCGGGTTACGAGTTGGTCGGCGTCGGCCGGGCTGGCCGCTGCGGCCTTGCCCTCGTGCTTGGCCGCCTGTTCACGTGCATGCTTCGCGACCGCCTCCACCTGATCGGCCGGCGACAGCGCGACATCGGCTCCCTCGTACTTCGGTTTCAAGGTGGCGGTGTCGAGGGCGGCGTGCTTGTTCGCCGTGGTGGCGGCATCCCCCATGTATTTGGACTGCACCCGGACTTCGATCTGGCCGTCGCGCGCGATGACGATGTCGGAAACCCGATCGTTGTTCCCGATCAGATGGTTGTCCATGCCGGTTTCGGCGCGGAGCGCCTTTCCCTTCAGGATGCTATCCATGTTGAAGGTCGTCGCGTGGTATTCCTCCGCGACGAAGCCGCCGCGATGCGCCGCCGTCGTCTGGTGACTTAGGAACTGCTCGATGTTCGCGTTGGAGCGGCCGATCTCCTCGATCAGCGCGGCCATCTGTTCTTTCGCCTGGTGTGGAAAGACGGGGTTAAGCGGGGCCGCATTGCGGATCGCCCGCTCATACTTCTCTTCTATGGACGCGTCTCTCGGCATTGCGCTCTCCCGCTCGGAGCCTAGGCCACTGCCCTTCACTTTGTATTAGCTCAATCGGGAATCATAGCGTCACAGGGTTGTACCGTCTACACAGACGCCATCGGAAATAATCACGGCCCAACCGGCCAGGGCGTCCCGATCGAGCAACGGCGCCGGGCCAAACGGTCTGCGGCCTTCGTTCCAGAAGGGTGTCGCGCCACGCAAGGACGGCGCCGATGGGTCGCTGCGATTCGCCGGCCACGCCGATCATCATCTTGCGCCCGGCCTCGGTGCGCTTGGCGGCACTGATCTCGCCTTCGGGACAGCCCTCGCCCGAGCCCAGCGCCCGCGGGTGCCGAGCGACGGGGAAAGCCGCCCTGCCGAGGCTTGCGCCGGTCCATCGATCGCGGAAACAAGCCGCGGCGCCCCAGAATGGTTCGCGCTTCCGGGGTAGAAAGCTAGTGAGCGGCCCTTTCTCTTCCGTGTCCGCCGTGTCGGGCCACATCGCCGCCCCGGGGGCGCCGCGCCCCGGCTCCGGCCGGCGCGGCGATTGCGTGCGCTAAGGGCGGTTAGCGCACGCAATCGCCCTGGACGGGCCCCGCGGCCTGGGCGCATCCTGCTCGCCCCGACCGCCGCCGTCCCCGTACCCCGCCCCCCCGCCGCCGCTCCGCCCGCGCCCGCCACCCCGGCCGGCCTCCCGGCCGCCCCGCCGGTCCCCCTCGCCGCCGACGGCCTGCCCGACGCCGCGGCGCTCGGCGCCAAGGCGCGCGCCTACGCCGCCCGCGCCCCGGCCACGCTGCGCGCCTACCGCGCCGCCTGGGCCGCCTACACGCGCTGGTGCGGCTGGCTCGGTGTCGACCCGCTCGGCGGCGACCCGTACGTGATCGGTATGTACCTGGCGCACTGCGCCGACCGCCTGAAGCTCGCCTCGATCCGCCTGCAGCTCGCCGCCCTCGCCGAGGCGCACCGCCGCGCCGGCCGCCCGTTCGACCGCCGCCACCCCGACATCGCGCGCGTGCTCGACGGCATCGCCGGCACGCTGGGCAGCGCTCCGCGCCAGGTCGCCCCGGTGCACGGCGACGCCCTGCGCGCCATGCTCGCCGCGCTGCCGGCCGGCGCCGTCGGCGTGCGCGACCGCGCCCTGCTGCTCGTCGGCTTCGGCGCCGCGCTGCGCCGCTCCGAGCTGGTCGGCCTCGACCTTGAGGATGTCCAGATCAGCGCCGAGGGCGTGCGGGTGCGGCTGCGCCGCTCGAAGACCGACCCGACCGGCGCGGGGGCGGTGGTGGCGATCCGCCGCGGCCGCAGCGCCGAGACCTGCGCCGCGGCGGCGCTGGAGGCGTGGCTGCGCCTGCGCGGCGGCGCGCCGGGGCCGCTGTTCCAGGCGGTGGTCAAGGGCGGCCGGGTGCGCCCGCAGCGCCTGTCGGCGATGGCCGTGGTGCGCGCGGTGAAGGGCGCCGCCGCCCGCGCCGGCCTCGACCCGGCCACGGTGTCCGGCCACTCGCTGCGCGCCGGCCTGGCCACCGCCGCCGCGCAGGCCGGCGCCCCGCTGCTCGCCATCATGGCGCAGACCCGGCACCGCTCGGTCCAGGTCGCCCGCGGCTACGTGCGCGACGCCGAGCTGTGGCGCGACAACGTCACCGACCAGTTGCTATGAATGACGCACCGAGCAAAGACGCAGCTGAACAGCTGAGCAAGTGAGGTCGGCCGCTCCGTCACCGCGCCGAACACAGGGAGTTTTCCATGTTCAAGCGAGTTTTCCCATATCGCCGGCGAGAATTCTCATTTTACCTTCTTGGCCGGGGAAGCCCAATTTAAATAGGTAGAGGCTGCCGGCCAACCAACCCGAGTCGCTGACCGACTAGGTGCGTCCGCGGATGGAAGAAGACCTGGACCGTCCAGGCTCCATCGCTTTGTTCGACCGGCAGGACCATTCCTCCGTCCCCACCTGCTTTCACGGGGGCAATGCGTGGGTGGCGGTCAAGGACGGCCATAGGCCACCGCGATAGCGGCGCGAAGCGTCCTTGAGGGCCTTCCACCCATTGCCAAACTTGGCGCGGTCGGTTTTGGTGCTGTTACACCGCAGTCTTTGTAGCCAGTGCACGGTATACGCGGATGAGCCGCGTAACGGTATCCATACTTTGGTTGAAACGAGTAGCGCCGTTCGGATATAGTGGAGATGCTCCTCCACCTTTGGCGGTGTCCCATGGCTAATAATATATCTGAATATGTCGCTCAGGTAGTGGATCTCCCGGAACAGGATGTGTTCCGCATGATTGGAGATGTATCGCAACGCTCGGTGAATGCGACCGGAGTGGCGGGAGAATTGTCGATTGAACCTCCGCCTCAGAGCATGGGAATCGACGATGAATTGGAGGAGCTTGGAAAGCGCATCTGCAATCGCTGGAATCGGGAGCTGTTTGCGTTGGTATGTGGCAGTCGGGAAGAGGATCAAAAAGATCGAGCTCTCATCCTGAGCCAATTTGGTATTGATCGAGATGTGGCGGTGGCGGCAATTGCTACCCTACTTGTCTCGTCTTTTGGCGTGATACCGGCGGTGGCGACTCTGGTGGCGACCATGTTCTTGAAGCGGCTTGCTAACCCAACTAAAGAGGAAGTGTGCAAGTTTTGGAGCGAGCGGCTGCCAAAAGAGTGATCGTGAGCCAACCCTCCGGCGCGGAACGGCGGAATTGGTCGCTGCAGAAGAGATCGGATTGGACCGGTTCGCTTTGATTGTATCAGTCAAGTTTCCATTCGTGTTTCCGTCTGGAAAAGCAATCTTTTGGCGAAAGGGGTGCGCGACCGCAAGGTCGCGCATTTGATGTTAAGCGCCCGAAGCGCGTGACATAGTGCATCCCTCCTTTCAGAGTCCCGGCAACCGCATCATCTCATCTCTATGATAATCAACGAGGTTTTTCGGCCGCCGCGCCTTTATCTCGTTCACGCCCGTTCGTACGGCATCCGTGTCCAGGGCGGCGATTGGGATGTGCCAAGGGGCTGAGGGGACAAGCTGCGTTGCCGGCAGGACCCCACGCTGGATGAGGCGGAGCACGGATGGGATGGAGAGACCGAGCCGCTTCGCTGCCTTGTCGGCCGTCATCGTCTCGGGCCGGGGCACGGTCGGGTCGAAGTCGGGAATGGACAATCGCTCCCGCAACAGCCGAACCGCCATTGCCGTCCAGGTCTCTCCGGTTTCGGTCCGGCACTTTATGCGGTTCAGCGTCATCGAGATTTCGCGGTCCGGCCAATGGCCGCCAAGTTTTTTTACCACCTCCACCGCTCCTGGATTGCCGCCCTCCTGCCGACGGCCGGTTCTGGCCCGTGGCACGCGCAGTTCGGTATGCCTCCCCCCAACCCAATGGATCAGAATGATGGCCTCGTGCGCCGCGTCGTCGAGGTCGATCACCACCTCCTCCACGAGCAGCCGGGTCAGACGCTGCCGGGTTCGTGCATCCGCTGTCGGTGCATTCCAGGCGGCCGACAGATCATGAGCCAGTTCCAGAAGAGCCGTCCTGTCCACCCTTGGGCGCGCCGCGGCGCGCGCCTCAGTCTCAGCGATCCGGCGTTCGATCTGCGCTACCCGTTCCAGAGCCGTGTTCCACCGCGCTTCCAGCTCTCTAACAACATGGCGCTTTTCCGGCTCCACGAGGTCATACCGGCGAGCGGCCAGCGAGGCGTCGTAGCGGGCCGCCTCCAGTTCGCGCTCCAATGCCGCTCGCTCTTCCATTCCCACCGCAGCCGCTTGGTCGGCGGCAAGCAGGGCCGCCTCCACCGCACGGGGAGAGACGGCTTCCAGCATTTGGGCCACGACCGCCCGATCAACGCGGACACCGCCGATGCCGACACACAGACCGACACCGACATGGGCGTCGTCGCCCCGGCACTGGTAGCGGTGCGCATGTCCAGACTGCATGCCGTAGAACACCCTCATCTTGCGGCCGCAGCGCCCGCACCGAACCAGCCCCGTCAACAGAGCCCGGCCACCCCGGCCAGCCTTGCGGGCGGCACGCTTCTGCATGTGGGCGTTTTCCTCCAGCATGCGCTGATGGTCCTCGAACTCGGCCCAGGTGATGTAGCCCTCGTGGTTGTCGCGCAGCAGGGTATTCCACTCGGTGCGCTCCCGCTTATGCCCGCTCGTCTTGCGGGCCCGTCCCTCGACGACCCGCGTCCGGTTGCCCCGCCGGCCGAACACATAGGCGCCGGCATAGATCGGGTTCTGCAGGACCTGGATCACCGTGTGGTAGGCCGGCGGCTGCCAGAGGATCTTGCAGGCGGTGAGATTGCGCCGCACGACAGGGAGCGACAGTTCGGTGGCGCACGCCCAGAGAAACACTTGGCGGGCGCTGCCCAGTTCGCGGAACTTGCTGAACAGCATGCGGATGGCGCCGGCAACGCGCTCGTCAGGATCGATTTCGATCCGTCCGGCCTCGCTCCAGCAGTAGCCGGGCGGCAGCGTGAACCGCAGTTCGCCTCTGCGGGCTTTGCCATCCCGGGCTTCGATGCCGCGTTGGCGCAGCAGGCTGAATTCGTACTCCGACATCGTTCCCTTCAGGCCGAGCAGAAGGCGGTCGTTCAGCAGCCTTGGATCATAGACACCGTCGGGATCGACGACCAGCGCCCCGGCCAGGGCGCAGAGGTCAATGAGGTGGTGCCAATCCCGGCCATTGCGGGCCAGCCGCGAAGCCTCGATGCAAATAGACCGCACCGACGGTGCCGGCGCAGACCGCCGCCACCAGCTTCTGGAATCCGGGGCGGGATTCGAAGCCGGACCCGGAGCGGCCAAGGTCCTCGTCGATGATCATGACATCGACAAACCCCGCCGTGCGGGCGGCGTCGGCCAAGGCATACTGCCGCTGGCGGCTTTCCGTATGATTGATCAGCTGGCCGGGTGTGGACTGGCGGACATAGATCGCGGCACCGCGGCCAAGGTGATCAGCGGTGATCTTGGGGCTCATGGCCGCCCTCCTTTTTCTCCGTGCCCAGCCGGGCTCCGACGGCTTCCAGGAGGAGGTCCGCCAGGACCTGCACGACCTCGTCCGGAACCACGAGACCCGGGAGCGGAACCGTAAGGGCAAGCGAGAGCTGGGATGTCGGCCGCGGTCGTTTGGTCATCGGCAACCTCCTCCGTGGGTGAGTTGTCCGATGCTGCGCGATCGCTGGCCGAGCGCCGTAAATCCGAGAGAACTGCCGCCAATGCGCCAAAGGCAATGATTGTGGCCTGCGGCGGCCCCAAGGCCGCCATATCAAGGCAGTACGCCGCATCGCACATCCAGGCCGGCAATTCCCGCGCCGTTCCGGGGCGCTCTTCGAGCCACAAGACAGGGTGGCCCCCACGTACTGTCCGGTTCACGACCCGCAGCGTCTTCCCGTACAGCGGGTGCCACGGGTACTCAACCCGCGCCGACTCGAAACTGTATGCTGAATAACGCTCAGTCCGCTCGGCGGCCCCGGAACAGGAAGAGATGGCCGGAGTAGGGATCCTTCTTGAGAACCTCCTGGACCAACAGGGCGAGGCCGTCGAAGCCCTTGCGCATGTCGGTGGCGCCCATCGCCAGGTAGATCCGCACGCCGGCGGGGACCGGGATCATCGACGCTCCAGAACGGCGAGGACCCGACGCAGGGCGCCCGCATCGACATGGCGATCGACGCGCAGGCAATGGCCACTGGGCAGCACGATCTCGATGATGCCGGTTCCGGCGGGCGGAAGGGGCGCCATCTTGTCGTTCGGGATGGACGGCGGGGCGTCGGCGATCCGCACGGGCACGAAGTTCACCGCTGGTTCGGGCGACGGGCTCGCCTGCCCCTCCTCGATCTGCCGGCGCCAGCGGTACAGCAGGCTGACGTTGAGGCCGTGCCGGCGGGCCACCTCGGAGGCCACCACGCCGGGCCGGAACGCTTCCGCCACCAAGCCCGCCTTGTCCGCGGCGCTATAAACGCGGCGCTTCTCCGATCCCGTGATCACCTCAACGCGCTGGTAAGTCATAAGTATAGCCATGAGGCTGGACATAGGACCAAGCCGCGGCCATCCGCCGCTCCGCCTCCGATAACAAGTCGTCCGCCTTGGGACCGACGGCGGTGGGACGCGGGTTGGCCCGCGCGGCCGTCACCCGCGCGGCGATCACCGCGCTCGGCTCCGTCGGGGGAAGCGGCACAACAGGTCGATGTTGGGCATACAAAAGAGACCACCATCTCGGCGGCCTCGGGTCGGAGCGACCACGTTCGCGCCGGGTACGCCGGTCGCGAACGCCGCCACCAAATGCCGGGCGATGGCGTCGTCCTGCGGCGTCTCGCCGGGCAATGCGATCCGGTGCCCGCCGGTCGCCGCCACCTCCAGAGCCCGCTTCGCTGATTTGGCGCCGGGCACGTGCTGCACATCGAGCGTGCCGCGGCGCCCGTTCAGCCAGGCCGGACAGGACGCGGCGCTTGGCCTCGGCGAGGTCCGCCTGACTTGGGGCCATCCCAGCATTCCCTTTCACAGCCCGACCAGACCGGCCCTCGGACCTTGCAACCGACCGGCGGTGTTGCCGGACCGTCCGTGCCCGCTGTCCAACGCCTTCTCCGCAGCGCCTGGCACAGCACCGAACGAACCAAGCCTTTGCCGCTCCGGTCCAGCTTATCGGCGACGAGTCCATTTGGGGCTGGATGTCACAGAACCTTCCAGAGATCTCGGTCCGGGTGGTGACCCTCACGGCGCCGAGGGCCGCAGCGGACGCCGGTGGTGCGGCAGCGGCGGGATCGGCAGGACGGCGTAGTGGTCGCGGAAGCGCGGCTGGAAGGGGGTGAGCCGGTGGCTCCGGATGCGCCGACCGATTCTTGGGCTGGGCGAGCCGCGGAGAAGAACGGGGCGGCGTTGCACCCGCGCCAAGTCCAGCACGCGCCGGAGGCGGCGGCGCAGTTGGCGGCCGGGCAGCATGACGACGAACCGATTCGCCGGAATGGCGGGGGCGGTCGCCGGCGCGGCGGTGCGCGTCCCGATCAGCCGCAGGTACTCCGGCAGGGACAAGCCATGCCGCCGGGCGTGCGGAAGCCAGCGGTCGCGCTCGGCGGGCGAGGGCTTGACCGTTGCCAAACGGTGGATGACCGGGCGTGTGGGCGTTCGGCTCATTCGCGCTCTCCCCTCCAAACCGTGATCCAACCGCGGCGCCTCCCGAAGAGCGCCGTCCCGCTGCCGGGGGCTGCGGCCTTGGTCGCAGTGCCTCACTCGACCGCCCGAACGCTCGCGAGCAGGCTTTCGGGGGCACCGAGATCCGAAAGTTTGCCGACCCACGCCATCTGAGCTTCTCGCCACTCGCGTTCGTTGGTATCGCCCGTTCGCGCGATCAGGCGCCAATTGTATTTGACCCCGGCCCGCTGCAACAGTTGCCCAACCTCATACCCGTCCCAGGCCGACCGGCCGCTGCCCTTCAGCCACGCCAACGTCTGGTCCCAGGCTGCCTGAAACTGTTCCGCCACCATCATGCCGCTCCGAGCCTCCTGTACGGGCAAGCGGGATCGCCCGGCGAGCGATGCACGCGGGAGCCGCTGCCCCGACCTTCATTTTCGGGTTTTGAACATAAGCCGAAAATTGACCCTATGGTCAAGCGCCGTGCCCGAAAGGACAGTTCGGGTTATGGCGCAAGACCTGAAGCAACTTCTCGGCGTGCGGCTGCGCGCCCGCCGCCTGGCCCTCAACCTGACCCAGGAGCAGGTCGCCGAGGCCATCGCCCGCACCGTCGAGACCGTGTCGAACCTTGAGCGCGGCAGGGCCTTCCCCGGCCTGGACACGTTGGAGCAGCTGGGCCGCGTGCTCGACCTGCCGCTCGGCAGCTTGTTCGAGGAGGTGGGCGCGGCGACGGTGTCGTCCCGGCGCGCGGAGCTGCGCGCCCGTTTGCTCGCCCTCGCCGACCGGCTCGCCGACGCTGACCTGGAGATTGCGGTGCGGCAAGTGGAGGCGTTGGCACAGGGGCGGCTGCGGCGGCCGTGAGGCTCCGCCATGACACCCCGTTGACGCTTCGCCGTGGCCCGGACCTCGACGAGGACCACGTCGGGCCTCACAACGCACCGAAGCTCTGCCATTGACCGGAGGAGCTTTTACCTCAGGACACCGACGATCGGGTCCCTGCTGCTCTACACCGTGCCCAAGGGCACCGACTGGTCGTGAACGAGTCCAAGGTTTAGCCGAACTGGTCCGGATTTTCGCTGACGAGTCCAGTTTTTGGCTGGATTTCACAGATGTGCAGGTCGATGCGGTCGAACAGCGGCCCGCTGATCTTCGACTGGTAGTCGGCGGCGCATTTCGGCGCGCGGGCGCAGGCCAGCGACGGGTCGTCGAGATGCCCGCAGCGGCAGGGGTTCATCGCGGCGATCAACTGCACCCGCGCCGGGTAGGTCACATGGTGGTTCACCCGGCTGACGACGGCCTTGCCGGTCTCCAGCGGCTGGCGCAGCGCCTCCAGCGTGCCGCGCGGGAACTCAGGCAATTCGTCGAGAAACAGAACGCCCTTGTGGGCCAGCGAAATTTCCCCCGGCTTGGCGCGCGATCCGCCACCGACCAGGGCGGGTAGGCTGGCCGACTGGTGCGGCGACCGGTAGGGGCGCTGGCGCAGCAGTTTGCCACCCTCCAGCAGCCCGGCGACGCTGTGGATCATCGACACCTCCAGCGCCTCAGCCGGATCGAGCGGCGGCAGAAGCCCCGGCAGCCGCGCCGCCAGCATCGACTTGCCGGAGCCGGGCGGCCCGATCATCAGCAGATTGTGCGATCCGGCGGCGGCAACCTCCAGCGCGCGCTTGGCCGTCTCGTTGCCCTTCACGTCGCGCAGGTCGAGCGGCGCTGCGGCGCTCTCCTGGATGCGCGGGCGGGGGCGGGTCAGCACCTGCTGGCCGCGGAAATGGTTGATGAGCGCCAGCAGCGTCGCGGGTGCCAGAACGTCCAGCCCCTCGCCCGCCCAGGCGGCCTCGCCGCCGCAGGCCTCCGGGCAGATCAGCCCACGGTCGTGGGCCAGCGCGTTGATCGCCGCCGGCAGCACCCCGGCCACCGGGGTCAGCGCCCCGTCCAGCGCCAGCTCGCCCAGCGCGCAATAGCGGCTCATCTCCAGGTCGGGCAGAACGCCCATGACGGTCAGCAGGGCGAGCGCGATGGGCAGGTCGAAATGGCTGCCCTCCTTCAGCACGTCCGCCGGAGCGAGGTTGACGGTGATCCGCTTGGCCGGCAGGGCGAGGCCGAGCGCGTGCAGCGCCGCCCGCACCCGCTCCCGGCTTTCCGCCACCGCCTTGTCGGGCAGGCCGACCACGGTGAAGGCGACGATGCCGCCGGACATCTGCACCTGAACGTCGATGTCCAGAACCTCGATGCCCTGGAACGCAACGGTGTTGATCCGCGCAACCATGCCAGACGACACCCCCGTCAAATAACACGCGATTGTATGGTCATAAGCGGTTATTTGCCAGGAAAACGCGTTACGTGAGCGGGGTGGAACAGGAAACTGCATAGAATCTATTCGGCTTTCTCGTCCGTCCTGTCCGATGCGATGTCCCACAGCCAACTCGGAACATGGATTTTCAGGACACGCCGGATATCTGCCATCGGCTTCACAACGGTGCGGATCGACCCGCCCGAAGGCATGGCCGATCCGCACGAGTAGCTCCCCACTTATTGATAAAAGCGAGGCGGGCAGATCGGGCGTGCGTTCTTGAAGCGTCGCCCGTGAACAATGTGGTTTACCGTCCCAACATTAAGCCCGACTTGGATAGCAGCTTCTGTCTGAGTCGTCCGCTCGACTTCAATTAGCCACAAGACATAACAGGCCTTCATGAAGTTGGCGGAACGCGGGCTATGCAGGTTCATTCTTTGTGCTCCTCGAAATCAGGTGAGAAGCACTTGACCCTTGAAAAAGGCAAGCGAGTGCGTTAGCGTAATACCGCTTTTTGCAGAAAGCACGCGCCGCGTCAGGATCAAGTGCCGCGGTTATTTCCCAAGTGGCTCTCCCCGGTCTTCGGTGGTGGTACACCATGATCGGGGAGTGTCCACGTAGCTGCTCCGCTAGCTACGCTTCGTGCGCTGGACGGATTTATGGCGTGATGGCCTCCGTAGTTGAGTAGGGGATTTGGCCGTAGCGCAAAGGCGCATGGCGAAGCGATCTAAGTCGCTGTTGATGTTGCATGTACTCACAAAAACCCTTCCGGCTTCGCATGTCAAGAGTGTCTCGCGACCATCGCGCGCTACTCTCTGTATGGGCGCCGGCGCCGGCCTACAATATGTGCTAACATTCTCGCCCCGCTGGCGGTCTGCCCTGGTTTCAGACCAGTCAAGAAAATCCTTATAAAATCAATAACTTATCATATCTATAAATGATTGCGCCAAGAATGGCAGGCACAGATATGGTACTACGTTTTTAAAAATCGCACGCCATCTTGCTTGATGCCATAGCTTCTCTAAACGCAAAAAATATCCGCTTGCTCAGCCGATATCAAAACGCGGTCTAGACCAATTTCCGCCGTTTGCCTTACTGGGGATGGGATATGCCGCGACTCGGGTCTGATGACTTAATCGCCATGCGAATGCGGAGCCTTGCCCTCTACGGGGGAAATCGCTCCATGCTTGAAAAGCAATTCCATAAAAGCGCGCGGCGGGATGTGGCGCAGTAACCACCTCCACCCAGAGTGTTGACTCTTGTCCTCAGCTGAATGAACATTCCTTCGGCAGTGACCGCCTCTTTTTCCCCCTGGAAGCCATGCGCGTTGAAAGCCGGACGCGCGGTCGCGTTTCAGGGCGCCGTGTCCCAAACACGGCTTTGGCTAAAGGAGGACTGAGATGGCTACATCGAGCCGGCCTAAGGTCGTGCGCGTTCGCGCCTATCAGCGCCGTAGGCTCGGACGCCAGGAGAGCGTTTGCTCTCACTGGCGTTCGCTGCCGAGGCAGTTGGAGTTCAGCTTTTAGGAAGCAAGGTCTTTAACTGAGCGGTCACTGCCGCTCTTCCGCTCAGTGTGAGTCATGTGCGACTCGGCGTCAACGCGCTTCCGGCTGCGACATAAAGAATTCTTTATACGTACCGTGAACGGCGTTCGCAGAGACACGAGATAAATGTTCGCTTACCAACAAAAAACTTTGTGACTTTGCTGCCTAATACCGGAGCGCAACCGTGTTGACCCGCGCAACCATTCCAGACGCCATGCCGTGGGAGATGCACGCGACTGCATGGTCGTCCGATGGAAAATGCCAGCGCCCCGGGCGGCGCAGGGCCGTCCTGCGGCCGAGCGGCCTTGGGCGGCGGACGGTGCTGCCCTACACTTCCTCCCAGAGCACACAACACACAGCAAGGGTCAGAGACCGTGCAGCTTCTTCTCAGCACCTGGGCCGAGGCCGAGGCCTACCTGAAGACCTCCAAGGGCATCATCTTGCCCATCGGCTCCACCGAGCAGCATGGGCCGAACGGCCTGATCGGCACCGACGCCATCTGCGCCGAGGTCGTGGCCCGCGGCGTCGGCGACGCCACCGGGGCCATGGTCGGGCCGACCATCCCGGTGGGCATGGCCGTGCATCACATGGATTTCGCCGGTTCCATGACGCTGAAGCCCTCCACCCTGATCGCCCTGCTGCGCGACTATGTGATGTCGCTGGCCGAGCATGGGTTCGAGCGATTCTTCTTCATCAACGGCCATGGCGGCAACGTCGCGTCGGTCCGCGCCGCTTTCTACGAGATCTACGCGGAGAACCGCGCCCTGCGCGGTCGGCAGGCGCCGGAGCTGCGCTGCACCCTGGTCAACTGGTGGGAGAACCAGGAGATCGGGCGCTTGTCGCGGGAACTGTTCGGCGGCAAGGAGGGCTCCCACGCCACGCCCAGCGAGGTGTCGCTGACCCAGTACGCCTATCCCGAGTCGATCAAGACGGCGGCGATGGACCCGGAGACCGCGTCGCCCGGCGGCTTCTACGACGCCCGTGACTTCCGCCGCCGCCACCCGGACGGGCGCATCGGCTCCGCCCCCGGCCTTGCCTCGCCGGAGCACGGCAAGCGGCTGTTCGACACGGCGGTGGAGGCGATTTCCCGCCAGTACGGCTCCTTCCTGGCGGAGGCGTGAGCGGAAAAGCCTGCCTGCGGTCTTGAACTCGGGCGGGGCTTCACCGCATCATCCCGCGCCGAGACAACGATTGGGGGAAACAGCCGTCATGCCGAACCGCCAGAGGCGCGCCGCGCTCGCCGTCACCATGGGAGCGGTCCTCGGGCTGGCCGGCGCGCTGGCCGCCGGTCCGGTCCTCGCGCAGGCGGCCCCCCGCACGGATCTGGTGGTCGGGATGCGGCTGGAGCCGCCGCACCTCGACCCCACCGCGGGGGCGGCCGCGGCCATCGACGAGGTGACCTACGCCAACCTGTTCGAGCCGCTGACGCGCATCGACGCCGAAGGCAAGGTGGTGCCGGGCTTCGCCGAAAAATGGGAGGTGTCGGCGGACGGGCTGACCTACACCTTCCACCTGCGCAAGGGGGCGAAGTTCCACGACGGCAGCGACGCCGATTCGGCGGACGTGAAGTTCTCGCTCGACCGCGCGCGAGGCGCCGAGTCGGTCAACGCGCAGAAGGGCTATTTCGCCGCCATCGCCGGTGTCGAGGCGCCCGACGCGCGGACCGTGGTGGTCACCCTGTCTCGGCCGGACGGGCTGTTCCTCTTCCACATGGCGTCGGGGGACGCCGCCATCGTCGCGCCGGAATCGGCGGGCGCCAACAAGCAGACCCCGGTCGGCACCGGCCCCTTCAAGTTCGAGCGCTGGGTGGCCGGCGACCGGGTGGTGCTGGTGCGCAACCCCGACTATGACGGGCCGAAGCCGGCGCTGGAGCGCGTGACCTTCCGCTTCATCAACGACCCGGCGGCCCAGGTCGCCGCGCTGAAGGCCGGCGACATCGACAGTTTCCCGCAGTTCGACACTTACGAGGCGCTGCCCCAGTTCCGCGACGACGGGGCCTTCACCGTCATGGTCGGCACGACGGAGGGGGAGACGATCCTCGGCACCAACAACGCCCGCAAGCCCTTTGACGATGTGCGGGTGCGCCGGGCCATGGCCCACGCCATCGACCGCAAGACGCTGATCGACGGCGTGCTGTTCGGCAACGGGGCGGCCATCGGCAGCCACTTCCCGCCGCACCGCGCCGGCTACGTCGACCTGACCGGCCTCTACCCCTATGACCCGGACAAGGCCAAGGCGCTGCTCGCCGAGGCCGGGCTTCCGGACGGGTTCGCGACGACGCTGCGCCTGCCGCCGCCGATCTACGCCCGCCGCTCCGGCGAGCTGATCGCCGCCATGCTGGCCGAGGTCGGCATCCGCGTGACGGTCGAGCCGATGGAATGGGCGCCCTGGCTGGAGAAGGTGTTCAAGGGCAAGGATTACGACCTGACCCTGATCGCCCACACGGAGCCGCTGGACATCGACATCTACGGGCGCCCCGACTACTACTTCAACTACCAAAGCGAGCGCTTCAACGCCGTGGGGGCGGAGCTGGACCGCACCCAGGACCCTGCCAAGCGCAACGCCCTCTACGGTGAGCAGCAGCGTATTCTGGCCGAGGACGCGGTGAACGGCTTCCTCTTCATGCTGCCATCGGCCACCGTGCAGAAGTCGGCGGTGCAGGGCATGTGGGTCAACCGCCCGATCCAGGCCAACGACGTGACGGGCGTCCGGTGGAAGTGATCCGGCGCGGCCGGACCGGACCCAGCGGGGGCTGACCCGCGTGCTCGCCTTCCTGGTGCGCCGTCTGCTGACCCTGGCGCTGACGGCGTGGCTGGCCACGCTGGTGGTCTTCGCCGTGCTGGAGGCGATCCCGGGCGACCCCGCCCTGGTCATGCTGGGCACCAGCGCGCAGCCGGAGGCGGTGGCCGCCCTGCGCGCCCAGATGGGGCTTGACCGGCCCTGGCCCGTCCGCTACGCCGGCTGGGTCGGCGGCATGCTGCATGGGGATTTCGGGACCAGCCTGACCTACGCGCGCCCGGTCGCCGGGCTGGTCGCGGACCGGCTGGCCATCACCCTGCCGCTGGCCGGGCTGGCGCTGCTCCTCTCGGCGGGCATCGCCATCCCGCTCGGCCTGTTCGCCGCCGGGCGGCAGGGGCGGGCGGGGGACTGGGCGGTCATGGCCTTCGGGCAGATGGGCATCGCGGTGCCCGGCTTCTGGTTCGCCATCCTGTTGATCCTGCTGTTCTCCGTGCGGCTGGGCTGGTTCTCCGCCGGCGGCTTTCCGGGGTGGGAGGCCGGGGCGGCGCCGGCGCTGAAGGCGCTGCTGCTGCCCGCCGTGGCGCTGGCCCTGCCGGAGGCGGCGATCCTGGCGCGCATCACCCGCACCGCGGCGCTCGACACGCTGCGCGAGGAGTATGTGCGCACCGCGGTCGCCAAGGGCCTGCCGCGCCGCGTGGTCCTGCGGCGCCACGTGCTGCCCAACGCGCTGATCCCCGTCGCCACCATCCTCGGCCTGCAATTCTCTTTCCTCGTCGCCGGGGCGGTGGTGGTGGAGAACGTCTTCACCCTGCCGGGGCTGGGCCGGCTGCTCTATCAGGCCATCGGCCAGCACGACCTGATCGTGGTGCAGAGCGTCGTCGTGCTGCTGGCGGTCACGGTGGTGGCGGTCAACGCGCTGGTCGACATCGCCTGCGCCGCCATCGACCCGCGCCCGCGGGTGACGGCATGAGGCGGCTCGTCCAACGGGTGCGCCGGCTTCCGGTCAGCCTGCTGCTAGGCGGGCTGCTCACCGCGCTGGTGGTCGGGGCGGCGCTGCTGTCGCTGGTCTGGACGCCCTTCCCGGCGGAGCAGGTGCGGGTGGTCGCCCGGCTGCGCCCGCCGGGGCCGGTCCACTGGCTGGGCACCGACCATTTCGGACGCGACGTGCTGTCGATGATCCTGGTCGGCGCTCGCAACTCGCTGGCCGTCGGGGCGGCGGCGGTGGCGCTGGGCGCTGTGCTGGGCGTGCCGCTGGGGCTGGCCGCCTCGGCCTGGGGGCGCTGGGGGGACGAGGCGGTGGCGCGGCTCGGCGACCTGCTGTTCGCCTTTCCCGCGGTGCTGACGGCGATCCTGCTGACGGCGGCGCTGGGGGCGGGGGCGGTGAACGTCGTGCTGGCGCTCGGCCTGTTCAACGCCGCGGTCTTCGCGCGGGTGGCGCGCGGGGCGGCACTGGCCGTCTGGCGGCGGGACTTCGTGCGGGCGGCGCTGGCGTTGGGGCGCGGGCCGCTGTCGGTGACGCTGGTGCATGTGCTGCCCAACATCGCCGGGGTGGTGATCGTCCAGGGGACGGTGCTGTTCGCCGTGGCGGTGCTGAACGAGGCGGCGCTGAGCTATCTGGGGCTGGGCATCCAGCCGCCCTCGCCCTCCTGGGGCAAGATGCTGGGCGACGCGCAGACCTTCCTGTTCACCTCCCCCCTCCAGGCGATCTTTCCGGGGGCGGCCATCGCGCTGACGGTGCTGGGGCTGAACCTGTTGGGCGACGGCCTGCGCGACGCGTTGGACCCGCGCCACCGCTCGGCGGGGCTGCTGTAGACTTGACACAAGACGGTTTGGCTTGTGTCAACTGTCAAGCGGGTGAGAGTTGTCCCCTCTCCCCTCCGGGGAGAGGGTTAGGGTGAGGGGGTTGCGCTTGTGCCGGACATACCGCCACGCGCAACCCCCTCACCCGGCCCTTCGGGCCACCCTCTCCCCAGAGTGGAGAGGGCATTTATCACGCGCCGCGGTGCTGCTTGGCGATCGGCTGGGAGAATTGCAGCTCGATGTCCCACGGGAAGTGGATCCAGGTGTCCTGGCTCACCTCGGTGATGAAGGTGTCGACCAGCGGGCGGCCCAGCGGCTTGGCGTAGACGGTGGCGAAATGCGCCTTGGGCAGCATCTTGCGCACGACCACCGCGGTCTTCCCGGTGTCCACCAGATCGTCGATGATCAGCCAGCCTTCGCCGTCTCCGGCGTTGGCGCCCTCCACGCCCTTCAGCACCATCGCCTCGCGCTGGTTCTGGTGGTCGTAGCTGGAGACGCAGACGGTGTCGATCATGCGCAGCTCCAACTCGCGCGCGATGATCGCCGCCGGGACGAGGCCGCCACGGGTGATGGCGATGATGCCCTTCCACGGGCCTTTGTCGATCAGGCGCCAGGCCAACGCCTTGGCGTTGCGGTGAAGCTCCTCCCACGACACCGGGAAGTGCTTGTTGAACGGAACGGCTTCTGGCACGGCTATGGACTCCGAAAGAAACGTGCGCCGCTTATACCGCAAGCCCCATCGCCGGGCAATCGACCGCGTGAAACGGCGAAAAAAGGTCTTGCAGCCCGGAATCCTTTTGAGTAAGTTGCGCGCCTCGACGACGGACGGTTACCGCCGCCGCCGGGAAGACAAATAGGAATGCGCCCG
The DNA here is from genome assembly GCF_001315015.1 of Azospirillum brasilense. Lineage (NCBI taxonomy): Bacteria > Pseudomonadati > Pseudomonadota > Alphaproteobacteria > Rhodospirillales > Azospirillaceae > Azospirillum > Azospirillum brasilense. Next base: position 2,877,725 of record NZ_CP012914.1, on the reverse strand, counting down.
TAGCTCAGCTGGATAGAGCACCAGACTACGAATCTGGGGGTCAGGAGTTCGAATCTCTTCGGGCGCGCCATTCCTTCCGGTCTGCACAAGAAAGCCGCCCTTGGGCGGCTTTTCTGCGTTCTGGTACTTGCCACACGGGCATCCACCTCAGCGGCTTTTCTTTTTCCGTGTCGTGCGCTTCGCCTTGGGCGGTTTGGTCATGGCGTTGAACAAGGCGGTCTGGTTGCGCCGGGCGGCGGCGTTGAACACGCCGCTCCAGAAGCCGATCGCCTGATTGGCCGATCGGTTGGCCATGGACAGCCAGAGGCTTTGTGGTGTCCCCTTCATGCTTCCCCCTTTTAAAAAGCCCTGCCGATGAGTCTCGGCCAAGGGTCAACAGCGCGGCGCGGTCATGCTCCCGCGACGATCGCGCGGCGATGGCGGACCCGCGTCCATGACATGGTCAGGCCGACCCGCTCGGCGCAGCCATAGTGCCAGGGGCGGTTCTCGCTATCGCCGGCCCAATGCGGTTCCCCGGCCCGCAAAGGTTTCCCGCAATGGCAACAGGTGGGTGGAGCGGGAAGACGTGCGGCGTCCCGTTTCGTCAGCTGGGTCATAGGGCATCTCATCCAGAGCGTCTTATTCCAGAGGCGTCTCAGGCACGGCGTTTCGGGAAGGCACGGCGTCGAGAGCGTGTTTTTTTGGGCGTGTCATCTTGCGGTGCGAAGAATGACGGCCCGGCCGTTCCAGGGAAACGTCGCAAAGGTGAAATGCCCATGGGGTGCCCCCGACCACAGGGGTATGCCCATGGTCAGGCCATCGGCCGCGAGATCGTTGGCATTAAACGCTTTTTGCCCTTATCGAGAATCGCTGCTGCGGGACGGTGCGCCCACTCTTGATCACACCCCGATTCACAGCCGGTTAACCATCGGCGCCTAGCGTCCGCCCCCTTCGCCGCGGCTTTTTGTTGCGGCGCAGCATTTTTCGAAGGGTGAAGGCGTTATCCATGGTTTTCCTGTTGCACTACCTGCCGTCCCTGTCGCTGGTCGCGGTGAGCGGGCTTGCCGGTCTGGCGTTGGGCGTCCTGTCCACGCTGCTTCAGGACCGGCGGACGATCCTGACCGCGCAGGCCGGGGCCGGCGCGCTGTTCGTCCTCCACTTCTTCGCTCTGGGTGCCCGTACGGGCATGCTGATGTGCGCGCTCGGCCTCGTGCAGATGGCCGCCGCCTATCCGGAACGGCGGACCCGCTGGCTGCGCGCGCTGTTCGTCCTGACCGTGCCCGCGGCGCTGGCCGTCGCGGCGGCGACGTGGCAGGGGCCGATGTCCGCCCTGTCGGCGGCGGGCTTCATCCTGGGGACCATCGGGCGCTGGCAGAGCGCGGTCGGCCGGATGCGGCTGTTCTTCCTGTCCTCGACGGTGGTTGGGGCCGGCCACAACGCGCTGGCCGGTTCGGCCTTCGGGCTGGCGTCGGACGCGATGACCTTGTCCGGCCATCTGCTCAGCCTGTGGCGCGCCCGCCCGGCGGTTCGCCGGCGGTCGGCGCTTGCTCTGCATTGACGAACGGAAACCGCGCCGGGGACGGTGCCCCGGCGCGGTCTTGGCGGCGCGGTCTTGGCGATGAGTCGGGATCAGCGCTTCGCTTCGGCGGTGCCGGCGGTTTCCCGGCGCTCCAGATAGGTCTTGGTGAGCTGCGGCAGGCGCTGTTCAAGCCACGCGGCCATTTCCAGCTCCTCGTCCAGGCTCGGCTGCAGCATGCGTGCGATCTCCGGCTCCCCGGCCTGTTCCGCGGCCGAAATCAGGGCGCGGTAGTTGGCGATCTCGAAATGCTCGAAGGAATAGTCGAAGATCGACGCCTTCACGATCTCGTCGGACGCCACCACGCCGGACAGCGATTGGGCGTTGCCGATCAGCATGGCGACGCCGGTCTTGATGGCCGAGGTGTCGGTGCCCAGACGCTGCAGGCACTGCTTCAGCCGGTCGGCCTGCCGGTTCGACACCTCGATGTGCTCCTGCACCTTGGCGAGGACGTCCGGGTAGTTCTTGATGCGCTCCGCCTGCCGCTCCAGCATCTCGACGGCCTGGCTTTCCATGGCATGGGCGTCGCGGAGCCAGTCGATCAGGGTTTCCTTGGTGGTGTTGGCCACAGGTCCTCTCCCTCGTTGCGTTATCGGACAGTCCATTGGGGATTGAGCGACAACAGGCGGAGCAGCGGTTCGTCACCATCGGACGATGCGGCCCGACCGACCGGAGCACCCTTCGGATGCATCAAGGAACCTTCACCGGGGCGGGAGGTTTTTCAAAGCGGATGGGCAGACTGCCAGGGGAGGGAGCGGCCATGTCGGCAAATGAACCGGCCATGATGGGAAAAGACCAGATCGTCGATACCCTCAACGATCTGATCCGCATCGTCGAGGACAGCCACGAAGCCTATCGTCAGGCCGCGGAAGCCTTGGAGGACGAGGATCTGAAAGCCCTGTTCAACGATCTGGCCGCCCAGCGCGGCGCCATCGTGCGGGAGGTGCAGCGCCTCGTCGCCGAACAGGGCGGGGCGCCGGACATGGGTGGCACCGTGATGGGCGGCGCGCACCGCTTCTTTTTGGAATTGAAGACCAACGTGCTGGGCCACGACCGCGAGGCGATCCTCGCCGAGGTGCAGCGCGGCGAGGGCGAATGCGTCCGCGCCTATGAGGAGGCTCTGGCCAAGGAACTGCCTCTGCCGATCACCGCGGTGGCGGTCCAGCATCTCGACCGCATCCGCGCCGACCACGACCGCATGACGCTGCTGCGCGGCGCCCCGGCCTGATCGGGCGCTCCGAAGAGAGGGGGACTACTCCGCGGCGGCGGCCTGCCGGTTCTCCAGATCGGCCAGCAGGGCGCGTTTCTGGTCGGCGTCCATGTGCTTCCAGCCGCGGATTTCCTCCAGCGTGCGCAGGCAGCCGATGCAATAGGCGCGGTCGGCGGTCAGCTTGCACACGCTGATGCAGGGGGACGGGACGGTGTCGGGGGCGGCGGTATCGGGAGTTCCGTCGGTCATTCCGGGAGCCAAAAAGGAAACGGGACGGCGCTGGGCCGTCCCGTCCTTACCATCCGGTAGCGTCCGGTCTCAATCCCAAAGGCCCTTTGCCCGATCGTTTCAGTCGGAGATGTTGGGCGGGTCGGGATCGTCCGACCAGTCGTCCTTCGGGGCCGGGTAGCGCTCCAGCCACTTGCGGACCAGGGCGACGTGGCCGGCCTCCTCCTCCGCGAACTCGCGGGCGAGGCGGGCGACCTCCGGGTCCTTCGTCTCGGCGGCGACCGAGGCGTAGTAGTTGTTGCCCTGATGCTCGCTCAGCAGCGCCATCTTCAGCGCGTGGTGCGGCTTCATCAGGTAATGGGCGTTCTCGAAGGCCGCGGCCTCCGGGGACTCGGTGGTGGCGTCCCACTGGAACTCCCAGGGGGCGACCTTGGGCAGCGCGCCGAACTCCCGGGCGATCTGCTTCACCTCTTCGGCGTGCTTGGCCGAGTAGGTGGACAGATCGCGGAACAGCTTGGCGACCTCCACATTGTTGTGGGCTTCCATGCTGTCGGCCAGTTCGGTGTAGCGCTCCGCCGCCTCGATCTCCAGCGCCAGCGCGTGGGCCAGGAACAGACCGACGTTGGCGGCCCCGTTCAGGACTTTCGTCTTCATACCGCGAACCCCTCTTCGATCTGGGCGATGCTGTGGGTGGCCGCCGATCCCGGCTGGAACGGACGGCGGTTGCCGGCGAGGAAGATGCCGAGGCCGAACCCGTCGTCCTCAAGGACGGCGCGCATCGCTTCGTTCGGGTCGTCCGTCGGCTCGCGGCCGTAGGGATGGACCGTGCTCTTCCAGCCGCGCTGCTCGGGGCGGAAGGTGACGCAGGGGGACAGGATGTGGATGACCGAGAAGCCGGGGTGCTTCACGCCTTCCACGATCAGGCGGGCGACCTCGTTCGGGTTGTTGGAGAAGCCGCGGGCGACGAAGTTCGCGCCGCAGGCCAGCGCCAGGGCGACCGGCTGGATCGGGTTGACGCCCGGCCCTTCCGGGGTCAGCTTCGACTCGCACCAGTCGGCCTCGGTGGTCGGCGAGGCCTGGCCCTTGGTCATGCCGTAGACCTGGTTGTCCATGACGATGTAGGTCATGTCGACGTTGCGGCGGCAGGCGTGCAGGAAATGGTTGCCGCCGATCGAGAAGCCGTCGCCGTCGCCGCCGAAGATCAGCACGTTCAGCTCCGGCCGGGCCAGCTTGACGCCGGAGGCCACGGCCAGCGAGCGGCCATGCACCGTGTGGTAGCCGTAGACGCTGGTGTAGGCGGGGATGCGCGACGAGCAGCCGATGCCCGACACCACGACGGTGTCGTGACGCTCCAGCCCCATGGTCGCCATGGCGCGGGTGATGCCGGCCAGCACGGAATAGTCGCCGCAGCCGGGGCACCAGATGGGCTTCACGTCGGACTTGTAGTCGCCGGGCAGCGGGCCCACGACATCGTCGGTCAGATGGGTATCCATGGATTTCGTGCTCCGGCCGGTCAGATCAGGGAAAGAAGCGTCTCGTGAACCTCACGGGCGCGGATCGGCAGCGGGCCGGGGCGGCTGAACACCGACACCGCGCCCGGCAGGTCGTAATGCCCGCGCAGGTACTTGTGGAACTGGGCGCCGTGCGTCTGCTCGACGACCAGGACCTTGGAGACGCCGTCCAGCGCCGCGGCCAGCTTGGCCGGCTGGACCGGGGAGATCAGGCGGATGGCGACCAGCCGGGCCTTCGTGCCGGCAGCCTCCAGCCGGCGCACCGCCTCGCGCGACGGGCCGGTGGCGGAGCCCCAGGTGACGACGGCGATCTCGCCCTCGCCCTCGATGTCGGCCCAGGCGTCGCCGTAGTCGTGGGAGGTCAGCTTGCGCAGCCGCTTGTCGAGCTGCTTCTGGTGATCGGACGCCTGTGAGGAGGGCAGGGCGTTTTCCGCATGCTCCAAACCGTCGGCGGTGTGCTCGCCACCCGGCATGCCGGGGATGGCGGCGGGGGAGACGCCCGATTCGGTGTCGGCGTAACGCTTGTACTTCGCCTCGCCGCCGAGATCGGTCGCCAGCAGGCGGTTGGCCTTGTGAGGGGCGTCGGCCGGCTTGTCGATGATGGCGCGGGACTGGCCCATCGCCTGATCGGACAGCACGATGGCCGGGGTCTGCAGGGCCTCGGCCAGATGCACCGCCCACTGGGTGGTGAACAGGCAGTCGCCGATGGAGGTCGGACCGACCACCAGATGCGGGGCGTCGCCGTGCAGGCCGTAGACGGCGATGTTCAGGTCGGACTGTTCGGACTTGGTCGGGATGCCGGTGGAGGGGCCGCCGCGCTGCACGTCGACGATCACCACCGGGGTTTCGGAGGCCACGCCCAGGCCGATGCATTCGGTCATCAGCGACAGGCCGGGGCCGGCGGTCGCGGTGATCGAGGGCACGCCGCTGAAGGAGGCGCCCAGGCACATGGCGATGGAGGCCAGCTCATCCTCCGCCTGGACCAGCTTGCCGCCGGTCTTGGCGAGGTTGGGGGCCAGCCATTCCAGGATCTCGGTCGCCGGCGTGATCGGGTAGGCGGCGCAGAACTTCACCCCGCCCTTCAAGGCACCCAAACCGGCGGCCTCGTTGCCGGAGATGTTCCAGCGGGTGGCGCCCTCCTTGTTGGGGGCGGCCAGCTCCAGGCCGAGGTTCCAGCCGGCGGCCTCCTTGGACCCGGCGTCGATGCCGGCGTTGGACGCCTGGATGGCGGCGTCGCCCTTCTTGCCCAGCGCCTTCTGGATCACCGCGTCGATGCCGGCGCGCGGCAGGCCGACGATCGCCGCGACGGCGCCCAGCCCCACCATATTGACGCGCCCGCCGGGGATGCGCCCGGCCAGATCCTTGATCGGCAGCTCGACCTGTTTGGCGCCGCTGGCGGCCAGCACCGCGGGCACCTCGCCCTGGCTGGGGTCGGTGATGATGACGCTCTTCTCCGACAGCGGAAGCTCGGCCGCGAAGCGCTCCACATTCTGCCAGTCGAAGGCGATGATGATGTCGAAACGGTCCCCCGGACCGTGAACGGGTGTCGGCGACAGGCGAACGAGGGCGGCGGCTTCACCGCCACGGATCTGCGGGCCGGTCGTCCGCGACATCAATCCGTACCATCCCACGTTGGCGGCGGCATCCAGCAGCATCTGTCCGGCGGTCATCGCGCCGGCGCCACCGCTGCCCACCAGGGCAATCGTGACCGAGTCCACTGTCATTGGTTAATCCCTTGCGTCCGAATGTGAGTCGCCCGACGCCCGTACGGCTACGTCAGCATTGCGGAACAGGGGAATGATCTGGCGCAAATCGGACGAAAGACGTCACGATTTTGCGAAGTCACGTCATGGAATGGTCCGACCAATTCTTGTTTGGCAAACGCCCATCCCTTGGCACCGACTGTTGCCGGGATTGTTTCTGGACCGGAATGGCAAGTGCCGTCGCACGCTACTCGCTGTAGCGTTCTTCCCGCCAGGGGCCGGCGTCATTGTGATAACCGCGGACCTCCCAATAGCCGCGGCGATCCTCCGCCAGGACCTCGATTCGCTTCACCCACTTGGCGCTTTTCCAGAAATAGAGCTTCGGCACGACGACTCGGACGGGGCCGCCATGGTCGCGGCTGATCGGCTGGCCTTCCCAGCCGGTGGCGAGCAGCGCGTCCTCCGCCGCGAAGGCGTCCAACGGCAGGTTGGTGGTGTAGCCGTCCGAGGAGTGGCAGAGGACGAAGCGCGCCTCCGGCCGCGGCCGGACGATCGACAGCAGGTGTCGCGTGGATACGCCCTCCCACCGGTTGTCGTAGCGCGACCATGTGGTGACGCAGTGGATGTCGGAGACGACGCGCTCCCGCGGCTGGGCCTGCAGGTCCGCCCAACTCCAGGTGACGGGGGTGTCGACCAGCCCGTCCACCGCCAGGGTCCAGTTCGCCTCGCTCACCCGCGGCATGATGCCGAGATCGAGCACCGGCCATGTCTCCACCAGGCGCTGGCCCGGCGGCAGGCGGTCGCGCGCCGGGTCGGCGGTCTCCCCGGTCAGGCCCCGGCCTTCCCGGGCCCATTGCTGTTTGGTGGCGATCAGCTTGTCGCGGATCCGGCCGTCCTGTGGCACGTCCTGCGGGCCATCTTGAGGAAACTCGTCGGCCATTGCGGTCCTCCGAAGGGGTGGATCGGCAGCGATGTCTCTGGTGAGCGGTACGGATTTATGCATGGATGGGGGCCGGTGTCAGCGCCGATCCCGCGGTTTCTTGCGGTGCGAAAGGCTGATCCGCTACCCTTCCGTCCCATTTTCCAAGGTTTGGCCGGAAATAGACGGTTCGGACGGTTGCCCTGCCCCTGTTCACGCCCTGTCTTGCTCTGGTAGCATGTCCGCTATGCGTTACCTGCCATGTTGCCGCCCATGACCACCGCCCTGCCCGTCGCCCCGCAAACCGATGCGGCGCCCTCCGGGCTGGGACGGGCCCGGCTGGAGAAGGACGAGCTGGACATGGCCCTGGAAGAAGCCGCGGGATTGCAATGGTTGGACGCGCTCGCCACGCCGCTGTGGCTGCTCCGTCCCGATGGGTTGACCGTATGGCTGAACGGCGCCGCCCGCGCGCTGATCGGCCTGGAGTGCGACGCGCCCGCCGCCGCCGTCCGGGTCAGCCTGTCCAACCGGTTCCCCACCCCGTTGGAGCAGGCCGCCGCGGGGCGGACAGTGGACGTGCGGGCAACCATCCACGCCCCCCTGATCCTGCCGCTGGAGGTGGATCTCCGGCTGGTTCCGGCGCCGGGCCCAAGCGGGCTGATCCTGGCCGAAGCCCCCGCCGACAGCGGCGCCCGGCAGGAGATGATGCGGCTGAACGAGCAGCTCATCGCGCTGTCCTACGCCTATCCCGACATCCGCTTCGAACTGCTGCGCGACGGCACCATCCTCGACTTCGCCGCCGCCAGTCCCGGCGACCTGAACGTTCCCGCCGAGCGCTTCCTGGCGCACCGCGTGCAGGAGGTGCTGCCCGATCCCGCCGCCGGGATGCTGGCCACGGCGCTCGGCCGGCTGAACGAGGGCCAGACGGTGATCGGTCTGGACTTCTCCCTGCCGCCGCCTTCCGGATCGGCGGGGGGCACCAAATTCTTCGAGGCGCGGCTGGTCGCGTTGCCCGACAGCGACCGCGTGATGTGCAGCATCCGCAACGTCACGGAGCGGGTGGAGGCGGAAAGCGCGGCCCGGCGCGCCCACCATCTGCTGTCCGACGCCATCGAATGCATCACCGAAGGCTTCGTGCTGTACGACGCCCAAGACCGGTTGGTGCTGTGCAACGGGCGCTACCGGGAGTTGTTTTCCGCCAACACCGACCTCATCACGCCGGGGGCCCGGTTCGAGGAGGTACTGCGCGGCGGGGTGGAGCGGGGCGTCTATCAGGTGCCGGACGGTGACTTGGACGGCTGGATCGAGCGGCGCCTCGAGCAGCACCGCAGAGCCGGCGCTCCCATGGAGGTGCAGCTTCACGACGGGCGCTGGATACGCATCGAGGAGTGGCGGACCCACGAGGGCGGGACCGTCGGCATCCGCGCCGACATCACCGACCTGAAGACTCGCGAAGCGGAGCTGAGCGTCACCCGCGATGAGGCCGAACGGGCCAACCAGCGCAAGTCCGACTATGTCCACCATTTGAGCCACGAGCTGCGCACGCCGTTGAACGCCGTGCTCGGCTTCGCCCAGATCATCCATGACGAGATGATGGGGCCGAACAATCCGCGCTACCGCGAGTATGCCGGGCAGATCGCGGCGGCCGGCGTCTACATGCTGGACCTCATCAACAACCTGCTCGACCTCGCACGGATCGAGGCGGGGCGGATGGACCTGCATGAGGAAGCCTGCAATCTTTCCCTGCTGGTCGATCTGACCTTCGGCATGATGCAGCCGCGGGCGTGCGAGGCGGCGGTCGCGCTGTGCATGGAGATTCCCAACGATCTGCCGAGCCTGCACGCCGACGCCTCGCAGATCCGCCAGATGCTGACCAACCTGATCGGCAACGCCATCAAGTTCGCCCCCGCCAAGGATGGGCGCGTGCTGGTGCGCGGGGAGTTGACGGAGGAGGGCGGCATCGCCTTGACCGTCACCGACAACGGCATCGGCATGCGGCCCGAACAAATCCCGGTGGCGCTGGACGCTTTTGGGCAGGTGCATGGCCGCAATCAGGCGGCGGAGCGCGGCTCCGGCCTGGGGCTGCCGCTGACCCGCGCGCTGATCGCCCTGCACGGCGGAAGCTTCCACATCGACAGCCGGGTCGGGGTGGGGACGACCGTGCGCCTGACCTTCCCGCCCTGCCGGGTCGGCGGCAGGATGCAGCGGCCCTGAAGACTGGAAACGATACGCTCCGAAACGCGTGCCCTGAAATGCGCAACGGCCGCGCGCGCTGGATGCGCGGCGGCCGTGGACTCACAAGACGAAACCCGCAGGAAAGACGGGTGGCCCGTCGAGGCGCGCTGACTGGCCTTAAGCTGGCTTGGCCTTAAGCGGCCTTGCGGACGGCGGCAGCCTCGGAGAAGACCTTGACGACCTGCTCGACGAAGGCGGCCAGCTCGTCATGGCCCAGCGCCGTGATGGTCACGTTGTCCACCACCAGGGCCTCGTCGCTGATCTTTCCGCCGGCGGCTTCCAGCTCGGCGCGGACGGCCTCGGGGGCAGCGAGCGTGCGGCCCTTCAGCTTGCCCGGGATGGCCAGGAGCTGGATGCCCTGGTCGATCGCGGCGATCGGCTTGCCGGCGTCCAGAAAGTGGCCGACGATGCGGCGGGTGTGGGCGCTCTGCTGGAGCTTGGCGACGCTGCGCTCGCCACCCGGCAGCAGCAGCATGTCGTAATCGGCCCCCAGAACTTCGCCGACCTGCTTGTCCACCGGGAAGTAATGGCCCCAGGACTTGCCGTGCCAGCCGTTCACCAAGCCCTGCTCGGGAGAAATCGTACGAAGAGTAGCGCCGGTCTTGAGGAGAGCCCGTTGCGGCTCCGTCATCTCCAGTTCCTCAAAGCCGTTGGCGACGAGAATGGCAATGCTCTTTCCTGCGAGGGGTTGATCCATACTGTCTTGTCCTTTCATCGTTCAACCAGAATGCGCGAGCCACCGCCGAGGTATGCGCCGTCGGGGAAAAGAAACGGCGCACGCCGCGCAAGACCTTGCGCGGCGATGGAACCCGCAGCCGGCCCTCGTCAGGTGAGGTCCGGCGGGGGGGCAATTACGCCCCTGATCGGTTTGTGGTGAGCATGGAACACAAGTGGCGGCAACGAGGTCCCAAGTCAATGGCTTATTCCGCACTGCAACGCAGCTTCCCCACCGCGGGGCAGGGCAACCGGCGCGGCAATTTTGCGGTCGCGCTCAAGACTTAATCACGATTTCCCGATTATGATGGTTGGGATGGCGCAGGTCAGCCATGCCGTCATGGCGCGGCTGTGACAACGGATGGTCGTGAAGAAAGTGGGGGCGCAAAAAGAAGCGGCCGGAGGCGGACCTCCGGCCGTTTGAAGTCAATAGCGTCAGCCGTTCGAAGAGATCCGGCTCGCACACCGGATCGGGAACCACCGGTCACCGGAGCGGCGGGCCGAAGCCAACCGTCCGAAGATCGGCGCAAACCGGTCATACGGCCCGAGCCGGGGAGGCTGCCGCGATGGGCGGCCGTATGACCCTTTCACACTTTGCGGGGCAAAGTGCTGTCTCGTTCGAGGCGGGCGCGTCCGGCGGATGGAACCGGGCGCGCCCGCCTGCTGGATCAATGGAACTGATCGGCCTCGGTGGAGTCCTTGTAGGCGGTGGTGGAGGACTGGCCACCCGAGATCGCCGTGGCGACCGCGTCGAAGTAGCCGGTGCCGACCTCGCGCTGGTGCTTGGTCGCGGTGTAGCCCTCGGCCTCCGCCGCGAACTCCGCCTCCTGCAGCTCCGAGTAGGCGGCCATGCCGCGCGCCGCGTAGCCCTTGGCCAGCTTGAAGGCCGAGTAGTTCAGGCTGTGGAAGCCGGCCAGCGTCACGAACTGGAACTTGTAGCCCATGGCGCCGATCTCGCGCTGGAACTTGGCGATGTCCGCCTCGTCCAGGTTGGCCTTCCAGTTGAAGCTCGGCGAGCAGTTGTAGGCCAGCAGCTTGTTCGGGAACTCCTTGCGGATCGCCTCGGCGAAGCGCTTGGCCTCCTCCAGGTTCGGACGGGAGGTCTCCCACCACAGCAGGTCGGAGTAGGGGGCGTAGGACAGACCGCGGGCGATGCAGTGGTCGACACCCGTGCCCTTCTTCAGGCGGAAGAAGCCCTCGGAGGTGCGGCCGGCGTCGAAGTCGATGAAGGGATGGTCGCGCTCGTCAACGTCGGAGGTGATGAGCTGCGCGGACTCCGCGTCGGTGCGGCAGAGCACGATGGTCGAGGTGCCCATGGTGTCGGCGGCCAGACGGGCGGCGTTCAGCGTGCGGATGTGCTGCTGCGTCGGGATCAGCACCTTGCCGCCGAGATGGCCGCACTTCTTCTCCGACGCGAGCTGGTCCTCGAAGTGGACGCCCGAGGCGCCGGCCTTGATCATCGCCTTCATCAGCTCGAAGACGTTCAGCGGGCCGCCGAAGCCGGCCTCGGCGTCGGCGATGATCGGCGCGAACCAGTAGGTGTCGCCCTTGCCCTCGGCGGTCTGGATCTCGTCGGCGCGCTTGAAGGTGTTGTTGATGCGCTCGACCACCGCCGGCACCGAGTTGGCCGGGTACAGGCTCTGGTCCGGGTACATCTGGCCGGCCAGGTTGGCGTCGCCGGCGACCTGCCAGCCCGACAGGTAGATGGCCTTCAGGCCGGCCTTCACCGCCTGCATCGCCTGGTTGCCGGTGAGCGCGCCCAGCGTATTGATGTACGGCTCGGTGTTCAGCAGCTCCCACAGGCGCTGCGCGCCCATCTCGGCCAGCGTGTACTCGATCTTGACCGAGCCGCTGAGGCGCTTCACGTCGTCCTGGGTGTAATCGCGCTTGATGCCTTCGAAGCGCGCGGCGCGGAGAGCGGCCTTGGTCTTTTCATCGAGCGACATGGTCGTTTTCCTTCTTTTCGTCACCGTTGCGCTGCTTTTGAGCGCTGCCCTGACGAAACAACTAAAACGACCTTCGCTGCCTTGCAACATGCCCTTGTTTGTAAAAGGGTCTGTTTGTAAACTGCCGTCAGAAAAGTTCTGTAAATCAGTAAATATTGTAAATCTGCTCAGCTGGAGTTCGGGCGGTCATGGACAAGAAGGCGATGCTGGGTCCGAAGGTGCGTCGGCTGCGCCGCGACCACGGGCTGACCCAGGCCCAGATGGCCGAGCAGTTGGGCATCTCCCCCAGCTACCTGAACCTGATCGAGCACAACCAGCGCCCCGTCACCGTGCCGCTGCTGCTGAAGCTGGGCCAGAATTTCGGGGTGGACCTGCAGAGCTTCGCCGAGGACGAGGAAAGCCGCCTCGTCGCCGGCCTGCGCGAAGTCTTCGCCGACCCGCTGTTCGACGGCTCCGACATCAAGAACCAGGATTTCCGCGAACTGGCGGCGGTCGCCCCGACGCTGGGGCAGGCGGTGGTTGCGCTTTACCGCGCCTTCCGCACCAGCCGCGACGATCTGCAGACCTTGTCGGAGCGGGTGGCCGACCGCGAGAAGTTCCATCTGGTCCAGACCTCCTCCTTCCCGCAGGACGAAGTGCGTGACCTCTTCCAGGCCCATTCCAACCACTTCGCCGAGCTTGAGGCGGCGGCGGAGGAGCTGTGGCAGGAGGGCCGGCTGGAGAAGGGCGACCTCTACCGCGGCCTGACCGACTATCTGCTGAACAACCACAGCGTCCGCGTCCGGCTGCTGCCGTCCGACATCATGGGCTATGCGGTGCGCCGGTTCGACCGGCATGGGCGGCGCATCCTGCTGTCGGAGATGCTGGCGCCGTCCGGGCGCAACTTCCAGCTTGCCTGCCAGATCGCCCTGCTGCGCCACCGCGACCTGCTGAACCACATCGTCGACTCGTCCGGCCTGACGGGCGACGAGGCGCGGCGGCTGGCCCGCATCGGTCTCGCCAACTATTTCGCGGCGGCGGTGCTGATGCCCTACGCCCGCTTCTCGGAGGCGGCCAATCAAGTTCGATACGACATCGAAATATTACGGCGCCGGTTCGATGCCTCGTTCGAGCAGGTCTGCCAACGGCTGACCACGCTGCAGCGGCCGGGGGCGAAGGGCGTCCCCTTCTTCCTGATGCGGGTGGACAGCGCCGGCAACGTGTCCAAGCGCTTCTCCGGCGCCGGTTTCCATCTGGCGCGCTTCGGGGGCGGCTGCGCCCGCTGGATCGTCTACGAGGCCTTCCGCACGCCGGGAAAGATCCACAGCCAGCTGGCCCAGATGCCCGACGGCACCACCTACTTCTCCATCGCCCGCACGGTGGTGAAGGCTGGCGGCGGCTTCCGCAGCCCGCCGCAGCAGTTCGCCATCGCGCTGGGCTGCGATCTCCAGCACGCGGCGCAGATCACCTATGCGGACGGTGTGGATCTGGAAAACACCGAGGCGGCGACTCCCATTGGTGTGAATTGCCGGCTCTGCCCGCGGCTGGACTGCTCGCAGCGCGCCTTCCCGCCGCTGAACCATCGCCTGATTGTCGATGAGAATCTGCGCGGTTTGTCGCCTTACCTCTTCGCCCCGCCGGCGGGAGAGTAAGGCCGTTTATTTCGCAAAGCGGCCTTGTGGTAACCGAAAAGCCACAACAAAATTGTTGGTATAAATTAGTGGTCTGTTGACGAATTTGTTGTTAAAGAGATGTGCTGCAATGCGGCACGGCTTGGCTTCTGAAACGACACCGGCCACGGCATGCCGGTCACCGAAACGGACCTGCGGATTCCATGAGCAATCTGATTCATGAGCGCGTCCTGCGCGTTCACCACTGGACGGACACGCTGTTCAGCTTCACCACCACGCGCGATCCCTCGTTCCGTTTCGATCCCGGACAGTTCACCATGATCGGCCTGGAGGTGAACGGCCGGCCGCTGCTGCGCGCGTACAGCCTGGTCAGCGCCAGCTACGAGGAGACGCTGGAGTTCTTCTCGATCAAGGTGCAGGAGGGCCCGCTGACCTCGCGCCTCCAGCATCTGAAGGAAGGCGACACGCTGCTGGTCAACCGCAAGGCGACGGGCACGCTGGTCACCGACAACCTGCTGCCGGGCCGCAACCTGTACCTGCTCAGCACCGGCACCGGCCTCGCCCCGTTCCTCAGCATCATCAAGGACCCGGAGATGTACGCCCGGTTCGACAAGGTGATCCTGACCCACACGACGCGTACAGTGGGCGAGCTGGCGTACGCCGACATCATCAACACCGTCCTGCCGGAGAACGAGTTCTTCGGGGAGGACGTGGCGCAGAAGCTGATCTATTACCCGACGGTGACGCGCGAGTCCTTCCGCAACCAGGGCCGCATCACCGACCTGATCCGCAACGGCAAGCTGTTCTCGGACATCGGGCTGGCCCCCTTCGACCGCGAGGTTGACCGCGTGATGATCTGCGGCAGCCCGGCCATGCTGGACGAGACCAGCGGCATCATGAACGAGCTTGGCTTCTCCATGGGCCACAACGGCGAACCCGGTCATTACGTGATCGAAAAGGCTTTTGTGGAACGCTGAGCGGATTTGCCGGAATAAAGCGGGCCGCGGTTCGTTGATGGGACGTGACGATGGCACGTCATCAACTCCAGCCGGCCCGCCTGGGCCGGGTTGGTCCTTGACGGGCGCGCCTCCCTCGCGGGGGCGCGCCCGTTTTCCTTCCGGAACTGACCCGGTTCGCCAGACCGTTTTGCCGATCCCGCATTTGGTGTAGACATCCCATCCATGCGCTTCATCACGATCCTCGCCGTGCTGCTCGTGGCCGGCCTCGCGAATTTTGCCGTCTGGTCGCTGCCGAACCAGCCGGTGCCGCTCGACCCGCCGCCCGGTGGCAAGCTGAAAAGCGTGTCCTTCGCGCCCTTCCGCGACGGGCAGAGCCCGCTGACACAGAAATTCCCCAGCACCGAGCAGATCGACGAGGATCTGGCCGCCCTCGCCCCGCAGGTGGCGGGGGTGCGCACCTACACCTCGCTGGAGGGGCTGGAGGTGGTGCCGGAGCTGGCGCGCCGCCACGGCATGCAGGTCACCATGGGGGCGTGGCTGTCGTCGCGGCTGGACAAGAACGAGAAGGAGGTCGCCTCCCTCATCGACCTCGCCAACCGCTACCCGGACGTCATCACCCGCGTGATCGTCGGCAACGAGGTGCTGCTGCGCCGTGAGCTGACGCCGGAGCAGGTGGCCGGCTACATCGACCGCGTGAAGGCGGTGGTGAAGCAACCGGTGTCCTACGCCGACGTCTGGGAATGGTGGCTGAAGTACCCGCAGATCGCGGATCACGTCGATTACCTGACCATCCACCTGCTGCCCTATTGGGAGGATGTGCCGACCGACGTGGCCGGCGCCATGGAGCGCATCCGCGGCAGCTACCGCACGATCGCCCAGCGCTTCCCCGGCAAGCCGATTCTGGTCGGCGAGACCGGCTGGCCGACGGAGGGCCGGTCGCGCGGCGCCGCGGTCACCGGGCTGGTCAACAAGGCCAAGTTCGTCAACGGCTTCGTCCGCCTCGCCGAGCAGGAGGGCTTCGACTACAACGTGATCGAGGCCTTCGATCAGGGCTGGAAGGCCAAGCTGGAGGGCACGGTGGGCGGCCACTGGGGCCTCTACACCGCCGACCGTCAGGCAAAGTTCGCGCTGGCCGGGCCGGTGGTGGAGAACCGCCAATGGCGGCTGCTGTTCGGCGTCTCCTCCGGCCTCGCGCTGGCGCTCGTCATCGGCCTGACCCTGCGCGGCCGTCCGCTGACCGCCGGGGCCTTCGCCGCCCTGGCCTTCCTGGCGCAGGCGCTGTCCACACTGTACGTCCACGCCGTCTGGGGCGCCCTGCACGGCAAGCACTACCCGCAGGACGTGGCGCTGTCGGTCGTGATGCTGGCGGCGACGGCCGTGCTGTCGGTGGCCGTTCTGCTGGCTGCCCGGCGGGCGCTGGGCAGCGGCGGTCTGGCGCTGGAGCCGCTGGCCCCGCTGCGCGGCCGCCCGGCGCTGTCGCGGCTGGAAACGGTGGGCAAGGCCGCCGCCGTCGTCCTCGCCCTTTTGGGGATCGTTTGGAGCTTCCTGATCGTGTTCGACGGGCGCTACCGCGACTTCCCCAACTGGTATTTCGCCCTGCCGGCGCTCGGCCTGCTGGCGCTCGGCGCCATGCGCGCCACGCGGCGTCCGGAGGGCACGGGGGCGCTGGCCGCCTGGGGCATCGGCGGGCTGTTCCGCCCCGCCGTCCCGGCGGCCGATTCCCCGGCGAAGGGCCTGTGCGGCGCCGTCCGCCGCCTGCCGCTGGAGTCGGCGCTGGCCGCCCTGCTGCTGCTCGGCGCGCTGCTGACCGTGCTGGCGGAAGGCGTGGTGCCGATGGAGTCGCTGATCTACGGGCAGCTTCCCTTCATGGAGGCCCTGCACGAGGTGGTGTGGACCAGCCCGAACTGGGAAGCGCTGTCCTGGGCCGGGCTTCAGCTTCTGCTGGCGGTGCCCTACGCCGCCGCCGTCCTAGCGGTGCGCCGTGGCGAAACCGCCCGCGCCGGCCATCAATGGGTCCGCATCGCCGGTCAGTGACCGGTTTCCCCTCTCCCGTTTGGCGTGGGAGAGGGGCCCCGCCCCGCCTCAGGCCGCCTTTTCGCTTTTCCGGCCTTTCTGGTGCTCCGCCGTCCAGCGCTTGGGGTCGTGCAGGAAGGCGTGGATTTCGCCCTGCGCCGGCCCGTCCAGGTAATGGCCGCGGTTCGCCACCTCCAGCACATCCCACCAGGTCGCCAGCGCGTGCATCGTGATGCCCAGCGGGGCCAGATGCTCCTGGATCTCGTCGAAGATCCCGTACTGGAACAGCACGAACAGGTCCCGCACGTCGCAGCCCGCCTCCTTCAGCGGCTGGGCGAAGCGGGCCTTGCGGTGGCCGTCGGCGGCGATCTGCTCGACCAGAAGCACGCGCCAGCCCGGCTCCACCCGCCCTTCGATGCGGTGCTTGTAACCCTGCAGGCCCTCCGGCGCCTCCTTGCGCACGAAGACGAGGGGAAGCTCCAGCCGGTCGGCGATCAGCGCGGCCCAGGGCACGCCGGCCCCCTCGGCGGCGGCGATGGCGTCCAGTTCGCCGTCGCCGATCTCCTGCCCGATCATCCGCAGCCCGAAGTCGAGCACCTCGTCGCGCACCGCGGGGTAGGAGAGCAGCCGCCGTCCCTCCAGATGGACCGGGCTGACCAGCCCCGAACCGTGGTTGCACAAATGCTCCGGGTCGTACCGGACGCAGCCGGTCTCGATCAGATGGCGGGCCACGCTGGCGGCCCCTTCGCGCAATTCGATGTCCCAAGCGTCCGGTATCATGGCCTGCCCCCGTTGTTCTCGCGTTGTTTTTCAGCCTCGGTTTTTCAGCCTCGGTTTTTTCGCCTCACGCCTTTCTCCCGATGATCCCCCGTTCGGGGCGGGCCGCAACCCCTCCACACGCACCGGGGTGGGCGCTTTGGTGGTAGCCGGAACGGGGGAAGACAACGCGCCGCAGCCTCCCTCCGCCTGTGGTCATGGATGTAAAAGCGCCAGCGCGGTTGACACGAACCGCAACAAACGTTGAAAAAGAGAATCGAATTGTAGCCATGCAGCTTGGCAGAGCGGGGCGGGGAGTGGCGATGTCGGACATCCAAGGCCGGAGCCAGGACGAGGACGACGACCTGCTGTTCGCCGACGAGGACGCTCCAGACCCGTCGTCCGCGACGTCCGGCCCCATCGCCGCCCCTTGGAAGCTGCTGATCGTCGACGACGATCCGGAGGTGCACGCGATCACCCGCGTCGTGCTGAACGACGTGACCTTCGACGGGCGCCGCCTGCAGTTCCTGTCCGCCCATTCGGGGGGCGAGGCGCGGGCGATCCTGAACGATCATCCCGACATCGCCGCCGTCCTGCTGGACGTGGTGATGGAAACCGAGGACGCCGGCCTGCGGCTGGTCCATCACATCCGCGAGGGGCTGGGCAACCGGCGGGTCCGCATCATCCTGCGCACCGGCCAGCCCGGACAGGCGCCGGAACGGCAGGTGATCGTCAGCTACGACATCAACGACTACAAGGCCAAGAGCGAGCTGACCGCCCAGAAGCTGTTCACCACGACGGTGGCCGCCCTGCGCTCCTACCAGCACATCGACGCGATCGAGCGCAACCGGCAGGGGTTGGAGGCGATCGTCGATGCCGCCGGCACCCTGTTCGAGCAGCGCTGCATGGACCGCTTCGCCGTCGGCGTGGTGGAACGGGTCGCCGCGCTGCTGCCGCGGGCGGCCGGAGCCTTCCTGTGCGCGGTGCCGGACGGCCGGTTCCGGGAGGCGGTGGTGCTGTGCGGAACCGGCGTCTTCGCCGAGGCGACCGGCCGGCCGGTCGGTGCCGTGCTGCCCGACGCGGCCTGCGCCGACATCGCTGCCGCCCTGGCCCGGGGCCGCAGCCTGCATCGCGACGACCACAGCGTCGCGCTGTTCCAGACCCAGAGCCCCGGCCCCGGCGCGCTGTTCATCGCCGGGCACGGCGGCCTGCCGGAGGTCGAGCGGCGGCTGGTGGAGATCTTCTGCTCCCGGATGTCGGTCGGGTTCGACAATGTATCCTTGTACGAACAGCTCCGCCTCGCGCAGATCGCCACGGTGCACGCCCTGGGCAAGCTGGCCGAATACAAGGACGAGGTCACCGGGGAGCATGTCCGGCGCATCGGCCGTTGGGCCACCGCCATCGCAAGGGAGCTCCAGGCGCAGGGCAGCGTCGGCGGTGATGCCGACGACCGCTTCTGCGAGCTGATCGGGCTGGCCAGCATGCTGCACGACGTCGGCAAGGTCGCTATCCCCGACCAGATCCTGCGCAAGCCCGGCAAGCTGGATCCCGAGGAAATCATCCAGATGCGCGAGCACGCCGCCATCGGCGGGCGCATCCTGCGCGACGCCTCCGGCCCGGTCGGCGGGCGCAGCTACCTGTCGATGGGGGCGGAGATCGCCGAGAGCCACCACGAGAAGTTCGATGGCACCGGCTATCCTCACGGGCTGGTGGGCGACACCATCCCGCTGTCGGGCCGAATCGTGGCGGTCGCCGACGTCTACGACGCCCTGCTGCACCGCCGCCCTTACAAGGACGCGTGGGAACTGGCGGCGGTGGTCGATCTGATCCGCGCCGAGTCGGGCCGGCATTTCGACCCGCGCGTCGTCGACGCCTTCGTCGCGGTCCTGGAGCGCGGCGGGCCGGAGGCGTAGGGCCCCCGGCCGCACGGCTCCCGATTACGAGCCCTGGCCTTTTAAGACCCTTGGCTGAGCGCCTCGGCCAGCGCGCGGTCGGGGTGGTTCCCGCCGACGATGAGCTGCATGGAGCCGGTCGGCACCTCCACCCCCAGCTCGTCGAAGCGCTTCTTCATGCGGCGGTTGAACTCGCGCGACACGCCCCACTGCCGGGTCGGGCGGGTCTTGAAGCGCGCGGTGATCAGCTGGGTCGAGTCGGGCTGGAACTTGTCCAGACCCATCACCTCCAGCGGCCCCATGATGTCGGGCGCGAACTGGGTGTCGGACTGCAGGCTGGCGCCGATGTCCTTCAGCAGCTCGATCACGCGGTCGGGGTCCTCGCGGTAGGCCACCCGCACCTCGAACAGGGCGTAGGAGAAGTCCTTCGACATGTTCTTGACGGTGCTGACCGAGTTGAAGGGCACCGTGTGGATGGCGCCCGACCCGTCGCGCAGCCGGATCGAGCGGATGGAGATGGCCTCCACCGAGCCGGAATGGCCGCCGCCCACATCCACCACGTCGCCGATGGAGATGCTGTCCTCGAACAGGATGAACAGGCCGGTGATGATGTCCTTGACCAGCGTCTGCGACCCGAAACCGACGGCCAGACCGACCACACCGGCGCCGGCCAGCAGCGGCGCGATGTTGACGCCCAGCTCCGACAGGGTGATCAGCGAGACCATGGTCACCAGGAGAATCAGGAAGGCGTTGCGCAGCAGCGGCAGCAGGGTGCGCACGCGCGCGCTGCGCTCGATCCGCGTGCCGTTGCGGTCGGTGGAGGCGAGGAAGCGCTCGATCATCGCGCTGACCACCTCCCAGGCGATGACGGAGCCGACCAGAAGGAGGCCGATGGTCACCGTGCTGCGCAGGATGCGCTGGCCGAGCCGGGTGTCCGTCCAGGCCAGCGTGTCGAAGCCCCAGCCGTAGAGGATCATCATCGCGGCACCAACCCAGATCACCGTCTTCACCGCCCGGTGCAGGAAGGGCAGGTAGAGGGAGGCGCGGTCCTTCAGCGGCGGCAGGGCGCCCTGGCTTTCCGGGACCATGCGCAGGCCGCGGCGCAGGCCGCGGTTGATGCCGTTGACCAGCAGCCGGGCGATCACGGCGACCAGGATGGTGATGCCGGTGGCGCGGGCCAGATACTCGAACCCGCCATAGACGTTCAGCACCCAGACGCCGAAGGTCACCACGACGTAGATGATCGCCAGGACGTGCCAGACGTCGGCGAAGCGGCGGCGGGCGGAGCGCAGGACGGCGCCCTGGCCCTCCGACTCGCGCTCCGCGGTGGCCGCCGGGTCGCCGTCACCGGACAGCGGGTTGCCGTGCATCCAGTCGGCGACGATGCGGCGGTTCTGCAGGATCAGCGCGATCAGCATCCCGGCGATCGCCAGCCCCAGCAGCTTCAGCAGCGCGCCGTAGGCGCCGAGCGGCAGGCCCAGCACATAGGCGCCCTCCGCCAGGAAATAGCCGTAGACGCCGACCGCGGCCAGCCGGCGGACCCAGCGGTAGAGGCGCTGGGCGTTGGCGTCGCCCACCCGCACCATGCGCAGGGACGGCGCAAAGGGTGAGATCAGGATGCGGGCCGCGACCAGCAGGATCTGCAGGATGACGGTGGCGTTGATGACGGCCAGCGCGACCAGCCGGACGCGCGGTCCCGGCTCGCTGACCGACAGGATGGCGTAGCCGACGACGATGAAGGCGGCGATGGGCGCCAGCTCCAGCAGCGCGCGGCCGAGCAGCAGCGGAAACTGCACAAGGATCGTGGTCCCCCGCCGGGCGGCGAGCGCGTTGCGCGGGCGGGCGAGCAGCCAGCCGACGAAGCGCTGGATCGCCAGACCGGCGGTCAGGATCATCGTCAGCTGGATGGCGATCTGCACCCAGCGGTCGCGGGCCGATTGGTCGACCATCTGCCGGTTCGCCCACTCGATGGCGCCGGGCAGCTCCTTGAACACGTTGCCGACCTGGACGAGCTGGCGGCTCAGCACGTCCATGCGCTCGGCCAGGAAGGACAGGGCGCTGGCCCCGATGGTCTCGGGCAGGGTGCTGGCCGCCGGAGCCTCCTCGGCCTTGGCCTGCTCCAGCCCCTTCTGCGCGGCGACCAGCGCCTTCAGCTGCTCGACCAGCCGGGCGCGGGCCGCCGGGTCCTCCAGCGTCGTGATCATCGCCTGCATCTGCTCGGGCGTCGGATCGGGCGAGGCGGCGGGTTCCGCAGGGGCCGCGGCGGCGGGGGCCGGCGTGGCGGCGCCCGGAACGGGGCCGGCGGCCAGTGACGGCGCGGCGAAGCCGGCGAGAAGCAGCAGAAGGACGGCGAGTGCGCCCATGCAGGGGACCGTCCACCGGGTGCGTGCGCGAAGCATCCCTGTCCTTTTCCGTGATTTCAGCAATGCGGGCGTGAAGGCCGGGGACGTTATCCCGTGCCCGCCTCCTTGCCAACCCGCGCAGTTTCAGACCTTTTTGGGACGGAATTGCGGCCGCGCCCAAGGCACCGGTGGGCTCCGGAAACGGATTTAGGGCGCTTTCCCGCCAACCTGGGTGCCGTCTTGGACCTCGTCCTGCGCGACATGGCAGGCGACTCGGTGGCCCGGCGCCACGGGGTCGAGCGTCGGGGGAAGCTGGGCGCAGCCATCATGGGCGAGCGGGCAGCGCAGCCGCAAAACGCAGCCGGTTGGCGGGCGCAGGGGCGAGGGCGGATCGCCGTGCAGCGCCGGGCGGACCAAGCCGGCCGCCGCGATCAGCGCGCGGCTGTAGGGGTGGCGCGCCCCGGTGGCCAGAACCGCGCTGTCCGCCGACTCGACGATCCGGCCGAGCAGGAGCACCAGCGCCCGCCGCGCGATCCGCAAGCCCTCCGCCGCGTCCTGGGTGGCGTAGAGCAGGGCCAGCCGGCGGCGGCGGCGGATCGCCTGCAGCAGGGTCAGGAAGTCCGCCCGCTCCGTCCCATCGAGCGCCGCCGCGGGCTCGTCGCAGACCAGCAGGCGCGGCTCCGGCAGCAGGGCGCGGGCCAGCCCGGCGCGCGCCGCCTCCGCCGGACGGAGCGTGCCGGGGTGGAGGTCGAGGACCGCCGCGGGCAGCCCGACCTCCTCCAGCGCCTCGGCCAGCCGGGCGGTACGGTCGGCTGAAGACCGGGCGGGCCGCAGCGACTCCAGCGTCTCGGCGAACTGTGCGCCGATGGTCATCAGCGGGTCGAAGGCGGCCAGCGGATCGGGGAAGAGGATTTGCAGGTCCCGCCGCGCCCGGCGCATCGCCTCCGGCGGGGCGGCGGCGAGGTCGGTCCCCAGCCAGGACACCTGACCGCCGACCGGCGGCACCAGCCGCAGGATGGCGCGGGCCAGCACCGACTTGCCGCTGCCCGTCTCGCCGAGCAGGGCCAGCGTCTCGCCCTCGGCCAGCGCGATGGACAGGCCGTCCACGACGGTCAGCCAGCGCTCCTCGCCGCGCCAGCCCCGCCCCAGAGGAAAGGCGACGCGCAGGTCGCGCACCGACAGGATGGGCGGGCCGGAGGGCACCGACTCCACCGGGGGCGGGGCTGGCGCGGGCTCCTCCGGCGTTTCCAGGCGCCCTTGGGCCAGGATCAGCCGGCGGTCGGCCAGACCGGAGTGGACCGGGTCGGCGTGGATTGGATCGGGTTGCGGGCGTCCGGTCAGCAGCAGCGCCGTTCCGGCTTCCCGCGTCCAGGCGGCGAGGTCGCTCAGCAGGCGGACGCGCTGGGTGGGGTCGAGCGCGGCGGCGGGGGCGTCGGCGAGCAGCAGCGCCGGCTGCGCCGCCATGGCCAGCGCCAGCGCGGCCCGCCAACGCATCGCCTCGCCCAGCTCTTGCGGGTGGAGCGCCAGCCGGCGCGTGGCGGCGGGCACTTGGAAGCGCTCCAGCGCCTCGGCGGCGCGGCGCAGGGCGGCGCGCTCGTCCATCCCGGATTGGTGGGCCAACAGCTCGGTGAACTGGGCGCCGAGCGTGCGAAGCGGGTCCAGGGCGCCGTCCTGGGTGACCAGGATGCGCCGTCCCCGGATCTGGATGTCGCCCAGCACCGTGATGCCCTTGGGCGCGAGGCCGGCCAGCGCGCGCAGCAGCAGCGTCTTGCCCGTCCCGGCGCCGCCTGACAGGGTCAGCACCTCGCCGGGCTCGACGGCGAAGCTCAGCCGGTCGAGCAGGATGTCGCGGCTGGTCAGCAGGGACAGACCCTCCACCCGCAGCGGCGCGCCGCCCTCCGCTCTGTTCACCGCCGTCCTCCCGAGACCGTGGAGAAGGCCAGCCGCATCCCGTCGCCCACCCCGTGCAGCGCCCACAGGGTCAGCGCCAGCAGAAGCGCCGGCCCGGCCAGCGCCACGGTATCGCCCGCCCGCGCCGCCGCGCCGACGGCGGTTCCCCAGCCGCTCACCCCCTCCGGCAGGCCGAGGCCGAGCAGGCTCGCGAGGCTTTCCGCCATCAAGGCGCGGGGAAGGGCGGTCCAGGCCGCGGCGGCGAGCGGCAGGACGGCGTTGGGCAGGATGTGGCGGCGCAGCCGGCGCCCGTTGGCAATCCCGGCGGCCTGGGCGGCGCTCAGGAACTCCCGCCGCAGCAGGGCGCGCAATTCGTCCCGCGCGATGACGGCCACCGCCGGGGCGGCGATCAGGGCGGTCACCACCGCCATCGGCGCCAGCCCGCGCGTTGGACCCAGCAACCCGCCGGCCAGCGGCAGGGCCAGCGCCAGCGGCAGGCCGGTCAGGGCAGCGGCGGGCGCCATCATCGCCCGCTCCGCCCGCTCGCCCAGAGCAACCGCTATGACGGCCCAGAGCAGGCCGAGGGCGGCCCCGCCCAACCCGGCGAGCAGCGCGAAGGTCAGGCTCTGGTGCCCGGCGGCCAGCGCCGCCCCCACCGGGCCGCCCCCGGCGACGAGGCCGGCGGCAACCGCCAGCATCAGCGCGGCCAGAAGGGTCAGCCCCGCGACGGCGGGCCGGTGCGCGGTCAGCCGTTGCCCGGCCTTCTGCCAGGGGCCGTCGCGCCAATGAGAGTCGGTGCCGGCGGGTCCGTGCATCAGGCCATCCGGGCCCGCGGGTCGAGCCAGCCATGCAGCGCGCCGCCCAAGGCGTTCAGCAATAGGGCGAGGCCGCACAGCCCGGCGAGCGCGGCGACGGCCATGCCGGTGTCCCCGGCGCGCGCCGCCTCGACGAACAGCCGCCCGGCGCCGTTCCCACCGAGCAGGCTTTCCACCGCCACGGCCGCGGTCACCGTCCCGGCCACGGCGCTGCGCAGGCCGCCCATCGCCGCCGACAGCCCCAGCGGCAGGGTGAGCCGCCACAGCAGGGCGGAGCCGTCGACCCCGCGCCCGCGCGCCGCCAGCAGAATCGTGTCCTCCGCCCCGGCCCGCGCCCGGCCGGCAAGCGTCGCGGCCTGGGCGGCGGCGGGCAGGGCGAGGGCGGCGAGGCCCAGCAGGACGGGCGCCTTCGCCAGCGTGGCGGCGAAGGCCGCGGCCAGCAGGAAGCCCGGCATGGCCGGACCCACCCCGCCCAAAACGGCGCCCACCCCGCCCAGGACACCGAGCAGGGCGCCGAAGCCGGTCCCCAGCGCCAGCGCCGGCAGGACCAGCGCCAGCGTCGTCGGCAGCGCGGCCAGAACGGCGCCCAATGCCTGCGTCCAGCCGGGTCCCGCCAACGCCGCCACCACGGCGGCGGCGAGCGCGAGGCCCAGCAGGGCCGGCACCACGGCCAGCACCCGGCGCAGGACGAGGCTCAGCATCGGCCCCGCCGGGAGCGGGCGGCCGTGACGGGCAGAGTCGTTCGGGGGACGGACAAGCGGATCACAACAGGCGGATCATGCGACAATGGCGGACACGAATGGAGTCCTCCTGACGGTACCCAGGTCCCGGCCGGTCGGGCAATGGAATTTCGCCTCTCGGCGGGGGGCGGGGAGGGTTGGGCGGCTGCGGTGTTGTTCGGGCATTCGCCTTCCTGGCCGGTCGCAGCCCGTCCCGGACGCACCATATGTGAACCCCCGATGCCGATCCCCGCAGGAACCCCGGTCCAGCCGCGTCCCATGCCCGACCAGCCGTCCTTCCCAATGCCGCCTGAACCAGCGCTCACCGGGGCGTTCTCCTGCGCGGCCGCCGACCCGCTGCTGGTGCCGGGCCGCACCTGCTGGCGGGTGGAGCGGGCGGAGCGAGTCGGGGTCATCGTCGATGCCGAGGACTACTTCGCGCTCGCCAAGGCGGCGATGCGGCAGGCGCGGCGCAGCATCTACCTGACCGCCTGGGACTTCGACGCCCGCATCCGGCTGACCCCGCAGACGCGCCACCCGCGCCGCCCCGACAAGCTGGGCAACCTTCTGAACTGGCTGGCCGCGACCCGCCCGGACCTGACCATCCATGTGCTGAAGTGGGACTTTGCGGAGCTGTTCGATCTGGCCCGCTGGTCGCAGCCGCTGTTCCTGCGCGGCTGGCTCAGCCATCCACGGCTCCAGTACCGGCTGGACGGCGACCATCCCGCCGGGGCCTGCCACCATCAGAAGATGCTGGTGATCGACGACCGGCTGGCCTTCTGCGGCGGGCTGGACATCACCGCCAACCGCTGGGACACCCGCGCCCACCGCGCCGACGAACCGCTGCGCCGCCAGCCGGACGGCACCCCCTACGAGCCCTTCCACGACGTGATGATGGCGGTGGACGGCGACGCCGCCCGTGCGCTGGGCGACCTGTTCCGCGAGCGCTGGCGCCGCGCCACCGGCTGCGTGCTGTCGCCGCCCGCCATGGACGTGCTTGGCGGTGGCGGCGGCCCTTCCGACGGCAAGCGCCCCCGGCGGCTGCGGCTGAAGGCGCGCCGGGCCGGGCCGGACAGCCCCGACCCCTGGCCGCAACAGCTCGTCCCGCTGCTCAAGGGCATGCCCGTCGGCATCGCGCGCACCGAACCCGGCTACAACGGGCGCGCCGAAGTGCGGGAGGTCGAGGCGCTCTACACCGCCGCCATCGCTTCGGCCGAGCGCTTCATCTACATGGAAAGCCAGTATTTCGCCTCGGTCGCCGTGGCCGAGGCGCTGAAGGCGCGGCTGGCCGAGCCGGACGGGCCGGAGGTGGTCGTCGTCAACTCCGCCCGCACGTCGAGCTGGCTGGAGAACACCGTGATGCTCGGCGCCCGCGCCCGGCTGGTGAAGGAACTGCGCGAGGCCGACCGGCACGGGCGCTTCCGCTTCTACATCGCCAGGACGGAGAGCGCCAAAACCGGCAGCGTCGGCATCACCATCCACGCCAAGGTGATGGTGGTGGACGACCGGCTTCTGCGCATCGGCTCGGCCAACCTGAACAACCGGTCGATGGGGCTGGACACCGAATGCGATCTGGCCCTGGAGGCGCCGCATGGGCGTGTGGAGGGGCGCGAGGCCCGGCTGGCCATCGCCGGGGTGCGCGACGACCTGATCGCCGAGCATCTCGGGGTGGCGCCGGAAAGCGTGACGGCGGAGCTGCGCCGTTCCGGCTCGCTCATTCGCACGGTGGAGGCGCTGCGCCGGCCCGGCGGGCGGACGTTGGACTTGCTGGAGGACGCCGATCCCGGCCTGCTGGCCGCCGCCGTCGCCGACTCCAAGCTTTTCGACCCGGAACGCCCGGTCGGCGCTGCGGACATCGTGTGGCGCGTCCTGCCGTCGCGTATCCCGCGGCGCCATCACTGGCTGGCGTTGGGTATCATCTTGGCGGTGGTCGGCGGGGTGTGGGGGCTGTGGAACCACACCCCGTTGCGCGACTGGGCGACCCTGGACGCCGTCCTGGGGGCGTTCGAACGCCTGCGCGAGTCGGCCTTCGGGCCGCTGTGGCTGATCCTGCTCTATGTCGCCGGTGGCTTCGTGCTGTTTCCGGTGCTGCTGCTGATCGCGGCGACGGCCATCGCGCTGGGGCCGTGGATGGGCTTCCCGACCGCGCTGGCCGGGGTGCTGGCCTCCGCCGCGGCGCTGTTCTGGGTGGGGCGGCTCACCGGCCGGCGCCCCATCGAGCGCTACGGCGGCGCGGTGGTGCGGCGGGCCAGCGACGCGCTGGGCGAGCGCGGCGTGCTGGCCATGGCGGCGCTGCGGGTGGTGCCGGTGGCGCCCTTCACCGTGGTGAACCTCGTCGCCGGGGCTTCCCGCATCCGGTTTGCCGACTATCTGTTCGGGACGATCCTGGGAATGGCGCCGGGAATTCTTGTCTTCAACCTGCTCGGGCACCAGCTTGAGCGTGTGTTGACGGAACCGACGCCCACCGACATGGTTCTTCTGGGTCTGGCGGCGGTGACCGCGCTGGGGCTGGGCTGGGCCGGCAATCGGCTGGTGCGGGCCCTGGCGGCGAGACGGCCGGCTACTGGAGAAGCAGTCAAGGGAGACCAACAGCGGTGATCCGATTCAGCCGAGAGCGTGTGCAGCGGATCGCCTCCGCGCTGCGCGCCGCCCGCGTCCGCCGGCCGAAGCGCCGCGTCGACAGCCGCAGCGGCCCGGTGCCGGACGGCATGGCGCCGCTGCGCGTGGCGACCTGGAACATCCACAGCTGCGTCGGGCTGGACGCGCGCTTTGCGCCGGACCGCATCGCCGAGGTCATCAAGGAGCTGGACGTCGATCTGGTCGGGCTCCAGGAGGTCGGCTGGCACCACCGCGGCGAATCCGGGCTGGACCAGTTCGCCTTCCTGGAACGGGCCACCGGCCTGAAGGCCCACGCCGGCCCGACCAAGCACAACGCCCACGCCCATTACGGCAACGCCATCCTGACCCGGCTGCCGGTCCTGAAATGCGA
Source organism: Azospirillum brasilense (assembly GCF_001315015.1). Taxonomy (NCBI): domain Bacteria; kingdom Pseudomonadati; phylum Pseudomonadota; class Alphaproteobacteria; order Rhodospirillales; family Azospirillaceae; genus Azospirillum; species Azospirillum brasilense. The sequence continues at coordinate 2,849,719 of NZ_CP012914.1, read as the reverse complement.
GCCCATCGACCTCAGCGTCGGGCGGCGGGAGCCGCGCGGCGGCATCGACGTGATCGTCGAGGTGGAGGGGCGCCCGGTGCGCATCATCGTCGCCCATCTCGGACTCGATCCGTGGGAGAGGGCGCGGCAGGTCGGCGCCATCGTCGACCGGCTGGAGGAACAGCCGGCCCTGCCGACCCTGTTCATGGGCGACCTCAACGAATGGGCGCCGAACTCCCCCCGGCTGCGCAAGCTGGCCGAGGCGTTCCCCGACTGGGCCAGCCCGCGCAGCTTCCACGCGCGCATGCCCACGCTGCGGCTCGACCGCATCTATGTGAACAACGGGCTGACCATCCCGTCCTATGAGGTGGTGCGCACGGTGCTGACGCGTCGCGCGTCCGATCATCTTCCGGTGCGCGCCACCGTGGCGGTGCCATAACCGATACTCCCGCTCGGGTATGCCGGGCCCTTGATTGCTGCAAGGCGCGTGCGCGGTTCCGCGGACGCGCCTTTTTCTTTGGGCTTGATCCTCCTGCCTTGCCTCCTTTGCAGTGCAGCGTTGCATGGTCTGTTTCGTGTGGCTGACTGTTTCTGTTGTAAGTTTTTTGCCCGAGAAGGGGTGTCGGCTATTGACCTTTTGGATAGGGGCTGGCCAATCTATTGATTGGTCATACTACCAATAGCGGCCGCCGAATGACGGCCGATCCATGACAGCACCCAGCCGATCGGGCGTGGGAACAACCGCCGAAGCGAGGACCTGTTGCTCTACCATCTCTACGATCTGCAGCACGCCGCCCTGCGCCCGATGCGCCTCCTGGCCGAAGCGACCCAGCACACCTTTCAGAACCCGTTCAGCCCGGTGTCCTACACCCGCGTCGGTCGCGCCATGGCCGCCGGCGCGGAACTGCTGGAGCGCACCACCCGCCGCTTCCCCAAGCCGGAATTCGGCCTGAAGACGACGGTGGTGGATGGCGAGACGGTGGCGATTACTGAGCGCATCGCCCTTCGCAAGCCCTTCTGCAACCTGCTGCACTTCGCCAAGCCGGAGGGCACCCCGGCGCAGCCGCGCGTCCTGCTGGTCGCCCCGATGTCCGGCCACCACGCGACCTTGCTGCGCGGCACGGTGGCGGCGCTGCTGGCCGACCACGATGTCTTCGTCACCGACTGGATCGACGCCCGGCTGGTGCCGCTGGCATGCGGGCGGTTCGACCTGGACGACTACATCGACACGGTGACGGAGCTGATCCGCTTCCTCGGGCCGCAGACCCATGTCATCGCGGTGTGCCAGCCGGCGGTTCCCGTCCTGGCCGCGGTGTCGCTGATGGCGGCGGGGGACGAGGCGGTGCAGCCGCGCTCCATGACGCTGATGGGCGGCCCCATCGACCCGATGGCCAACCCGACCGTGCCGGTGAAGCTGGCGGCGACCCACCCGCTCTCCTGGTTCGAGCGCAACGTCATCACCACCGTCCCGGCCTATTATCCGGGCGGCTTCCGTCAGGTCTATCCGGGCTTCATCCAGCTCTCCGGCTTCATGTCGATGAACCTGGACCGCCACATCGGGGAGCATGTCGGCCTGTTCCGCCACCTCGTCCGCGGCGATGGTGACTCCGCGGTGCAGCACCGCCGCTTCTACGACGAGTATCTGTCGGTCATGGACCTGTCGGCGGAGTTCTACCTGCAGACCATCGAGACGGTGTTCCAGAAGCATTCGCTCGCCAACGGCACCATGGAGTCGCGCGGGCGCAAGGTGGAGCCGGCAGCGATCCGCCGGACTGCCGTGATGACGGTGGAGGGCGAACTGGACGACATCTCCGCCCCCGGCCAGACCGAGTCGGCGCACCGCCTCTGCGCCTCGCTGCCCGACGACATGCGCGCCCGCCATTTCCAGAAGGGCGTCGGCCACTACGGCATCTTCAACGGCCGGCGCTGGCGCGAAAGCATCATGCCGGCGGTGCGGGAGTTCATCCGCAAGCACGATTGAGGCCGGTAGCGTTCCCTCTCCCGTCCAGGGAGAGGGAATCGGACGGCGTCAGCGCTTTGGAACGCCCACCGGGCGCAGTTCGTGGAGCAGCCAGACCAGCCCGGACACCAGCAGAATGGCACCCGCCTGATGGGCGGCGCCCAGCGGAATCCACACGAAGCTCAGCAGCGTGGCGATGCCCAGCCCGATCTGCACCAGCACCATCGCCGCGGTCAGCAGCGCCACCCGCCCGGCGCGGCCGGGCAGGCGGGCCACCCACACCCGCAGGGCCAGCCCCAGAACCACCAGCCCGGTCAGCAGCGCCAGCGCCCGGTGGGTGAGCTGGATGGCCGCGGTGTTCTCAAAGACATTGATCCACCAGGGCGTCAGGTTGGCGACCTCTGGCGGGATGACGTGGCCGGCCATCAGCGGGAAGGTGTTGTAGGCCAGCCCGGCGTCCGTCCCGGCGACGAAGGCGCCCCAGACGATGGTGACGCCGGTCAGCCCCAAGGCCCAGCGCGCGTGCTTGCGCAGCCGGCCGGACCCGGTCGCCCAGCCGGCCAGCGGCAGCGGGTCGAGAATACCCAGCGCGGTGCGCAGCAGCAGCCCGTAGATCACGATCGCCGTGCCGAGATGCAGCGCCAGCCGGTAGTGGCTGACGTCGGGCCGGTCGACCAGCCCGCTCTTGACCATGTACCAGCCGATCACCCCCTGGAGCCCGCCGAGCAGGAACAGCCCGGCCAGCTTCGGCCACAGGTCGGCAGGGATGCGCCCGTTGACCCAGAAGCGCAGGAAGGGGATCAGGAAGACGAAGCCGATCAGCTGGCCCCAGAAGCGGTGGAACCACTCCCACCAGAAGATCTGTTTGAAGGCCGCCAGATCCATCGTCGCGTTGTAGATGCGGAACTCCGGCGTGGTCTGGTAGAGGCCGAAGACGCGGTTCCATTCCGCCTCCGACAAAGGCGGCAGGATGCCGATCAGCGGCTTCCACTCGACCATCGACAGGCCGGATTCGGTCAGGCGCGTGATGGCGCCGATCACCGCCATGGCGAAGACCATCGCGCAGCAGACGAGAAGCCAATAGGCGATGGGGCGGGTGGAGGCGGGGTCGCGGACGTCTTTCCCGGCGAGGGCGGGGGCGGTGATGTCGGTCACGGACGGGCGGCTCCGGAAGATGCGGACAAGGTCCGGGGGGATAGGGACCACCGGCTCATGTGGGGTGCGGCAGCGGCTGCGTCAAACGGACACGGGTTACTCCGTAGCCGGCGGCACGGGTTTCGGGTGAAGGCGACGGGTTGCGGGTGTTACAAATATCAGTCTTACCAACGGCTTCGGATGCGGGGCGGCGATGGCGGACCTCACCCTCGGCTTCGGCCTGTCGTTCCACGAGCTTTACGGGCAGGACGGGCTGGCCCGGCTCGACCGCGCCTTCCTCGCCCGGCTGTCCGACACGGACGTGGCGCTCGCCAACCGGCTGCTCTCCGCCCGCGCCCAGCCCGACCGGCTGGAGGCGAAGGCGGAAAGCGACCTGCTGATCGCGCTCGCCCCGCACGCCGAGGATTTCATTGGCGATCTGTTCGGCATCCGCCCCGCGCTCGACGAGCTGCGCGGCCGCCATACGGAGCTGGCGCCGCTCTACACCGCCAAGCGCCTGTTCGTTCAGCGCCGCGCCGCCAAGGCGGTGAAGCCGGAGGCGGTCGCCGCGCTCGACGGGGCGGAGCTGGCGGCAAGGCTGGAGGATTGGCTGGGCGGCCCGCTGACCGAAGCCGCCTTCGCCCGGCAGGTGCTGGCCTGGATGGAGGACGAGACCGGCCACGCCGACCAGTTGGACAGCGCCGCCCAATACGCCGCCTGGGCGGTCTTCAGCGAGGCCGGGCGCGCCCGGCACGGCGGCGGCGTGCTGTTCCAGGTGCCGCACCGCACCGACCCGCAGCGTCTCGTCCCGGTGGAGACGGTGGAGCTGCACGGTGTCACCATGATGCGCCTGCCCGATGACTCCTGCCGCGAGCGCCAGGGCTTCCACCTGACCGACCCGGGCACCGATCTGGCCGGCGCGCTGGACGAGGCCAACTACTGCATCTGGTGCCACAACCAGGGCAAGGACAGCTGCTCCAAGGGGCTGCGCGACCGCAAGACCGGCGAGTTCCAGAAGAGCGCCTTCGGCGTCGCGCTGGCCGGCTGCCCCTTGGAAGAGAAGATTTCCGAGATGCACGCGCTGAAGGCCGAGGGCGTGCCCATCGGGGCGCTGGCCGTGGTGGTGGTCGACAACCCGATGTGCGCGGCCACCGGCCACCGCATCTGCAACGACTGCATGAAGGCCTGCATTTATCAGAAACAGGAGCCGGTGGACATCCCGCAGGCGGAGACCCGCACGCTGAAGGACGTGCTGGAACTGCCCTGGGGCTTCGAGATCTACAGCCTGCTGACCCGCTGGAACCCGCTGGACCTGCGCCGCCCGCTGATGCGGCCGGACAGCGGCTCCAAGGTGCTGGTGGCCGGGCTGGGGCCGGCGGGCTTCACGCTGGCGCACCATCTGATGAACGACGGTCACACGGTGGTCGGCATCGACGGGCTGAAGATCGAGCCGCTGCCCGCCGACCTCTCGGGCGTCCTGCCCAGCGGCACGCGGGTGCCCTTCCGGCCGATCCGCGACGTGCGGGACCTCTACGACCGGCTGGACGAGCGGGTGATGGCCGGATTCGGCGGGGTGGCGGAGTACGGCATCACCGTGCGCTGGAACAAGAATTTCCTGAAGGTGATCCGGCTGTTGCTGGAACGCCGGGCGCGCATGACGATCATCGGCGGGGTGCGCTTCGGCGGCACGCTGACCATCGACGGGGCGCTGGAGCTGGGCTTCGACCACATCGCCCTGTGCATGGGGGCGGGCAAGCCGACCGTCGTGCCGATGGCGAACGGGCTGGCCCGTGGGGTGCGGCAGGCCTCGGACTTCCTGATGGGGCTGCAACTGACCGGGGCGGCCAAGCCGGACAGCATCGCCAACCTCCAGGTCCGGCTGCCCATCGTGGTGATCGGCGGCGGGCTGACCGCGATCGACACGGCGACGGAGGCGCTGGCCTACTACCCCGTCCAGGTCGAGAAGTTCCTGTCCCGCTACGAGGTCCTGGCGGCCGATCGGGGGGAAGCGGCGGTGCGCGCCCGCTGGACGCCCGACGAGGCCGAACTGGCCGACGAGTTCCTGGCCCACGCCCGCGCCATCCGGGCGGAGCGCCTGGAGGCGGGAGAGCAGGGGCGCGAGCCGCGCGTCGCGGCGCTTCTGCAATCCTGGGGCGGCTCGACCATCGCCTACCGCCGCCGCCTGATCGACAGCCCCAGCTACACCCTGAACCACGAGGAGGTGGCGCACGGTCTGGCCGAGGGCATCCGCTTCCTGGAATGCGCCGCCCCGCGCGGGGTGGAGATCGACGAATCGGGCGCCGCGCGGGCGATCCACCTCGCCATCAGCCCGGTCGGGCCGGACGGGGTGGTGGCGCCCGCCGCCGTGGACGCGCGGCTCCCCGCCCGCACCATCCTGGTCGCCGCCGGCACCCAGCCGAACACCGTCCTGGCCCGCGAGGAGCCGGAGTGGGTGGAGCTGGACGGGCGTTGCTTCCGCGCCATCGACGAGGACGGCAATCCGGTGACGCCGGAGCGGACGAGCAAGCCGGCCCAGGCGCATGTGCTGATGGCGCGGGCGCCGGACGGGCGGTTCCTCAGCTTCTTCGGCGACCTGCACCCGTCCTTCGCCGGCAATGTGGTGAAGGCGATGGGCGGGGCGAAGCGCGGCTATCCGGTGGTCAGCCGCGCCCTGGCTCGCCGGGCGCCCAGCTCCGTGATGCCGGAGGCTCTGGTGCGGCGCCTGAACGTCGAACTGCGGCCCCTGGTGCACAGCGTCACCCGCCTGACCCCGACCATCGTGGAGGTGGTGGTGAAGGCTCCCGCCGCCGCACGCCGTTTCGAACCCGGACAGTTCTACCGGCTGCAGAACTTCGAAACGCTGGCGCAACGGATCGGCCGGACCACGCTGGCCATGGAAGGGCTGGCCCTGACCGGCGCCTGGGTGGACAAGGAGGCCGGGCTGCTCTCCCTGATCGTCCTGGAGATGGGCGGCTCGTCCGACCTCTGCGCCCTGCTGAAGCCCGGCGACCCGGTGGTGGTGATGGGGCCGACCGGCGCTCCGACCGAGATCCCGGAGGGCGAGACGGTGGCGCTGGTCGGCGGCGGGCTGGGCAACGCCGTGCTCTTCTCCATCGGGCAGGCCTGCCGGGCGCGCGGCAACCGGGTCGTCTATTTCGCCGGCTACAAGCGGATGGAGGACCGTTACAAGACCGAACAGATCGAGGCCGCCGCCGACCGCGTCGTCTGGTGCTGCGACGAGGCGCCGGGCTTCACGCCGACGCGGCCCGGTGATCTGAGTTTCGTCGGGAACATCGTGGAGGCCATGCGCGCCTACGCGGCGGGCGAGCTGGGGCCGGCGGATATTCCGCTGGAGACGGTGGACCGCATCGTCGCCATCGGCTCCGACCGCATGATGGCGGCGGTGGGGGCGGCCCGGCACGGCCTGCTGAAGCACCACCTGAAGCCCGGCCACGCCGCCATCGGCTCCATCAACTCCCCCATGCAATGCATGATGAAGGAGATCTGCGCCCAGTGCCTGCAACGGCACATCGACCCGGTGACCGGCGCGGAGACGGTGGTCTTCTCCTGCTTCAACCAGGACCAGAGCCTGGACCGCGTGGATTTCGCCAACCTGAACCAGCGGCTGCGCCAGAACGCCGTCCAGGAAAAGCTGACCGCCCAATGGATCGACCGCGGCCTGCGGCTGACCGGCCAGCGGAAAGGGTGAAGGGGAGATGCTTTCCCTCTCCCCTCTGGGGAGAGGGTTAGGGTGAGGGGGATGCGCTTTTGCCGGACGAACGGCCACGTACAACCCCCTCACCGGCCCTCCGGGCCACCCTCTCCCCAGGGGGGAGAGGGTTATTAAGAGCGTTCACGCGCCCGTGGCGGTGCTGACCGCCGCCTGGGGCAGCGGCGTGGTGGAGCTTTCGAACAGGTCGGCCTCGGCGGCGCGGCGCTTGACCAGACCCGGAAGCTGCGTCTTGACGCCGTTGACCGTGGCGTAGACCCAGCGGCCGAACTGGCCGGCGGCGCCCTCATAGTCGCCCTGGTTCAGCAGGCGCAGCAGAGTCGAGCACTGCAGGCTGCCGGCCCCCAGGTTGAACACGAAGGAAGCCAGCGCGCCGCGTTGGTCGGGGTTCAGCGCGACGGTGACCAGCTTGTCCACCTGGGCGGCGGCGGTGGTCAGGTCCGACTGCAGGAAATTGTCGGCCTGGGCGGAGGTGATGCTCTGCCCCAGTTCGACCCCGGCGGTGTGGCCGTAGCCGATGGTCGGCACCCCCGCCGGGCACAGGTAGGCGTTGAGGTAAAGCCCCTCGAAATGCTTCACGAGGTTGACCGCTTCTTGGCAGACCGGCGTCGTCATGTTCGTCATTCCCCAGCTTGTCGTGGACGTGCATCGGCACGGACGGTTCGTGCTGAGGAAAGGGTATCGAAAGAGTTATACTCTTAATAATGGTTTATTTTTTCACATTTTCCCGCGTTTCTGGGGTGTGGGGCGTCAGGTCCAGCGGAATTCCGCGGCCACCGCGCGGGCCTCGCCCGGTGTGATCAGGCGGTGGGTCGCCAGCTTCACCGAATGCAGCTTGCCGTCCAGGTTGGCCTGCCAGAAATCCAGGAACCGGCGCAGCACCGGGTAGCCGGGCGCGAGGTCCAATTCCTGCCAGAGATAGCTCTGCAGCAGGTGCGGGTGGTCCGGCATGTGGTACAGAATCTCCGCCGTGGTCAGGCGGTAATCGCGAAGCTGAAGCCCCAGACTGCCCATGCTCTGCCTCCGTGATGGTGGAACCGGTGGCGTCCTTCCGCTGCGTCCTGATGATTCTTTTGTGAAAGTGTGCCGTTCGCGGCTGCGGCGGGCAACAAAAATTTTTCTGCTATTTCAATGCATTAGCAGCAAGGAGGGGCGACTGCTGCCAGGAATCGCACCGATTGCCGCAACGACCCTCTTGAATCAAAACCGCAGCTCGATTAGCTGTCTGGCACTCGCCGGGGGAGAGTGCTAACAGCCCCGAGCCCGGCGCCAATCCTTTCAATAAGCCTTGATCCTGGAGGCATCCCCATGAAGTTCCGTCCGCTGCACGACCGCGTCGTCGTCAAGCGTCTGGAGTCCGACACCAAGACCAAGGGCGGGATCATCATCCCCGACACCGCGAAGGAAAAGCCCCAGGAGGGCCAGGTCGTCGCGGTGGGTCCGGGCGCCCGTGACGAGAGCGGCAAGGTCGTTGCGCTCGACGTGAAGGCCGGCGACCGCATCCTGTTCGGCAAGTGGTCGGGCACCGAGGTGAAGATCGAGGGCGAGGATTTCCTCATCATGAAGGAATCCGACATCATGGGCGTCGTCGAGGCCTGAGCCTCCGCCCGCGCTGAGCGATCCAACCCCCCGAATTTCAAGGAAGTGAGCAATGGCTGCCAAGGAAGTTAAGTTCTCCGCCGCCGCGCGTGAGAAGATGCTGCGCGGTGTGGACATCCTCGCCGACGCCGTGAAGGTGACGCTGGGTCCGAAGGGCCGCAACGTCGTGATCGAGAAGTCCTTCGGCGCTCCGCGCATCACCAAGGACGGCGTCTCGGTCGCCAAGGAAATCGAGCTGTCGGACAAGTTCGAGAACATGGGCGCCCAGATGGTGCGTGAGGTCGCGTCGAAGACGAACGACCTGGCCGGCGACGGCACCACCACGGCGACCGTTCTGGCCCAGGCCATCGTCCGCGAGGGCGTGAAGTCGGTGGCCGCCGGCATGAACCCGATGGACCTGAAGCGCGGCATCGACCTCGCCGTCGAGACCGTCGTGAACGACATCCGTGGCCGCGCCAAGAAGGTCACGACCAACGACGAGATCGCCCAGGTCGGCACCATCTCCGCCAACGGCGAAGGCGAGATCGGCAAGATGATCGCCCAGGCCATGGAGAAGGTCGGCAACGAGGGCGTCATCACGGTGGAAGAGGCCAAGAGCCTCGAGACCGAGCTGGACGTCGTCGAGGGCATGCAGTTCGACCGCGGCTACCTGTCGCCGTACTTCATCACCAACGCCGACAAGATGATCGCGGACCTCGAGAGCCCGTTCATCCTGCTCCACGAGAAGAAGCTGTCGGGTCTGCAGGCCCTGCTGCCGGTCCTCGAGGCCGTCGTGCAGTCCTCGCGTCCGCTGCTGATCATCGCCGAGGACGTCGAGGGCGAGGCCCTGGCGACCCTGGTCGTGAACAAGCTGCGTGGCGGCCTGAAGGTTGCCGCCGTCAAGGCCCCGGGCTTCGGTGACCGCCGCAAGGCGATGCTGGAGGACATGGCCATCCTGACCGGCGGCCAGGTCATCTCCGAGGATCTCGGCATCAAGCTCGAGAACGTCACCATCGACATGCTGGGCACCGCCAAGAAGGTCGTGATCTCCAAGGAGAACACCACCATCGTCGACGGCGCCGGCTCGGCCGAGGACATCCAGGCCCGCATCGGCCAGATCAAGGCGCAGATCGAGGAGACCACCTCGGACTACGACCGCGAGAAGCTGCAGGAGCGTCTGGCGAAGCTGGCTGGCGGCGTTGCCGTCATCCGCGTCGGCGGCGCCACCGAGGTCGAGGTGAAGGAGCGCAAGGATCGCGTTGACGACGCCATGCACGCCACCCGCGCCGCGGTGGAAGAGGGTGTCGTCGCCGGCGGTGGCACCGCCCTGCTGTACGCCACCAAGGCCCTCGACGCCCTGAAGCCGATCAACGACGAGCAGCGCGTCGGCATCGAGATCATCCGCCGCGCCCTGCAGGCCCCGGTCCGTCAGATCGCCTACAACGCGGGCACCGACGGTTCGATCGTGGTCGGCAAGCTGCTGGACCAGAACGACGCCAACTTCGGCTACGACGCCCAGAAGGGTGAGTTCACCGATCTGGTCGCCGCCGGCATCATCGACCCGGTGAAGGTGGTTCGCACCGCCCTGCAGGACGCGGCCTCGATCGCCGGCCTGCTGATCACCACCGAGGCGATGATCGCCGAGAAGCCGGAGAAGAAGGCTGCTCCGGCCGGCATGCCGGGTGGCATGGACGACATGGGCGGCATGGGCTTCTAATAGCTCACGTCATCCACGACGTTTGCGGAAAGGGCGGTCCCTCGGGGCCGCCCTTTTCCGTTTGGGCATCTCCCTGACGGACAGGGTGCCGCCGGCCGGCGTTTTGGATTGGAACGGTTCCAAACTGGGGACGTTGACCTCCCAACCGGACGCCCCAGAGGTGCGCCGGCACGGCTTGCTGTTCAGGGAGAAAGCGATGGCTGACCAATCGAAGACTCTGACCAACCGTCAGGGCCACCCGATCACCAACAACCAATCCCAGCGCACCGTGGGAGCGCGCGGCCCGGCGACGCTGGAGAACTACCAGTTCCTGGAGAAGATCTCCCACTTCGACCGCGAGCGCATTCCGGAGCGCGTGGTTCACGCCCGCGGCTTCGTCTGCTACGGGGAATTCGAGGCGACGGGCAAGATCGGCGACGAGCCGGCGTCCAAATACACCCGTGCCAAGCTGTTCGGGCAGGCCGGCAAGAAGACCCCGCTGGCCATCCGCTTCTCCACCGTCATCGGCGGGCGCGATTCGTCGGAGGTGGCCCGCGACCCGCGCGGCTTCGCGGTGAAGTTCTACACCGAGGACGGCAACTGGGATCTCGTCGGCAACAACCTGCCGGTCTTCTTCATCCGCGACGCCATCAAGTTCCCCGACGTCATCCACTCGCTGAAGCCCGATCCGGTGACCTTCCGCCAGGAGCCGAACCGCATCTTCGACTTCATGAGCCAGACGCCCGAATCCATGCACATGCTGACGCATCTGTTCAGCCCGCGCGGGATTCCGGCCAACTACCGGCACATGGAAGGCTTCGGCGTGAACACCTACAAGATGGTGAACGCCAACGGCGACACGGTGTTGGTCAAGTACCACTTCCACCCGCGCTGCGGCGTCGCCTCCCTGACGGCGGAAGAGGCGGCGAAGGTGCAGGGGCAGGATCTCGGCTCCGCCTCCAAGGACCTCTATGAGGCCATCGACCGGGGCGACCACCCGCAGTGGGATCTGTATGTCCAGGTCATGGAGGATCACGATCATCCCGAGCTTGAGTGGGACCCGCTGGACGACACCAAGGTCTGGCCGGAGTCGGACTTCCCGCTGCGCCACGTCGGCGTGATGACGCTGAACCGCAACGTCGAGGACTTCTTCAACGAGAACGAACAGATCGCCATGGGCACCGGCGTCCTGGTCGACGGGCTGGACTTCTCCGACGACAAGATGCTGGTCGGGCGGACCTTCTCCTACTCCGACACGCAGCGCTACCGGGTCGGCCCCAACTATCAGCAGTTGCCGATCAACCAAGCCAAGAACGCGGCGGTCGCCACCAACCTGTCGGGTGGGCAAATGTCCTACCAGCGCGATCTGGCCCCGGGGCAGAACCCACACGTCAATTTCGAGCCGTCCATCCACAACGGCCTGACCGAGGCCCAGCGGGAGGAGCCGAACAACCCGCCGGAGATCCACGGCCGCCTGACCCGCAGCGTGATCGAGCGCCGCAACGACTACGTCCAGCCGCGCGCCCGCTACTGCACCATGATGGACTGGGAGCGCGACGATCTGGTCCTGAACATGGGCACCCTGCTCGGCCAGTGCGAACGCGACGTCCAGGAGCGGATGCTCTGGCACTTCTTCCTGATCCATGACGACTACGGCAGCCGGGTGGCCGGCATGCTGGGCATGACCGCCGCCGACGTCGCCGGCTTGGCCTCCCTGCCCAAGCAGGTGCTGACCGACGAGGACCAGAAGCGGCTGAAGGCGCTGGGCAGGAACGGCGACACCATCGACCCGAAGGCCTGGGGCCAGTGGACCGGCTCCGTGAAGGTCCACCGCGCCACGGCGGACGAGGTGGTGAAGGGCATGCCGTCCGGCGCGCAAGGCGGCATGGCCAGCCAAGCCGCTGCCGATTAGGCACAACCTAAGATCATCAATCGGTTGACGTCCCGATGGGGCGGCGGGTTGTCCCGCCGCCCCTTTTTCATGCCCGCACCGATGACTGTTTTGAGTAGTCACAATTCGTGTACGGACATGCGGCAAGTTGCCGCGCGACACGCCTGTCACTGGTATCACCAGAGCGGGGCGTGCCACTGTCATTTTGCATCAAGGCATTAGCCAAAATATTAGAACTTCGATAAGGGAGAAGTGCGATGTCCATGCGTGCTGCCGTGTCGTTCGCGGCCATGCTGGCGGCCTCCGTCGCCACCTTCGGCGTGCCGGCGTTCGCCGCCGACGAACCGATTTCGCCGATCGAGCCGGCGAAGGTCACCAATCCCGGATTGGTTGAACTTGGCAAGAAGCTGTACTTCGATCCCCGGCTGTCCAAGTCCGGCTTCATCTCCTGCAACTCGTGCCACAACCTGTCCATGGGCGGCACCGACAACCTGAAGACCTCCGTCGGCCACAACTGGCAGCAGGGCCCGATCAACTCGCCGACCGTTCTGAACTCCAGCCTGAACGTGGCGCAGTTCTGGGACGGCCGCGCCCTGACGTTGCAGGAGCAGGCCGGCGGCCCGATCGCCAACCCCGGCGAGATGGGCTCCACCCACGCCCTGGCGGTCGAGGTGCTGCGCTCCATCCCCGAATACCAGAAGGAATTCGCCGAGGTCTTCGGTGAAACCACGATCACCATCGAGGAAGTGACCAAGGCCATCGCCGCCTTCGAGGAGACGCTGGTCACGCCGAACTCCCGCTTCGATCAGTGGCTGAAGGGCGACAAGAAGGCCCTCACCACCGTCGAGCTGGAAGGCTACGAGCTGTTCAAGGACTCGGGCTGCACCGCCTGCCACAACGGTTCGGCCGTCGGCGGCAACACCTTCCAGAAGATGGGCGTCGTCGAGCCCTACAAGACCAACAACCCCGCCGAGGGCCGCATCGCGGTGACCAAGGAGGAGGCCGACCGCTTCAACTTCAAGGTTCCGACGCTGCGCAACGTCGCGCTGACCTACCCCTACTTCCACGACGGCGAGGCCGCGACGCTGTCCGACGCCGTGGACGTCATGGGCCGCATCCAGTTGGGCAAGAAGTTCTCGCCCGACGAGAACGCCAAGATCGTCGCCTTCCTGAAGACGCTGACCGGTGACCAGCCGAGCTTCGCTCTGCCGATCCTGCCGCCGTCCACGGACAAGACGCCGAAGCCGCATCCCTTCGACTGACGGGTTGGGGGGTATTCCCTCTCCCCTCCGGGGAGAGGGTTAGGGTGAGGGGGGTGCGCTTGTGCCGGACGTGCCGGAAACGCGCAACCCCCTCACCGCCCGCTTCGCGGGCACCCTCTCCCCGGAGGGGAGAGGGTTGAGGATTGCCAGAGTGTCCAGGGTATCGACATGCGGTGGGGATGGAAGACGGCGGGCGGCTTCGGGGCGCTCGCGCTGGCCGGTCTGGTGGGCGTCGTCGTGGGGGTGGTCGGCTGGGGCGGCTTCAACACCGCGATGGAAGCGACCAACAGCCTGGAGTTCTGCATCTCCTGCCACGAGATGCGCGACAACGTGTATGTCGAGTACAAGTCCTCGCCGCACTACCAGAACGCCTCGGGCGTAAGGGCGACCTGCGCCGACTGCCACGTCCCGCGCGACTGGACGCACAAGGTGATCCGCAAGGTGCAGGCCTCCGGCGAGCTGTACCACTGGCTCATCGGCTCCATCGACACCAAGGAGAAGTTCGAGGCCAAGCGCCACACGCTGGCGCGCCGCGAATGGGACCGCATGCGCGCCACCGACAGCCAGGAATGCCGCAACTGCCATTCCTTCGGCGCCATGGACTTCCACAAGCAGACGCCGAAGGCGGCCAGCGCCATGGAAGGGGCGGAGAAGGCCGGCAAGACCTGCATCGACTGCCATAAGGGCATCGCCCACAGCTTCCCCGACGTCACCGCCGGCCATCGCCAACTCTTCGCCGGCCTGTCGGATCAGGCGAAGGCGCTGGCCCTCAAGCCCGGCGACACCGCCTACGCCCTGACCAGCCTCGCTTTGTACGGCGCGCCGCCGACCCCTGGGAGCGCCGGGGACGGCGAGATCGCCGCGGCGACCCCGGTCAAGGTCCTGGCGGCGGAGGGCGACGCCCTGAAGGTGGAGATCACCGGCTGGCAGCGCGGCAGCTCCACCCAGACGCTCTACGCCCAGCCGGGCAAGCGCATCACCACGGTCAAGCTGAACGCGGCGGTGGCGGGCCAGACGGCTGCGCTGCGCACCGTCACCGATCCCGAGACCGAACAGGAATGGACGGAGGTCCGCCTGACCGCCTGGACCGGGGCCGGCGGTTATGTGGCGACGCTCGGCGCGCTGTGGGACTACGGGGCGCGGGTCTACGACGCCAACTGCTCGCTCTGCCACACGCTGCACCCGCCGGCCGACTTCGACGCGAACGCCTGGATCGGAAAGATGAACGCCATGAAGCGGCTGACCCGGCTGAACGAGGAGGAGGGCCGCCTGCTGCTGACCTATCTGCAGAGCCATGCAAAGGACGGCGCGCGATGATCGCTGCGGCGAGAACCCGAAGCTGCTAAGAGGGGTTTTCTACCACGGGCCGGCAATGAACGCGCCGCGCCCGACGGCAGACGACCACTTGAGAAAGAGGACCCCCGCGATGTCGACTCTGCACAAACAAGCTATGGAAGCGGTGCTTCAGGCCGCCTCTCACGACATCGTCGGCACGCTCCAGGAGCGTGGCGTCACCGACAAGCACAGCGAGGAGGGCGACCTCGCCGTTCTCGACGTCGCGATCCTGCACGCCTACCGCATCTTCATGCGGATCTGCGAGGAAAACGGGCTGGAGGTGGACGCGGGCTATTTCGCCGACATGGCCAACGACCTTGCCGACGAGGTGGCCCAGGAGGACGACGCGGACTGATCCGGTCCCGCGCCGCCGATTCCCGCTTCTTGAGTGCCCCGGTCCCGTCCGACGCTGCCTTTTCCTTTGGCGAAGGCGGTGCGGACGGGACCGGTCGACATCCTTCACCCCTCGGGGGACCCGATGACCGACGCCCCTGACACTGTTTCTTCTCCCGATGCCTTTTCTCCCGATGTTGCGATCATCGGCGCCGGCCCGGCCGGGCTGATGGCGGCGGAGGTCATCGCCGCGGCGGGCCGCTCGGTCGCCGTCTATGAACGGATGCCCACCCCGGCGCGCAAGCTGCTGCTGGCCGGGCGCGGCGGGCTGAACCTGACCCATTCCGAAGCGCTGGACGCCTTCACCGCCCGCTACGGCACGCAAGCCCCCCTGTTCGCCGAGCTGCTGGCCGGCTTCTCCCCGGCGGACCTGTGCGATTGGGCGGCGGGGCTCGGGATCGAGACCTTCGTCGGCTCCAGCGGGCGCGTCTTTCCGGTGCAGATGAAGGCCTCCACCCTGGTCCGCGCGTGGCTGCGCCGGCTGGAGGGGCTGGGCGTCACCCTGCACACCCGCCACCGCTGGCTCGGTTGGGACGCGTCCGGCGCGCTGCGCGTCCAGCGCGGCGACGGCAGCGAGACCACCGTCGCCCCGCGCGCCACCCTGCTGGCGCTGGGCGGGGCGAGCTGGCCGCGCACCGGCTCCGACGGCGTCTGGACGGAGCTTCTCGCCGCGCGCGGGGTGGACATCGCGCCGTTGCGCCCGTCCAACATGGGCTTCGAGGTGCCCTGGTCCGATCACCTGCGCGAACGCTTCGCCGGCCAGCCGGTCAAGAGCGTCGGCCTCGCCTTCGGCGACCGCCGGCTGAAGGGCGAGTTCGTCATCACCGAGACCGGCATCGAGGGCGGCGCCGTCTACGCGCTGAGCGCCCCTTTGCGCGACGCCATCGAGCGCGAGGGTTGGGCCGCCCTAACCATCGACCTGATGCCGGACCTGCCGGAGTCGGCGATCGCCAAACGGCTGCGCCGCCGCGGCGCGGAGTCGCTGTCCACCTTCCTGAAGAAGTCTCTGTCGCTGACCGGCCCGCGCGCCGCCCTGCTGCGCGAATTCACTCCGGCGTCGGAGCTGTCCGACCCGGCGGCGCTGGCCCGCCAGATCAAGGGCCTGTCGATGGTGCTGACCGGGGTGCGGCCCATCGAGCGCGCCATCTCCACCGCCGGCGGCGTCCGGCTGGGGGAGCTGGACGATTCTCTGATGCTGACCCGCTTGCCGGGGACCTTCGTCGCCGGGGAGATGCTGGATTGGGAGGCGCCGACCGGCGGCTACCTCCTCCAGGGCTGCTTCGCCATGGGCGCGCGGGTGGGGAAGGGCGTGCTGGGGTATCTGGGGGGCTGAGTCGTTGCCGAAGTTGCCCCCTCCCTAACCCTCCCCCGCTTCGCAGGGGAGGGGACTGAATCTCCCTCCCCTGCGACAGCGGGGGAGGGCCGGGGTGGGGGCAATGCGCTCCCCCGTCACCGCACCGGATTGCCGTAGTCGTACTGCACCTGCGGCGCGCTGCCCTTGCCGGTCAGGCTTTCGATCAGCGAGCCGATGCCGCCTGCCACGCCGCCCGACGACCCGCGCGCGGGTGCCGCCGCCGGGGTGGCGCGGGCGGGCTCCGCGATGCCGGACGCGACATAGGCGGGGGCGCCCTCCATCCCCGGCAGGGGGCGGGGCGGGCGTCCGGCGTGGGCGTCCAGCATGAAGCCCTGCCACAGCTTGGCCGGCAGCGAGCCGCCGGTGACCCGCTTCATCTCGGCGTTGTTGTCGTTGCCCAGCCACACCCCGGCCACGAGGTCGGCGGTGAAGCCGACGAACCAGGCGTCGCGGTAATCCTGGGTGGTGCCCGACTTGGCCGCCGCCGGGCGGTCGAGCTTCGCCGACTTGCCGGTGCCGTACTCGATGACGCCGGTCATCATGCGGGTGAGCTGCACCGCGTGCGCCGGGTCGACCACCGGGGCGGAGCCGCCGGCCTGCCGCCGGTACAGGAGGTTGCCGTCGCGGTCCCTGATCTCGGTGATGGCGTAGGGCCAGACCGGGGCGCCGCGGTTGGCGATGCCGGCGTAGCCGCGGGTCAGCTCCAGCAGGTTGACCTCGCTGGTGCCGAGCGCCAGCGACAGGTCCTTGCCCAGCGGCGAGTTGATGCCCAGACCCGCCGCCACCCGGCGCACCCGCTCCACCCCGATGCGGTCGATGATGCGCACGGTCGCGGTGTTGGACGAATGGGCCAGCGCGTTGGCCATGGTGATGGTGCCGCGGAACTTGCCGTCGTAGTTGCCGGGGCTCCAGGTGCCGATGCGGACCGGGGCGTCCTCGACCGGGCTGTCGGGCGACCAGCCGGCCTCCAGCGCCGCCAGATAGACGAAGGGCTTGAAGGCAGAACCGGGCTGGCGCATCGCCTGGGTGGCGCGGTTGAACTCGCTGTTGTCGTAGTCCCGCCCGCCGACCAGGGCGCGCACCGCGCCGTCGGTGGTCATGGCGACCAGGGCGCCCTGGCGGGCGTTGGCGGCGGCACCGGGGCCGGACAGGATCTCCTCCAGCCGCTGCTCCGCCGCGCGCTGCAGCTTGAGGTCCAGCGTCGTGCGGACCACCACGTCGCCGTGGCCGGAGCCGACGAAGGCCGAGACCAGCTCCGTCACCCAATCGGCGAAATAGCGGCCGTCGCCGCCCGGCTTGCGCTTGGTCGACGGCGGGGCGTTGCGCGCTGCCTCCAGCTCCGGCGCGGTGATGAAGCCGGCGTCCACCATGGCGCCCATCACGACGCGCGACCGCTCCGCCGCCTCGTCCGGGTTGGAGGATGGGGCGTAGCGCGAGGGCGCCTTCAGCAGGCCGGCGATGATCGCCGATTCCCGCAGGTCGAGCTGGGTCGCCGGCTTGCCGAAATAGGTGCGCGCCGCCGCGTCCACGCCGAAGGTGCCCGCCCCCAGATAGACGCGGTTCAGATAGGCGGTGAGGATCTGGTCCTTGGTGAAGCGGTGCTCCAGCCACAGCGCCAGCATGGCTTCCTGGATCTTGCGCTTCAGCGACTTCTCGGGCGTCAGAAAGAGGTTCTTGGCGAGCTGCTGGGTGATGGTGGAGCCGCCCTGCGCCGAGCGCCCGGACCGCCAGTTGACGTAGAGCGCGCGGCCCAGACCGATGGGATCGACGCCGAAATGCGAATAGAAGCGCCGGTCCTCGATGGCCAGCACGGCGTTGATGAGATGCGGCGGCAGGTCGCGCACGCCCAGCGTCGTGCCGTGCAGGTCGCCGAAGCGCGCAAACTCTGCTCCGTCAGCCGCCAGCACGGTGACCGAGGCGCGCCGTTCGAACTGCGCCACCTTGGAGATGTCCGGCAGGTCCAGCGCGAACCAGGCCAGCACCGCCCCCAGCGCGATGCCGCACCACACCCCGGCGACCATCCCGGCATAGACCAGCGTGCCGAGGATCGTCCGCCGCCCGCCGCCGCCTCTGGCCGGTTTCGGAGCGGCTTTCCGTGGCGGGGGAGCGGGCTTGCGCGGCTTCTCGGCCTTGGGTTTCTCGGGCTTGGCGGGCTTTTCCGGCTTGGGCGCGCGTTTGGGCAGGCGCGGGCGCAACGCCGGTTCCTCGCCCCGCGTCTGGATGGGGCGCGGCCCCGCAAAGAGTTCGCCCGGTCGATCGTTGCTCACGGCGCGGTCGCGGCCCCCAAGAAATCCATGCCCGATGTAATCTGTGATGGAAAGCTATACGCCGCCGCCCCGTTGCGACGAAAGAGCGCCCTCGAAAGAGATAAGATTTGTCTTAGCACCGTTGCAGATGGATGACGGGGGTGGAAGAAAAGCCGCCGCGGACTGTTGTTTGCCATGAATAAGCGTTGACGCAGCGGAGAGCCTGTTCATGTCGAAGCCCCTGACCGTTTCCATTCCCCACAAGCTCGGCCGGGACGAGGCGAAGCGACGCGTGGCGGAGGGGGTGGGGCAGGCCCGCTCCCACCTCGCCGCGGTCGCCAGCAGCATGGACGACCATTGGACCGACGACCGCGTGGATTTCCGCGTGGTGGCGATGGCCCAGACCGTCACCGGCTTCATCGACGTGCAGGACGACAACGTCACCGTGGAGGTGCAGCTTCCCTGGGCGCTCGGCCTGCTGGCCAACAAGGTCAAGGACCGGCTGCAGAGCAAGGGCACGCTGCTGCTGGAGAAGAAATAGCCGCTCCCTACGCGGGCTTGCCGATCAGCCCGTGCTTCTTCAGCAGCCCGCGAAGCTGGTGGTAGCCGAGCCCCAGCGCCTCGGCGGTCTGGCGCTGGTTGAAGCGGTGGCGCTCCAGCGCCGTTTCCAGCAAGCCGGACTCGAAGCGCCGCACCTGCTCCTGGAAGTCTCTGGCGGCAACGGGCGGCGGCGCCTCCGCGACCGGTGACGGGGCGGACACCGCCGGCGCGGCCGGCCGCCAGGCGGAGGCGAAGGGGTCGAGCAGGATTTCCTCCACCAGCCCCTCCGGGTCGGACGCGGCGACGGAGCGCTCCACCGCGTTGCGCAGCTCGCGCACGTTGCCCGGCCAGCCATGGTCCAGAAGCTGCTCCAGCGCCCGCGGGGCGAAGCCGGGGAACAGCGCCCGCTCCAACTCCCGCACCATGCCCAGCGCGAAATGCTCGGCGAGCACGGGGATGTCCTCGCGCCGGGCGCGCAGCGGCGGCAGGGTCACCACGTCGAAGGCCAGCCGGTCCAGCAGGTCGGCGCGGAACCGCCCGGTCTCGGCGAGCGTCGGCAGGTCGGCGTTGGTCGCCCCGATCACCCGCACATCGACGGTCTGGGTCCGCCCGCCGACCCGCTCGATCTCGCCATACTCCACGGCGCGCAGCAGCTTTTCCTGAACGGCGGCGCTGGCCGTGGCGATCTCGTCCAGGAACAACGTGCCGCCGTCGGCCTGCTCCACCCGCCCGATCTGCCGCCGGATCGCCCCGGTGAAGGCCCCGGCCTCGTGCCCGAACAGCTCGGAATCGAGAAGGCTCTCGGTCAGCGCGGCGCAGTTCACCTTCACGAAAGGGCGGTCCCAGCGGCGGGACAGATAGTGCAGACGGGCGGCTATCAACTCCTTGCCGGTTCCACGCTCCCCGATGACCAGCAGGGGACGCTCCAGCGGCGCCACGCGGGAGACGTGGGTGAGGACCGCGTGGAAGGCCGGGGATTCCCCGAGCAGAGAGGGCGGATTGGGCTGCATGGTCAAAAGGACGAAGAGTTGGCGAATTTCTTCATACTATCGCGGAAAGGGCGACGACCCAAGCCCGGCCGCCGTCCGCCCGCTTCAGAAAATCCAAGGCTTTGCGGGAATTTCCGGCTTTGGCACGGCCATTGCGAAGAAGGGGACCAAACAAGGAGACCCGCATGAGCCACTACAGCGACTACCACCGCCGCTACACCCGCGAGGCCCGTCCGCTGGCCGCGCGCATCCGGACCTACCTGACCAGCCGCCCCACCGAGAGCTGGGCGTTCTTCGCCGCCGGCCTGCTGATCGCCACGATCCTCGGCTGACGTAACCAACGCCCGACCCAAAGCGACCAAGAACGGACACATCCCCATGAGCATCTTTTCGCGCCTGACCGACATCGTGCAGTCCAACCTCAACTCCCTGCTCGACCGCGCGGAGGACCCGGAGAAGCTGATCCGTCTGATCATCCAGGAGATGGAGGACACGCTGGTCGAGGTGCGCTCCTCCACGGTGAAGATCATCGCCGAGCGCAAGGAGATCGAGCGCCGCATCGCCGACCTGCACCGCGAGCGCGACTCCTGGGACCGCAAGGCCGAGACCGCGCTGACCCACGACCGCGAGGACCTCGCCAAGCAGGCGCTGCTGGCCAAGTCGCGCGCCGCCGAGGAGGCCGACGTCCTGACCGCCCAGCTCGCCCAGGTCGAGGAGGCCCTGTCCAAGTCCAACGAGGACATCGGCCGCCTCCAGGCCAAGCTGACCGACGCCAAGAACCGCGAGAAGGCACTGGTCGCCCGCACCAAGACGGCGGCCAACCGCGTGCGTGTCCGCTCCACCCTGCACGACGAGCGGATCAACGACGCCTTCTCCCGCTTCGAGCAGGTGGAGCGCAACCTCGACGAGCTGGAGGGCCGCGTGGAGGCCTACGACGTGGGCCGCACCAAG
Source organism: Azospirillum brasilense (assembly GCF_001315015.1). Taxonomy (NCBI): domain Bacteria; kingdom Pseudomonadati; phylum Pseudomonadota; class Alphaproteobacteria; order Rhodospirillales; family Azospirillaceae; genus Azospirillum; species Azospirillum brasilense. Next base: position 2,828,681 of record NZ_CP012914.1, on the reverse strand, counting down.
ACGCTGACCGAGGAGATCGCGGAGCTGGAGGCCGACAAGAAGGTCCAGGACGAGCTGGCCGCGCTGAAGGCCCGCGTCGCCGCGCGCCGGGGAAGCTGATCCCACACCGGCGTCGACACCGACGCGGGCGCTGAGTCCCCTCTCCCGCCGCTTCGCGGGGGAGGGGTTTCCCTGAACAACAAGAAAGGCCGTCCCCCGATGAGCGGTTTCAGCTTCGTCCTCGCGGCGCTCTTCATGACCGTGGTGGCACCGCTTTGGATCATCTTCCACTACATCACCAAATGGCGTGGGCAGCGCGGTCTGTCGGCCCAGGACGAGCAGCTTCTGGCCGAGCTGTGGGACATCTCGAACCGCCTGGAAGGCCGCATCCACGCGCTGGAACGGGTGCTCGACGCGGAGTCGCCCAATTGGCGCGACAAGCTGTGAGCCGGCCGCATTCCGCACTCATTCCGACCTGACGGGAGCCCGACGATGGACCGTTCTTCGCCCTACGACTCGCCCAACCCGCACCGGCTCTACCGCGATCCGCAGCGTGGCGTGGTGGGGGGCGTGTGCGCCGGCATCGCCGATTATTTCGGGTTCCGGCCCGGATTGGTGCGGCTGGCCCTGGTGCTGGGCTTGTTCTTCTTCATGCCGCCGGTGATTCTCGCCTACGTGCTCGCGGTGCTGATCCTGCCGGTCAAGCCGCCGGCGGTCTACCGCAACCCGGAGGAGGAGGCCTTCTGGCGCGGCGTGTCGATCAAGCCCGACCGCACCCTGGCCGGCTTGACGCAACGCTTCCGTGATTTTGAAAAGCGCGTGGGAAACCTGGAAGCGCACGTGGCTTCCAAAGAGTACGAACTCAACCGCGCGATCCGGAATCTGGACCGCTGACGGCAGCCCCGGAGCGTCTCCGGGGCCGAGCCGCCGCCTGACCGCAGCGCCGTGAACCGCACCGAATGGCGCGGCGCCGGGTGGTCAGCGCCGACGGCGGTTCCGGCTGCGCACGCGCACCGGCTTCATGGCCGGGCGGGCGGCAGCGAGGCCGGCGAGGGCCGCAGCCATCGCTCCAACGAGCACGACCAGATCGAGATCCATCATGACTCCTCCGCTTGACCCGAGCAGAATGACGCAACTGTGAAGGACATGGTAGCGAAAAGAGGTGACAGCAACCGTCCGTCCGGCAGATGACCACCGCCGGGGCTCCCCCAAACGGGGAAGCCTATCCGTCCGTGTCGTCAATCGAGGTAAGGCTTCACCGAAAGAACGGAGAAGCCCTTGTGCTCGGGATAGCGGGCGTTGGTCTTCTCCCGCGCCTTCGTCTCGTCCAGTCCCCAGACCAGAAAGCGACGGCCCCTCTTCCAGCGCTCCAGGGCCGTCTTCTCCAGGCCGCCGGTGACGCGCGTGCCATAGCCGGCGTGAGCCACCGTCACCACCCATCCGGCATCCGCCGGGGTCCGCCGGTCATCGAGGACATAGACCCGCCGGTCTGCCGCGCCCGCCGCCGCCAGACGCTGCTCCAGATCCTCGCAGGCCAGGTCGATGGGTGCCTTGCGACGCCGCGCCGTGCGCAGCTCCCGCGCTTGGTCCAGCGTGGCGCGGGCGAGGCGTTTGAGGCGCTCCACCTGGGCCTGCCGGCGGGCTGCGGCGCTGGCGATGCGCTCCTCCGCCGTCCGGAGCTGCCGCCGTGCCGACAGGAGCGAGACCGCCAGCGTCGCCACGCCGACCAGCGCGGAGAAGAGATATGGGAGCGATGGGTGACCCACGGCGTCCTCAGCTTGCTTTTGCCAGGGGAAGAGCGTCGTCCGAGCCGGAACCGCCGTGGCCGGCTCCCGCCCCGCCGGCCGTGATCGGAGAGCCTTGCGGCGCCTCCTGAATCCTCAGCACCACATAGCCGAAGGCGGGCGGATAGCGCCGTTCGATCTCGGTGCGGGCCACCGGCATGGTACGCGCCCACACTTCGACCGTCTGCGGTTTCGCCCAGCCGGAGTCGATGAAGGCGTGGTGCGCCTGCTGGTTGGCGCCGCTGCCGATGTATTTGTTCGCGACCTGCGCGATGTAGCAGGGGGTGCCGGCGACCTCCTCGCCGATCAGCCGCAGTAAGTCGTCGCCGCGGTGCTGAAGGTCGCGCAGGCGCCGCTCCAGCGCCTGACGGCGGCGCAGAGCCTCGCTGACCTCTTCTTCGGCTTTGCGCAGGTCGGCGACGCGCTGCGTCCTGCGCGCTTCGAACCCGGCTTCCAGCTTGGCGCGGCGGGCGATGATGTCGCGCAGGTTGCCGGTGCCGAGCCGCCGCTCGATCGCGCGCTCGCCCAGCAGAACCGCCGCCTTGCCGATGCCGAACCCCAACCCGGCCAAGGCAAGCGCCAGGAACAGCGCCTGACCATAATCGTTCCACATGGCTGAGACCCTGAGCCCCCGGAGAAGTACCGCAGCGGGATCGGCTTGGAGTCCGCTCACCGCTTTCGCCGTCTCATGGTGTCGAGAACGGATGAGCGGTAATCCACGCCTCCAGATCCTGCAACGCCGAAGTGCAGGGCGGCTGAAGTTTGCAAACTTTGTTCAAGGTCGGGGAATTTTCTGTACGAGGGCTGGTTGCGGCCGACATGAGAACCGCAAGCAGACGGTTCCTTTGTTGCGAACCGCGCTCGGCTTCGCACCCGGTATCGCGGCGGCGGATCAGGAAGCGGCCGGCGTCTTCGGCTCGTCGGCCACGCACACGCGGTCCCGTCCGGCCAGCTTGGCCTCGTAGAGCGCGGCGTCTGCGCGGCGCAGGGTCAGTTCGATGGAGGCCTCCGCCGTGTTCCACTCGGCCACGCCCAGGCTGGCGGTGATGGGGATGGCCCGGCCGTCGGTCACCACCGGGCTTCCGGCGATGGCGGCGCGCACCCGCTCGGCCACGATGCGCGCCCCGGCGAGGTCGGTCTCGGGCAGCAGGGCGACGAACTCCTCCCCGCCGAAGCGGGCGAGTTGGTCGGAGGTGCGCAGGGCCTCGCGGGCGCGGACCACCACCGTGCGCAGCGCCTCGTCTCCGGCGGCGTGGCCGTGGCCGTCGTTGACCGCCTTGAAATTGTCGAGGTCGAGCAGGATGACGCTCAGCCGCCGCCCGTGCCGATGCGCCCGTCCCAGCTCCGCCGCGGCGAGGTCCAGGAAATGCCGGCGGTTCCACACGGCGGTCAGCGGATCGACGGTGGCCAGCCGCTCCAACTTGGCGTTCGCCGCCTCCAGCGCGCGGGTGCGTTCGGCGACGCGGGCCTCCAGCGTCTCGTTGGCCTCGCGCAGCCGCTCATACAGGCTGACATTGGCGAAGCTGAGGGCGATCTTGGAGGCAAACACCTCGACCAGCCCGCGGTCCACCTCGTCCAGAGGCCGGTCGGTGTGAATCCACGCCGCCACCTCGTGCCCGTCCGGCACGCGGATGAACAGGGTCGTCTCGTTGGCGCCGTAATGGCTGCGGCGGCTGCGGAAGGCATCGGTGATGCGATCGGCGAGGGCCGGCGGGATCACCGCTCCGGTCGGCGACGCGGTCTGCCCAGCCGCCTCGGCGTAGCAGCCAGCCCCGGCCAGCACGTAGAAGGCGCCGTCGGGCAGCGGCCGGCCGGTGGCGCCGCGCTGGGCGCACAGGATGGCGTCGGGCTTCACCCGCAGGAAGGCGGACAGCTGGGTCAGCACCCCGGCCGCGAACTGCTGCATGCAGCGCAGCTC
>NZ_CP012914.1:2632500-2815000 GCF_001315015.1 Azospirillum brasilense | reverse complement strand
CGAGGAGCTGCTGGCAACCCGCCTGCTGGTGCAGGGCAACTCCGGTTCCGGCAAGTCGCACCTGCTGCGCCGCCTGATCGAGCAGAGCGCGCGCTGGGTGCAGCAGGCGGTGATCGACCCCGAGGGCGACTTCGTGACTCTGGCCGAGCGCTTCGGCCACATCGTGGTGAACGCCGACGAGCACAGCGAGGCCGCCCTGCAGAGCGTCGCCGCCCGCGTGCGCCAGCACCGCGTCTCCGTCGTGCTGAACCTGGAGGGGCTGGACGCGGACATGCAGATGCGCCACGCTGCGGCCTTCCTGGGCGGGCTGTTCGACGCCGACCGCGACCACTGGTACCCCATGCTGGTGGTGGTGGACGAGGCGCAGCTCTTCGCCCCGTCGGCCGCCGGCGAGGTGTCGGACGAGGCGCGCAAGGTCTCGCTGGGCGCCATGACCAACCTGATGTGCCGCGGCCGCAAGCGCGGGCTGGCCGGGGTGATCGCGACGCAGCGCCTCGCCAAGCTCGCCAAGAACGTGGCGGCGGAAGCCTCCAACTTCCTGATGGGCCGCACCTTCCTGGACATCGACATGGCCCGCGCCGCCGACCTTTTGGGCATGGAGCGCCGCACGGCGGAGATGTTCCGCGATCTGGAGCGCGGGCATTTCATCGCGCTCGGCCCGGCCATCTCGCGCCGCCCGCTGCCGCTGCGCATCGGTGCCGTCGAGACGCAGGGGCGGGCCGGCAGCCCGAAGCTGATGCCGCTGCCCGACACCCCGCTGGAGGACGCGCGGGAGCTGATCTTCAGGCCGGGCGAGCCGGAACCGCCGCGCCTGCCGGTGCGCCGCCCTTCGACCAGCGCCAGCGCCGATCTGCTGGCCCAGCTCTCCCGCCCGCGTCCCCTGCCGGTGGAGCCGGAGGTCGGGGACACCACCCCCACGCTGCCCATGGAGGAGCCGGAAACGCCGGAGCAGGCGGCGGAGCGCAAGGCCGCCTATGAGGCGATCCTGCGCGAGGTGCTGGCCGATCCGGAGGCGCCCTACCGCTCCATCGCCGTGCTGTACCAGGACTTCCTGGTGCGCTGCCGGACGCAGGGGGTGAGGGGTGAACTGCTGGAGTTGCCGGCCTTCCGGCGCAAGCTGGCGGCGGCCCGCGCCGGGGCGGGGAACGGCACCCAAGAGAATCCCGCTTGGGAAAAGGCGACCCAGGTCGCGGCGACCTTGCCGGAGGACATCCAGGTCGTCTTCCTGCTGCTGGCCCGCGCGGCGCTGGACCATCTGCCCTGTCCGTCCGACGCCGAGGTGGCCCGCGCCTGCGGCAGCCGGTCGCGCGGGCGGGCGCGGCGCCTGCTGACCTACATGGAGCAGCGCGGCTTCGTCGCCACGCGCAGCGGGCTGGGCAACACCCGCAGCATCGCCCTGCCGGCGCTGGGCTGGGAAACCGCGCTGGGCGATCCGAACGCCGACGACGGCTCAGAGGGGCCAGAGGACGGCGGGCTATTCGCCACCGCCTGAGGCGCCGTTTCCAGGAGGATTCCCATGGGCGCGCATGCCGTTATCCCCCCGGAGGTCGGAAGGTTCGTGGAGCTGTGGGGCCTGCTCCCGGACGCCCCTCTGCGGACCACGCACTCCAGTTGGGTGCTTCCGGTCCGGCACGAGGGGGCACCGGCGATGCTGAAGGTCGCCCGGACCCCCGATGAGCGGTCGGGCTACCGGCTCATGACGTGGTGGAATGGGCAGGGGGCCGCCAGGGTCTTCGCCTCGTCCACGGACGCCCTGCTCATGGAGCGGGCGGCGGACGGTGCCGACGATCTCGCCCGGATGGCCTGGTCGGGCCGGGATGAGAACGCCTGCCGCATCCTGTGCGACACCGTGGCCCGCCTGCATGCGCAGCGGCCCGGCCCGCTTCCGGAGTTGCACCCGTTGGAGCGCTGGTTCCAGCCGCTTTTCCAGCTTGCCACGGAACAGGCAGCGCTGGCGCCCGCCGCGGACATTGCGCGCCAGCTCATTGCCGCTCCCCGGGCCGTCGGCCCGCTCCATGGCGACCTGCACCACGAGAACGTGCTCGATTTCGGTGAGCGGGGGTGGCTGGCGATCGATCCCCATGGGCTGCTTGGCGAGCAGGCCTTCGATTACGCCAACATCTTCACGAATCCGGACCTCAGCGATCCCAGCCGGCCGCTCGCCACCATGCCCGGCCGGCTGGAGGCCCGGTTGGGTGTCGTGATCGAGGCGACGGGGATCGAGGCCGGGCGGCTGCTTCGCTGGATCGTCGCGTGGACGGGTCTGTCGGCGGCCTGGTTCATCGAGGATGGCGACGATGAGGGCGCGGCGATCGATCTCACGATCAACGCGATGGCGCGCCGCCTGCTCGGGTAGCGGGATCCGGCGGATGGCCGGCTGGAGCCTTGGGACACGCCCTCTCCGCTCTTGTCACTCGTCGTCCGGCTCGATCCCGGCGGCCAGGGCGTGGGCCAGACGCCCGGCGGCGGCGACCTCGGCCATGGCCTGCTGCGCCGTGGCGGCGATGCGCGCGGTGCCCTCCGGCGTCGGCTGGTAAAGCACCGGATCGGGCAGGCGCTCGACGAAGTCCCAGGCGCCGGTGGCGGGGTCCCAGACCTCGAACACGTCGGGGTTGGGGCGGCGGGCGACCCAGGCGCGGGCGGCGTTGCCCTCGGCGCGGAAGCGCACCCCGAAGAAGCGGCTGGCCGCCATGGCCCCGATGGCCGCGGTCAGATCGCCGTCGGCGTCCGGGCAGCGCTGCGTCAGAGCGGCGCGCAGGGCTTCCGCCAGGGCGCGGCGGTCGTCATGATGGGGAAGGCCGTCGGGATCGGTTCTCATGGCCCGCGATGGTAGAGGGACGGTGCGCCTCCGCAAGCGGGCGCGATGTCGCAAGCCCCCCTGAACGTTCCCGGAGTCGTCATGGTCAGCCTGTCCGAAGCCTATGCCATCGCCATCGGCCACCACCGGGCCGGACGGATGGGCGAGGCCGCCGGGGTCTACCGGGCGATTCTCGACGCCGATCCGCGGCAGGCCGACGCGCTGCATCTGCTGGGCGTCCTGGCGGGCCAGACCGGGCGGAGCGAGGAGGCGGTGTCGCTGATCGCCCAGGCCATCGCGCTGGACCCAGGGGCGGCGGACTATCACGACAATCTGGGCAGTCTGCGCCGCGGCGGCGGTGATGCGGCGCGGGCGGCCGCGCAGCACGCACGCGCCCTGGCGCTGGAGCCGGGGCGTGCCAAAGCCACCTTCAACCGGGGGCTGGCGCTCGGCGATCTGGGCTTGGTGGGGGAGGCCCTCAACTGCTTCCGCGCCGCCCTGCGGATCGATCCCGGCTATGGGGCGGCGGCGCTGGCGGCGGGGCGGCTGTTGGCCGGTGGGCCGGAACCGCTGGCGGCGGGGTGCTGGCTGGCCCATGCGCTGACATTGGCGCCGGACAGCGCAGATGCCTGGGCGGCCGTGGGGCGGGCGCGGCTGGCGGCGGGAGAGGCTGATGGGGCGGTGGCGGGCTACGGCCGGGCGGCGCGGCTGCGTCCGGACGACGGGGCGGCGCTGAGCAACCTCGCCATGGCGACCTTGCAGGCAAGCGGCGCCCTGCCGGAATTTCCCCGCGCCGACCGCCCGGAGGCAAGCTGGGGCGAACCGCTCGCCCGCGCGCTCGACCTGTTCCTGGCGGCGCTGGAGCGCGGCGCGGGCGAGGTGACGGAGGCGGCGCTGTTCCGCTCCGCCGTGCTGACCATCCACCGCGGCATGCTGGACGACGCGCGGCTGGAGCGGATCGCCAAGCGGGCGCGGGACCGGCTGAGGCGGGCGCCGGGAGACGGTGCAGCGGCGGCCTGCATCGCCCATGGCCTCTACCGCCGGGGGCGGCTGGTGGCCGCCTCGCGCCTCGCCCGGCGCTGTCTGCGCGGCTGGTCGGAGGAGGCGATCCGCGCCGACCAGCAGGCGGTAAAATGGCGGCAGGTCGATGCGCGCCCGGTCTTCCTCGGCACGCTCGCCGGGTATCGGCCGCGAATCGCCGAGGCGGGGGAACGGTCGATGCCGGTTCCGCCCGCGGCTGGTGGTGGCGCGATCCTGCTGGTCAGCGTCGATTTCCGCTATTGGCGGCGCTTCGGCGGCTGGTTTCTGTCCCATGCGCTGAAGGACGCGCCGGGCGACCGCGTGCATGTCCACATCGTGAACCCCGGTGCGGAGGATTGCGCCGACCTGGACCGCCGCTGCGCCGCCCAGCCGGGGCGGCTGTCCTGGTCGCTGGAGCGCATAGACTTGTCCGCCCACGCGCCGGGGGCGGAGACCACCTATTACGCCTGCGCGCGCTTCTTCGTGGCCCTGGACCTGCTGGAACGGACGGGGGCGCCGGTCTTCATCACCGACATCGACGCCCGCTGCACGGCGCCGCTTCCGCTGGATTTGCGCGACGGGACGGGCTGGGACCTGACGATCATGCGCGACCGCCGCGCCCGCGGGCCGTTCGACGACATCATCGTCAGCTTCCTCGGCATTGCGCCGACCGCGGCGGGGCGGGAGTTTCTCGGTCTCGTCGGCACCTACATCGGCTGGTTCTTCGACCGGGGCGAGGCGGCCTGGACGCTCGACCAGGCGGCGCCCTACGCCGCCCTTCACGACTGGATGCGGCGCGGGCGGGTGCCTCGGCTGCGGGAGTACGAATTCCTGCGCCTGCCCTGGTTCGATTTCCCCGTGAAGGGCGAGGGGTGACGGGCCGCTAGGCCGCCTGGACGCTGTTGTCCTTGCGCCGGGACAGCTGCAACTGGCCGTCCAGGCACTTCACGTAGGTGGTCTTGCCGGCCTTCAGATTGTCGCAGACGGTGACCAGCGCGCGCGGAATCGCCGCGAATTCCTTCGAGCCGCGCGACTGCGTGTTGTAGGCGGCGAGGTGCTGGCGCAGCCCCTCCTTCGACACCGGCTTTCCGTCGTTCCCGATCATGGTCGTCCCCGCGTGTGTGGTCCTTGAGGGACGAGGCTACGCGGGGACGGTGCCGGACTCAACGCCCCGGACTCAACGTCCGCTGTCGTCCGTGGACTGGTCCGCCGGTTTCCCGCCGTCGCCGGTCCAGTCGTCGGTGATGTAGCGCTGCGCGTCGCTGATCTTCTCCACCTCGTCGCGGCTCGGCGGCTTGGGCACGCGCGACTGGCCGTTCTCGCGGTCCTGGTCCATGGATCCTCCATCGCTTTGCCAGTGATGTGGACGGACGGGCGGGATCGGCAAGCCTGTTGCGGACCGGGTTAAGGCGTTCGCGTTCGATCACGGGGGCCGCTATGACCGCCGCCCGCTTGACAGGCGAACCCGCGCCGCCGGATCATCCGGCCGTTAACCGCTAAGAATTCCAAAGAGAATTCGCCCCGTCCGGGGTCGTTCCGGGATCACGCAGGGAGTATGGGAACCATGAACACGCTCGCGCGCCGTCTGGCCGGTGCCGCCCTTCTGTCCGCCGGTCTTTCCTTCGGCTTTGCGGCCACGCCGGTCCTGGCCGACACGCCGAAGGACACGCTGGTCATGGCTTGGCAGTTCGACGACATCGTGACGCTCGATCCCGGCGAAATCTTCGAGCTGTCGGGGGCCGAATACGGCGCCCAGGTCTATGACCGGCTGATCCGCTTCGACGTCAACGACGTCAGCAAGATTTACGGGCAAGTCGCGGAAAGCTGGACCGTCTCCGACGACGGCAAGACCTTCACCTTCACCATCCGTGACGGCATCAAGTTCCACTCCGGCAACCCGCTGACGGCGGAGGATGTGGCCTACTCGCTCCAGCGCGCTGTGAAGATGAACAAGGGGCCGGCCTTCATCCTGACCCAGTTCGGCCTGACGCCGGAGAACGTCGACCAGAAGGTCCGCGCCACCGACCCGCGCACCCTGGTGTTCGAGACGGACAAGACCTACGCCCCGACCTTCGTGCTCTATTGCCTGACCGCCGACGTCTCCGGCGTGGTCGATGCCAAGCTGGTCAAGAGCAAGGAGGTCAACGGCGACTTCGGCGCCGCCTTCCTCAAGGCCAACTCCGCCGGGTCCGGCCCCTTCGTCCTGCGCCAGTGGAAGGCCAGCGAGCTTCTGTCGCTGGAGGCCAACGCCAACTATTGGGGCGGCGCCCCGGCGGTGAAGCGCGTGCTGATCCGCCACATCGCGGAGCCGGCGACCCAGCGCCTGCTGCTGGAGAAGGGCGACGTCGACGTGGCCCGCAACCTGAAGCCGGAGCAGTTCGAGCCGCTGCGCGGCAACGACAAGATCCGCATCGTCCAGGCGCCCAAGGGCACGCTCTATTATTTCGGCCTGAACCAGAAGAACGAGGTGCTGGCCAAGCCCGACGTGCGCAAGGCCTTCAAGTACGCCGTGGACTACGACGGCATGGCGAAGACCATCATGAACGGCCTCGGCACCGTCCATCAGGCTTTCCTGCCCAAGGGCTTCCTCGGCGCGCTGGAGGAGAACCCGTACACGTACGATCCGGCCAAGGCGAAGGAACTGCTCCGCCAAGCCGGCTATCCGGACGGCATCACCGTGACGATGGATGTCCGCAACACCTCGCCCAGCATGGACATGGCCCAGGCCATCCAGGGCAGCGCGGCGGCGGCGGGCATCAAGATCAACTTGCTGCCGGCGGACGGCAAGCAGGTGGTCACCAAGTACCGCGCCCGCAACCACGAGGCTCTGCTCTACCAGTGGGGCGCCGACTACCAGGACCCGAACACCAACGCCGACACCTTCGCCGCCAACCCGGACAACGCCGACGACGCGAAGGCCAAGCCGCTGTCCTGGCGCAACGCCTGGGACATCCCCGAGCTGACCAAGAAGACCGCCGCCGCGGTCGAGGAGCGCGACACCGCCAAGCGCGCGGCGATGTACCAGGAGCTTCAGCGCGAAGTCCTGGAGACCTCGCCCTTCGTCATCATGTTCCAGCAGACCGAGGTGATCGCGGAGCGTAGCAACGTCGAAGGGCTGGTCTGGGGCCCGAGCTTCGACAGCAACTATTATTGGAAGGTCAGCAAGAAGTAAGGGGGCTTTTTATCTTCCCGCACTTCATCCCCTCTCCCCTCCGCTCACGCGCAAACGAAGTTTGCGCTGACGCGACAGGCGGACCTTTGGTCCGCCGAAAGCGGGGAGAGGGTTTTTGCTTTCAAATTCGGGTGAAACTTGGCCGCTATCTTGAAACGATGGGGGATGCCGGGGCGGCGCCATGCGATTCGCGGGGCGGGGCTGCTCGTCTCGGTGGCGCTGACCGTCCTCGGCCTCCTGCTCGTCACCTTCCTGATCGGGCGCGTGGTGCCCATCGACCCGGTGATCGCCGTGGTCGGCGACCGCGTGTCCGCCGACACCTACGCCCGCGTCCGCCAGGAGCTGGGGCTGGACCTGCCGCTGTGGCAGCAGTTCCTGCGCTACGTCGGCGACGTGCTTCAGGGCGATTTCGGCACCTCGGTGCTGACCTCCCGCCCGGTGCTGGAGGACATCCTGCGCGTTTTCCCGGCGACGCTGGAGCTGGCTACCGCCGCGCTGGTCGTCGGTGTGCTGCTGGGCATCCCGGCGGGGGTGATGGCCGCCGTCCATCGCGGGCGCTGGCCGGACCATCTGATCCGGGTGATCGGGCTGATCGGCCATTCCATCCCGATCTTCTGGCTGGGGCTGATGGCGCTGCTGGTCTTCTACGCGCGGCTCGACTGGGCGCCGGGGCCGGGGCGGGTGGACGTCTTCTACGAGGGGCTGGTCGATCCGGTGACCGGGGTCATCACGGTGGACGCCCTGCTGGCCGGCGAGAGCGACGTGTTCTGGAGCGCGCTGCACCATCTGGTGCTGCCGGCGGGAATCCTCGGCCTCTACAGCGTGGCCTACATCGCGCGCATGACGCGCAGCTTCATGCTGGACCAGCTCCGCCAGGAATACATCACGACGGCCCGCGTCAAGGGCATGTCGGAAGCGCGGGTGATCTGGCGCCACGCGCTGGGCAACATCGCGGTGCCGCTGACGACCGTGGTGGCGCTGTCCTACGCCTCGCTGCTGGAGGGGTCGGTGCTGACGGAGACGGTGTTCGCCTGGCCGGGGCTGGGGCTCTACATCACCAACTCGCTGCTGTCGGCGGACATGAACGCGGTGCTGGGCGGCACGCTGGTGGTGGGGGCGGTCTTCATCGGCCTGAACCTGCTGTCCGACCTGCTGTACCGCCTCCTCGATCCGAGGGCTCGATGATGCACGTAACGGAAAACGGGCTGCGGGCGTGGCTGACGGCGGAGACTCCGCAGTCCCGCGGGCAGGCACGGCTGGGCCGGGTCTATCTGGGCTGGCTGGCCTTCACGCGCAACCGGCTGGCCATGATCGGGCTGGGCATCGTGCTGCTGCTGGTGCTGATGGCGGCGCTGGCCCCGCTGCTCGCGCCCTATGACCCCTACATGCAGGACCTGTCGCAGCGTCTGCTGCCGCCCAGCGCGGCGCACTGGCTGGGCACCGACGCCTTCGGCCGGGACATCCTGTCGCGCATCCTCTACGGCTCCCGCCTGACGCTGATGATCGTGGCGCTGGTCGCGGTGACGGCGCCGGTGGCCGGGCTGCTGATCGGGACGGTGGCGGGCTATCTCGGCGGCTGGGTGGACGCGGTGCTGATGCGCGTCACCGACATCTTCCTGGCCTTCCCCAAGCTGATCCTGGCGCTGGCCTTCGTCTCGGCGCTGGGGCCGGGCATCGAGAACGCCATCATCGCCATCGCGATCACCAGCTGGCCGCCCTACGCCCGCATCGCGCGGGCCGAGACGATCACCATCCGCAAGAGCGACTTCATCAGCGCCGCGCGGCTCCAGGGCGCCTCGACGCCGCGGATCATCCTCGGCCATGTCGTGCCGCTCTGCTCCTCCTCGCTGATCGTGCGGGTGACGCTGGACATGGCGGGGATCATCCTGACGGCGGCGGGGCTGGGCTTCCTCGGCCTCGGCGCGCAGCCGCCCGCCCCGGAATGGGGCGCGATGATCGCCACCGGGCGCCAGTATGTGCTGGAGCAGTGGTGGGTCGCCACCATGCCCGGCATCGCCATCTTCGTGGTCAGCCTGGGCTTCAACCTGCTGGGCGACGGCCTGCGCGACGTTCTGGACCCGAAAGGCCAATGACCCAAGCGCCAATGAGCGAGACACCTCTGCTGGAGGTCGAGAACCTCCGCATCTCCTTTCCCACCCGGACGGGCGTGACGCAGGCGGTGCGCGGCGTCTCCTTCACCGTCGGGCGGGAAAAGCTGGGCATCGTCGGCGAGTCCGGCTCCGGCAAGTCGATGACCGGGCGGGCCATCCTGCGGCTGGTCCCGCCGCCCGGAATCGTCACCGCCGACACGCTGTCCTTCCAGGGCGAGGATCTGCTGACCCTGCCGGAGAATCGGCTGCGCGGCATCCGCGGGCGGCGCATCTCCATGGTCATGCAGGACCCGAAATTCTCGCTGAACCCGGTGATGACCATCGGCGCCCAGATCGCCGAGGCCTACCGCGTCCATTCCAGCGCCGGCAAGGCGGAGGCGAAGCGGCGCGCGCTGGAGATGCTGGAGGCGGTGCGCATCCGCAACCCGGAGCGGGTCTACGGCCTCTACCCGCACGAGGTGTCGGGCGGCATGGGCCAGCGCATCATGATCGCCATGATGCTGATCCCCAACCCCGACCTGCTGATCGCCGACGAGCCGACCTCGGCGCTCGACGTGACGGTGCAGATGCAGGTGCTGGCGATCATGGACGAGCTGTGCTCCAGCCGCGGCATGGGGATGATCTTTATCAGCCACGACCTGAACCTCGTGGCGTCCTTCTGCGACCGCATCATCATCATGTACGCGGGGCGGGTGGTCGAAACCTGCCGCGCGTCGGAGCTGCACGCGGCGAAGCACCCCTACACCCGCGGCCTGCTCGACAGCCTGCCGCGGCTGGACGACACGCGGGCGGAGCTGCCGGTGCTGGCGCGCGACCCGTCCTGGCTGGAGGATTTCCCCCCCTCTCCCCCCGGGGGAGAGGGTCGGGGTGAGGGGGCGTCGGCATCGCCGGAAGGTTCGGGAAAAGCGCAACCCCCTCACCCTAACCCTCTCCCCGGAGGGGAGAGGGGGCATGGTCCGGTGGAGGGCGGGCGATGATCGACGTCAAGGATCTGCGCGTCACCTTCGGCCATGGCGCCGACGCCGTGGCCGCCGTGCAGGGGGTGTCCTTCGCCGTGCGGGAGGGCGAGAGCTTCGGGCTGGTCGGCGAATCGGGCTCGGGCAAGTCCACGGTGCTGCGCGCCGTCGTCGGGCTGAACCACGATTGGACCGGGTCCATCGCCGTGGCCGGTGCGGTGCAAAGCCGGCGCCGCGAGAAGGGCTTTTTCAAGTCCTGCCAGATGGTCTTCCAGGACCCCTACGGCTCGCTGCACCCCCGCCACACCATCGACCGCATTCTGGCCGAGCCCATCGCCATCCATGGCTTGCGCGACGCCGACGCGCGGATCGACCGGGTGCTGCGCGACGTCGGGCTGGGGCCGCAGTTCCGCTTCCGCTACCCGCACCAGCTCTCCGGCGGGCAGCGCCAGCGCGTCGCCATCGCCCGCGCGCTGGTGCTGGAGCCGCGCGTGCTGCTGCTGGACGAGCCGACCTCGGCGCTCGATGTGTCGGTGCAGGCGGAAATCCTCAACCTGCTGAAGCGGCTGCGGGCGGAGCACGCGCTGACCTACGTGCTGGTCAGCCACAATCTGGCGGTGGTCGCCACCATGTGCGACCGGCTGGCCGTGATGAACCGTGGCCGCATCGTCGAGGAGATGGACGTGGAGGCCCTGCGTCGGGGGGCGGCGCGGGAGGACTACACGCGCCAGCTCTTGCGCGCCAGCCAGGGCTACGACCGCGCGGCGGCGGACAGCTTCAAGGACTTTGCCTGAGCGGTCAGCCCGCGTCCGGGGGGTGCGGGGCGGGCAGCGGAGTGGGACGGGCGGCCAGCGCGTCGGCCTGGGCCTGGAGCTTGGCCAGCAGGCCGTCGAGCTGGCCCATCTCCTCCTCCGTGAGCGCGCCGGTCAGCTCCCGCTCGTAGGCCAGCGCGAGGGGGACGATCTCCGTGTAGATCGCCAGCGCCTTCGGCGTCAGGGTCAGCTGCGCCTTGCGGCGGTCGGTGGCGCCCGATTCGCGCAGGATCAGGCCCGAATCGAGCATCCGGCTGATCGCCCGGCTGACCTGCACCTTGTCCATGGCGGTGCGCTGGGCGATCTCCCCCGCGCTCAGCGTCTCGCCGCCGCCCAGCACGGCGATGACCCGCCATTCCGGGATGGTGATGCCGAAGCGCTTCTCGTACAGCTTCGCCACCGTGTGGCTGACCGTGTTGGACAGCACCGACAGGCGGTAGGGCAGGAAGCGCGTCAGATGCAGCACCGGCGCGGCGGGATCGGCGCCGGAACGCTTGCGGCGAGGGGAGGCCATGGGGTGTCGCGCCTTATCGGAATGCGGGAACCGGGAGACGGTTTCTCCATCCTGCCCCGGAAATTGGCGGACGCAACCGTTTCAGATAAAATTTTTCAGCCGCCGGGAATTTGCCGGATTGCCTCAGCGGTTGACGATCAGCGCCACGCCCAGCACCGCCACGATGGCGCCCGCCCAGGCTCCGGCCCCCGGACGTTGGCGGGTCCAGACCCACAGCATCGGCAGGATCAGCACCGGGCTGGTGGCCGACAGGGTGGCGACCACGCCGGCATTGCCGTGGGCCAGCCCGATCAGCAGCAGCGTCATCCCCAGCCCCAGCCCGATGAAGCCGTTCACCACCACCTGGGCGAAAATGCGCGGCGTCAGGCCGGGGCCGAAGCCGAAGCGCTGGCCGGGCAGCAGCCCGCCCGCGAAGAGAAGCAGCCCCGACATGCCGACGCGCACCGCCGCCGCCGCGATGGGGTCGGCGCCCGCCGCCATCACCGGCCGGGCGATGACCGAGCCGGCGGCCTGGCAGACGGCGGCGATCAGGCAGGCGCCGACGCCAATCAGCAGGCGCCCCCGCACCGACTCCCAGTCATGGGGAACGGTGCCCGTGCCGTTCGGGACCGGGCTGGCGCGGAAGAAGATCGCCAGCATCACCCCGGCGGTGACCAGCGCGATGCCGACCGCCGTCCATGGTCCCAGAGCCTCTCCCAGCACGGCCCAGGCAAGGAGCGCGGTGATCGGCGCGTTGGTGGCGTAGATGACCGAGTTGCGGCGCGGCCCGATGCGCCCCAGCGCCCAAAACAGCGCGGTGTCGCCCATCACGATGCCGACCGCGCCGGACAGCGCCAGGATCGCCGCGCCTTGCAGGTCGAGCGTCTGCCAGCCGCCGAGCAGAGTCGCGGCCAGCGCCGTGCCGACGAAGACGATGCTCATGCGCAGGCGGTTGAAGGCGACCGAGCCGATGGCCCGCACCGGGCCGATGGCGATCAGCCCGCTGGCCGCCCAGCAGAGCGCGGCCCCCAGGGCGGCGAGGTTGGCGGTCAGCATGACGGGAGCTTAGAAAGGGCAGGGTGGGGCGCAGAATGGGGCATTGTGCCCGCACCCTATCCGGAACCCCGCCGGGGTGGTAGTGCGGCGGTCGCATGGCGGGGGTGTGGGGGCAATCGAAGCCGTCGCCTACAGCTCGATCAGCGCGTAGGGCCTCCCCGACTCCTTCTCGATGGTCTGGGCGACGTTGTAGACCGGCGTGCCGCGCAGGGTCTTGCCGGCGTAGCTGCCGTGGTGGGCGTGGCCGTGGACGACCGCCTGGACGTGAAAGCGGTCGATGGTCTCCGCCAGACGCGAGGAGCCGAGGAAAGGATAGATCTCCGTCGGCTCGCCGCGCACCGTCTCGGCGATCGGGGCGTAGTGCAGGACGACCATCGTCCGCTCGGTCTCCAGCTGGCGCAGCGCGCTTTCCAGCCGCATCGCCTCGTTCAGCGACTCCTGCACGAACTGCTTGATCGCCGGTTCGCCGAAGGCGTCGAGCATGCGGTTCTCGAAGCCGCCGCCGAAGCCCTTTACCCCGGCGAAGCCGACGCCGCGGATCTCCACCGGGTTGCCGTCGAGGAAGCGGACGCCCGCCTGCTCCAGGATGCGCTGAAGCTCCTCGACATGGCCGCATTCGTGGTCGTGGTTGCCCAGCACGGCGACCACCGGGATGCCGATGGCGCGCAGGTCCTCGGCCAGCACTTCGGCCTCGCGCGGCTTGCCGTGGTTGGTCAGGTCGCCGGCCAGCGCCAGGACGTCCGCCCGGTCGGCAATCTCCTGGAACAGCTCGCGGTAGGGATGGGTGGAGGTTTCCCCCACATGGATGTCGCCGATGGCGGCGACCTTGATGGTTCCTTCAGCCCGAATGTGTTCAACCATGCTTCGTTTCCTCGCCGACGACGTCGGCGAACCCCCAGTCCGTGACGTCGATCCGATAATCCTCGCGCGAGAACAGCCGCCCCCGGCAGATGCGGGTCTGCGGCACCGGCAGCTTCGCGCGCTCGTTCAGCCGGTCCAGAAGCTCCTGCAACAGCCAGGCGGGGATGTGGTCGCGCTCCGTCGGGTAGATGAAGCGGAAGTTCAGGACGTGCATCAGCAGCACCTCCCAATACTGCTCCATGTGGCCGAGCAGCCGTTTCCAGTCGATGTGGGCGTGCTGCTTCAGGATCATGTGGGCGACGTCGGGGCCGTCGTACTTGTGCCGCATCTGCACGAATGCCTTGGAGAAGACCATTTCCGTCGGCGGGATGAGCTGCACGTCGGCGCCGCAGACCAGCGCGCGGTGATCCTCCTCGAACCAGCGGTCGTTGACCGGGTTGATGGCGGCGGCGGAGTTGAAGATCACGTCGAAGAACAGGTCGCCGTGCAGGACCTTGCCGATCCAGCGCTCGTCCTCGATCTCCGTGCCGAAGCCGCGGTCCTGGAAATGCGCGAGGATGCGCGGAAAGTCGCCGCCCCGGCAGAAGATGTCGATGTCCTTGGTCGGCCGGGTGATGCCGGTGTAGGCGCTGAGCGCGTAGGTGCCGCCCAGCAGGAAGGGTATGCCGGACTCCTTCAGGACCTTCAGACTCTCCGTATAGAAGGCCTCGGCCTCGGCCGAGACATCCGCACGGCCTTCGCGCCCCCGGCTTTCGCGGTTGCCGTCCATCGCACCCCCTCTCCCCCGCCGTTGTCCATCGCGCCTTCAACAGGAGGAACGGGCGAAACGGCACCACCGGGCGGTGTCCACGGCGGGAAAAAGTCGGCCAAAGGCGGGCGGAACCGGAGCGCCGCTACACCGGTTGAGGGTGGTATTGCTGATGGGGAGGCAACCGATGGCACGACATCCGATCCCACAGGGCCTTTTGCTCGCCGCCGGCCTCGTGCTGTGCGGCGCCGGTCCCGCCCTGGCGCAGGGCAGCTGCGCCGCGCTGGTCGACCGCTTCGCCGCCGAGAACAACCTGTCGGCCAGCCCGCCGCCGGTCGCGACGCCGCCGGGCAGCTCCGGCTCCACCGCGGGGGATGGGTCTTTGCCGAGCGGCAGTTCCGGCACGACGCCGGACCAGCTGGCCCGCTCGGGCGGGGTGGTGGCGCCGCCGGCCTCGGGCGACCAGGCGGTGATCGAGCCGCCGCGCACCGGCGCTCCCATGCCGACCGCTCCGGCGGTGCGGCCCGACGCCGCGCCGAACAGCGGTTCCTCGATGGAGAGCGGGTCGATGGGGCAGGCGGCGCGCAACGCCCAGATCGAATCGCTGGTGACCGCGGCGCGCTCCGCCGCGAAGGACGGCAACGAGCAGCTTTGCATGGAATCGCTGGACAAGGCGCGCGGCCTGACCCGCGCCGCGCCGGGTGCGACGGGTGGCACGATGGGCGGGGGCGGCTGATGGCGACAACGCGGATGATGGCCGAACTGATGGCCGCCGACCTGAGCGTCGCCGGTCCCATTCCTCCCTCCCCGCCGACCCCGGACATGCCGGTGCCGCCGCCCGGCATGCCGGACATGCCCGGCGATCCTTCACGGCCACCGATAAAGGAGCCGCCGGACGCCATCCCCGTTCCCCCGGAGGAACCGCCGCCCAACCCCGAGCGGCTGGGCTGAAACCGCCCGCCGGGGAGAAAAATGGCACCGGGGCCGCGGGAGCGCGAAACGGCGCTCCTGCGGTCTTGTGATTCGTGCGGGGAAAGGCGATGTCTTCTCTCGGCACCGAAGGTCGGTGCCGAGTCGCCTTTTGGAGTTCAGTGGGTCTCATGCACCGTCAACCCCCGCGCCAGCACGTCTACCGCCAGCCCGTCGTCCTCGGCACCCAGGTTCAGGCCACCGTCAAGTGGTACGATCCCAACCGCGGCTTCGGCTTCGTCAAGTTCGAGGACGGGTCGCCCGACGCCCTGATCCCCGCCGCCATCGTCGCCACCGCCGGCCACGAGTCCCTGCCGGACGGCGCCACCGTCGTGGTGGACATCGTCGAGGGGCGCAAGGGCAACCAAGTCTCCGCCCTGCATTCCGTGGACACCTCCACCGCCGCTCCGGCCCGCCCGGCCCGTGCCCAGGGTCCGCGCCCGTCCTTCGGTGAGCGGGGTGGCTTCGGCGACCGCAACGACCGTGGGGGCGACCGCGGGTTCGGCAACCGCGGCTTCAACGATCGGGGTGGGGATCGCGGCGGTGATCGTGGCGGCGACCGCGGGTTCGCTGGCCGGGGCGACAGCCGCGGCTTCAACGATCGAGGTGGTGATCGCGGCTTCAATGACCGGGGCGGTGACCGTGGTGGCTTCGGCGGCCCGCGCCGTCCGGCGGCGGGCGGCCCGACCACCCAGACCGAGGGCACCGTGAAGTGGTTCAACGCCACCAAGGGCTTCGGCTTCATCGCCCAGGATGGTGGCGGCCAGGACGTGTTCGTTCACGTCAAGGCGGTGGAGCGTTCCGGCCTGCAGGGGCTGAACGACGGCCAGCGTGTCCGCATCTCCATCCGCCAGGGCGACAAGGGTCCGGAAGCCGTCTCGGTCGAAGAGGCGTAAAGCCTCGGTCCATTGACGATGGTCCACCGAAGGTAAGGTGTCGTTCGGCCCGGTTGAACGGCGGCGCAAAGCCGCGCATCGTGGCGGGGCGGGGTGGCGGTGCGACGGCGCGCCGCCCCGGCCCGACACGACCAAGAGAGGACGTCCAGTGGTTCCCGTCACCTGTCCGACCACGCCCTTCGACGGCCAGAAGCCCGGCACCTCCGGGCTGCGCAAGGCCGTGAAGGTCTTTGAGCAGCCGCGCTATCTGGAAAACTTCGTCCAATCCATCTTCGACTGCGTCGACGGCCTGTCCGGCTCCACGCTGGTGATCGGCGGCGACGGGCGGTACCACAACCGCACCGCCGTGCAGACCATCCTGCGCATGGCCGCCGCCAACGGCGTCGCGCGCGCGGTGGTCGGGCGCGGCGGCATCCTGTCCACCCCGGCGGCCTCCTGCGTCATCCGCAAGCGCGGCGCCATCGGCGGCGTGATCCTGTCGGCCAGCCACAACCCCGGCGGCCCGGACGGCGATTTCGGCATCAAGTTCAACGCCGCCAACGGCGGCCCGGCGCCGGAGTCGATGACCGACGCCTTCTTCGCCCGCTCCAAGGCCATCGCCGAGTTCAAGACGCTGGAGTCGCCGGACCTTGATCTCGACCGGCTCGGCGAGACTTCGCTCGGCGGCATGGCGGTGGAGGTCATCGACCCGGTGGCCGACTACGCGGAGCTGATGGAATCGCTGTTCGACATGGCGGCGATCCGCAAGCTGTTCGCGTCGGGCTTCCGCATGGTGTTCGACGCCATGCACGCGGTCACCGGCCCCTACGCCACGGAGATCCTGGAGCGCCGGCTGGGCGCCCCGGCAGGCACCGTCATCAACGGCACGCCGCTGGAGGATTTCGGCGGGCACCATCCCGACCCGAACCTCGCCCACGCCGAGGAGCTGGTCGAGCGACTGTTCGGGCCGGACGCGCCGGACTTCGGCGCCGCCTCGGACGGCGACGGCGACCGCAACATGATCCTGGGCCGCAACATCTTCGTGTCGCCCAGCGACAGCCTCGCCGTGCTGGCCGCCAACGCCACCCACGTTCCGGCCTTCAAGGGCGGTCTGGCGGGCGTCGCCCGCTCGATGCCGACCAGCCGGGCGGTGGACCGCGTGGCGGCGAAGCTCGGGATTTCCTGCTACGAGACGCCGACGGGCTGGAAGTTCTTCGGCACGCTGCTCGACGCCGGACGCATCAACCTGTGCGGCGAGGAGAGCTTCGGCACCGGCGCCGACCATGTGCGCGAGAAGGACGGGCTGTGGGCCGTCCTGATGTGGCTCAACGTCCTGGCCGCCCGCGGCCTGTCGGTGGCCGCGCTGATGGACGAGCATTGGGGCACCTATGGGCGCACCTATTACGGCCGCCACGACTACGAGGCCATCCCGCAGGAGGCCGCCGACGCCCTGATCGCCGAGCTGCGCGGCACGCTGCCCTCGCTGGCCGGCACGGACCTCGGCGGGCGCAAGGTCGCGGCGGCGGACGAGTTCGCCTACACCGACCCGGTGGACGGCAGCCGGTCCGAGCGGCAGGGCCTGCGCGTCGGCTTCGAGGACGGCTCGCGCATCGTCTACCGCCTGTCCGGCACCGGCACGTCCGGCGCCACGCTGCGCGTCTATTTCGAGCGCTACGAGCCGGTCGGCGGTGAGCATGGGCTGGACGCCCCGGTCGCGCTGAAGCCGCTGGCCGATCTGGCGGCGGAGCTGGCCGGCATCGAGCGCCACACCGGCCGCACCAAGCCGGACGTCGCCACGTAACGGCGTGATCGGAAGAAAGGCCCTTCCTCCGAAGCCGGGGGAAGGGCCTTTTCTTTTTCAGAACACCGCCTGGAGCAGGCCCAGCGTGCGGCGCTTGGCGAGGGTGGCGCTGGCCGCGTCGTAGCTGGCCCGCTCGTCGCAGTTGAAGCCGTGGCCGGCGGGGTAGAGATGCGTGATGGCGCCGGGATGGCGCTGGCGCACCGCCTCGGCCACCGTCAGGGGGATGGCGTGGTCCGTCTCGCCGAAATGCAGCAGCACGGGCGCGCGCGGCGCCTCGTCCAGCCGGTTGCCGATGCCGCCGCCGTAATAGGCGATGGCGGCGCGAACCGGCAGGCGCGACGCGGCGGCCCAGGCGATGGTGCCGCCCCAGCAATAGCCGGCGACGGCCGCCCCCTCCGCCCCGCCGAGATGGGCGAGACCCGCCGCCACGTCGGTCAGAGCGTCGTCGACGCTGACCGCGCCCATCAGCTCGCGGCCACGCTGGACGCCGGCCTCGTCGTAGGGCAGCTCCACCCCGCGCTGCGCCCGGTCGAACAAAGCGGGGGCCAGCGTGCGGTAACCGTCCGCGGCGTAGCCGTCGCAGACGCGGCGGATGTGGCTGTTGATCCCGAAAATCTCCTGGACGATCAGAAGCCGCCCCTTTTCCGGCCCGACGGGCCGGGCTTCGTAGGCGGTCAGCCTGTGCCCGTCGGACGCCGTCAGGTGCGTCCAGGCGCCGGTCGCGCCAATGGTCTTTCCGGTGGTCGTTCCGGTCATGGCTGGTCTCTCCCTCCATTCGTTCCGTGCAGGGAAGATAGCAGCCTGACGCCGGGTGTCATCCGCGACCGACTGGCCCATATCCCCTAGGACCGTCACCCCGTCACTGGAGCCGCCCGATGTCCGCCCCCGCCGACCGTTCCCCGACCGCCGGACCCTTCGACCTGACGCCGCCGACGCCGGAGCAGCGCGCGGTGCTGGTGGAGCGCCTGTCGGACGAGGAGCGGCACGTACTGCTGAGCCACGGGACGGAGGCACCGTTCTGCGGCGGCCTGCTCGACAACAAGAATCCGGGCACCTACGCCTGCCGGCTGTGCGGCCTGCCGCTGTTCCGGTCCGGGACAAAGTTCGAATCCGGCACCGGCTGGCCCAGCTTCACCGCGCCCTACGAGAACGCGCATCTGAAGCTGGTGCAGGACAACAGCTACGGCATGGTGCGGGTGGAGACCCTGTGCGCCCGCTGCGGCAGCCACCAGGGCCATGTCTTCCCCGACGGCCCGCCGCCGACCGGCATGCGCTTCTGCATCAACTCCGTCTCGCTGGCCTTCCTGCCCGAGGGGCAGCCGCTGGCCCGGAGCGTTCAGGATTGGGTGGAGGAGGGGGCGGCGTTCTAGCAGACGCTTGCCCCCTCCCTAACCCTCCCCCTCTACGAGGTGGAGGGGACTGCCGCCGCTTCGCGTAAGGCCCCCTCTCCCGCGCAGCGGGGGAGGGTTGGGGAGGGGGCCAAGGTTCACACAGCCTGCACCTCCCCCGATCGTCCCGTTTCATTGGATACCCCCGTCATGCCGACCGACCACACTGCCCGCCCGCCCCTCTCCGTCCTCGACCTCGCCCCGGTGCCGGAAGGCAGCACGCCGGGCGACGCGCTGCGCAACACGCTGGACCTCGCCCGCCACGCCGAGAGGCTGGGCTACCGCCGCTACTGGCTGGCCGAGCACCACAACATGACCGGCATCGCCAGCGCCGCGACCTCGGTCGTCATCGGCCATGTGGCGGCGGGCACCGCGACCATCCGCGTCGGCGCCGGCGGCATCATGCTGCCCAACCATTCGCCGCTGGTCATCGCCGAGCAGTTCGGCACGCTGGAGGCGCTGTTCCCCGGCCGCATCGACCTCGGCCTCGGCCGGGCGCCCGGCACCGACCAGATGACGCTGCGCGCCCTGCGCCGCGACCCGTCGGTGGCGGAGCAGTTCCCCCAGGACGTGCTGGAGCTTCAGGCCCTGCTCGGCCCCGTCCAGCCGGGCCAGCGCGTGCAGGCGGTGCCCGGCGCCGGGTCGAACGTGCCGCTGTGGATCCTTGGCTCCAGCCTGTTCGGCGGGCAGCTTGCCGCCGCCTTCGGCCTGCCCTACGCCTTCGCCTCGCACTTCGCGCCGGACGCCCTGATGCGGGCGTTGCAGGTCTACCGGGAGAACTTCACCCCCTCGGCGCAGCTTGACCGGCCTTACGCCATGGTCGGGGTTAACGTCGTCGCCGCCGAGACCGACGCGGAGGCGCGCCGGCTCTTCACCTCCGCCCAGCAGAGCTTCGCCCGTCTGATCCGCGGCACCCGCGGCCAATTGCCGCCGCCCATCGACGACATCGAGAGCTTCTGGTCGCCGCTGGAGAAGGCGCAGGCGATGAACATGCTGTCCTGCTCCTTCGTCGGCTCGGCGGAGACGGTGCGGCGCGGGCTGGACTCCTTCCTCGCCGAGACCGGGGCCGACGAGATCATGGTGGCCTCGGCCATCCACGACCACGCGGCGCGGGTGCGCTCCTACGAGATCCTGGCGGAGGTCCACGGGGCGCTGCGGGCCGCGGCTTGACGCGCTCCAAATTGGGGGAGAGGCCCGGCGCAACCGCACAGCGCGCTTCGCGGACTGCGCCATGGACCGCGCCCGAGGGGAGTCTTATCGTCTGTGACCCGGCGTCGCGTGACGCGGTTCACAGAGATGGAGAGGGGATATGGCCGAGTTTCCCCACGCCAGCAGGGTCAACGTGACGCTTGATCTGCCGCTCGACGTCTATCGGCGTCTGGAACAGCAGGCGCGCTACATGAGCGTTACCGTCGAGGCCCTGCTGAAGACTATCCTGGCGCAGCAGCTCTATGATTCCAGTCTTCGCAATATGGATTAGTTCATTGTCGTGAGGCGGCGCGCACGGCGGCGTCGAGGTCGCCGTGGCTTTCCAACAGCGCCGCCAGCCCGGCCTCCTCCAGAACGCCGCGGATCGGGCCGGGCACCGCCGCCAGCACGATCCGCACGTCCGCCCGCCCGCCCGCGCTTCCCGCACCCGGCCGCGCCTGCCGCACCGCCAGCAGCAGCGAGCGCAGCCCCGCCGGGGTCAGTTGCGTCACCGCCGACAGGTCGAGCACCAGCCCGGCCGGCGTTTTTCCGGGCGCGTCCGATGCGGCGTCCGCAGCGGCGGGGGCCAGCGCCGCGGACAGCCGCGCCTCGAACCGGGGGGCGGCGGCGCTGTCGATCGGCCCCACCGGGCGCAGGATCGTCACGTCGCCGCGGACCTCTTCCGCGATTTGCATCAAACCCTCCGATTTCCCCATCCGGCCGGGCCTGCTATACCTCCTCCGGCGGGGGATTTCCCATCACACGGATCATCATACAGCAGAGCGGCGGCGGGGGCATGGAATCGGACGGACGCTTCGGCGGCGGGGCGGGCCTGCGGGATGGCGGGGAGTTTTCCGCGGAGTCCGGCGGTGGGCCGCGCGCGCTCCCGGCCTTCCTCGCGGCGGGGCCCGCCGTGGCCCCGGAGGACCGCCCGAAGGCGGAGGCGCCGCCGGACCAGCCGGCGCGGTTGCGCGGGGCGTTGAACCCGCTGCTGGCCGCCGCCGGTCCGCTGCTCGACCTCGCCGGGTCGCTGCGCGAACGCTCGGGGCACGAGAATCCGGAGGGGCTGCGCGACGTCATCCTCGCCGAGGTCCGCCGCTTCGAGGAGGAGGCCGCCGCCATCGGCGTCCCGCCGGAGGAGGTGCGCGTCGCCCGCTTCGCCCTGTGCACCATGCTGGACGACGTGGTGCGGGCCACCCCCTGGGGGGCACGCTGCCGCTGGGCGCGCGAGGGGCTGGCGGTGGTGGTCGATCCCGGCGCCGGCGGGCCGGACCGCTTCTTCGACCTGCTCGACACCATGCTGAGCGACCCGCGCCTGCACCGGCTGGAGCTGGAGCTGTTCTACGCCTGCCTGTCGCTGGGCTTCGAGGGCAAGTTCCGCGACAAGCCGCGCGGCGCCCACGACCTTGCCCATCTGCGGGACGAGCTGTTCCGCGTGCTGCGCCGCCTGCGCGGCGAGCGGGAGCGCGCGCTGTCGCCGCAATGGCGCGGCGTCGCCGAACGGTTCCGCCCGCTGGGGCACGTCCTGCCGCCCTGGCTGGCCGCGGTGGCGGTGGCGACGCTGCTCGGCGGGCTGTTCCTGACCCTGTCGGCCTCGCTGGGCGGCCGGGCGGACGCGGTGGTGGCCCGGCTGGGCGCGCTGCTTCCCGACCGGCCGCTGGAGCTGGTCCGCGCCGTCCCGCCGCCGCCGCCCAGCGCGGGTCCGGCGCTGGCCGTCCGCGTCACCGCCCTGCTCCAGCCGGAGATCCGGTCCGGCGCCGTGGCGGTGCTGGCCGGCGACGACGGGGCGCTGGTCATCCGCATCGAGGGGGCGGGCATGTTCGCCACTGGCAGCGACGCGATCCGCGCCCGCTACCGCGCCGTGGTCGACCGCGTCGGGCAGGCTCTCGGGCCGGAGGCGGGCCGCGTCGTGGTGGTCGCCCACACCGACGACCAGACGCCGCGCGGCGGCGGGCTGCCGACGCCGGAGGCGCTGACCGAGGCGCGGGCGGTGGCGGTGCTGAAGATCCTGGAGCGCACGCTGGGCGCCGAGCGCCTGACCGCCGAAGGGCGGGGCGAGCGCGAACCGCTGGCCCCCAACACCACGCCGGCCAACCGGGGCGCCAACCGGCGCGTCGATGTCCGCCTCTACCCCGAATAGGCCGCGGTCCATGAGCGAACCGTCTCCGCACACCCGCTCCAAAAAGTCCCAGAGCAAGGTCCGCCGTGCCGATCCGGCAATGGCGCCGCGCCTGCGCTGGTGGACCACGCTCGCGGTCGCCCTGTCGGTCGGGCTGCTCGGCTGGGCGGTGATGCCGCTGCTCGGCTTCGGCGGCCTCGCCCGCCTGCTGCCGGCGCTGGTCCTGCTCGCCCTGTGGTACGCGCTGAACCGGCACGAGGACGGCCGGCAGAGCGCCGCCAACGCCCGCTTCGTCGAGGCGCTGGCGGCGTCGCGCGATCCTGAGCTGAAGGCGTCGCTGGACGAGCTGGGCACGGTGCGCGAGCGGCTGGACGCGGTGATCGACCGGCTGAAGACGCAGCGCTTCGGCGCGCGCTGGGGCGGCCAGTATCTCTACCAGCTTCCCTGGTATCTGGTGATCGGCGCCCCCGGCTCGGGCAAGACGACGGCGCTGGCCAACGCCCGGCTGGGCGCGGCGCTGGGCGGCGGGCTGGACGGCATGCCGGTGCAGAATCTGGGCGGCACGCGCAACTGCGACTGGTGGTTCACCGACGAGGCGGTGCTGATCGACACGGCCGGCCGCTACACCACCCAGGACAGCCGCCGCGCCATCGACGGCCGCGTCTGGTCCGGCCTGCTCGACCTGCTGAAGGAGCACCGTCCGCGCCAGCCGGTGAACGGCGTGCTGCTGACCATCAGCCTGACCGACCTCGCCGGCTGGAGCGACGCGGAGCGGCACAACCACGCCATCACCATCCGCCAGCGGCTGGGCGAGCTGCGCGCCCATCTCGGCATCCGCGTGCCGGTCTATCTGCTGTGCACCAAGGCCGACCTCGTGGACGGCTTCACCACCTATTTCGACCCGCTGGACCGGGCGGAGCGCGCCCAGATCTGGGGCATCACCTTCCCGGTGGAGGACGCGCCGCCCGGCCCGCTGGCCAGCTTCCACGCGCAGTACGCGGCGCTGCTGCGCCGGCTGGAGGAGCGGCTTCCCGAGCGGCTGCACCAGGAGCCGGACATCCAGCGGCGCGGCGACGCCTTCGCCTTCCCGCTGCGCATGGCGGGCTTCGAGGCGGCGTTGGCCGACCTTGTCGACACCGCCTTCACCGCGGAGGCCGAGGAGGCGGTGCCGCTGCTGCGCGGCATCTACCTGACCAGCGCCACCCAGCCCGGCGCCTCCGCGGAATCGCCGGCCCAGACCTTCTTCCTGGAGCGTCTGCTGCCCGAGGTGGTCTTCCCCGAGGCCAACATGGTCGGGGTGGACCGCGCGCTGGAGCGGGCGCGGCGGCGGCGCCACGTCTGGGCGCTGGGGGGGACGGCGGCGGCGGGGCTGCTGCTCGGGCTGGCTGGGCTGAGCAGCCACCGCGCCAACGAGGCGCTGCTGGCGCGGGCGGAGGCCGCCGTGGCGGTGGCGGAGGAGCGGCTGCGCGCTCTCGACACCCCGCCGCGCTCGCTGACGCGGGTGGAGGACTCCGACTTCCTCGCCGTCCTGCCGGCGCTCGACGCGCTGCGCGCCCTGCCGGCCGGCTGGACCGGGCGGGCGGAGCGGCGGGCGTCCCTGCTCGGCTTCGGGCTGTCGCAGGGGGAGCGCGTCGGCCTTCCCGCCGAGGACGTCTACCGGCGGGCGCTGCGCAGCGTGTTCCTGTCGCGCATCGTGCTGCGGCTGGAGGAGCAGCTCCGCACCGGCTGGGCGCGGCCCGACCTGCTGCGGCAGAGCCTGCGCGCCTACGCGATGATCGGCGGGCGGGAGCCGCTGGACCCGGCGGTTCTGGCCGAATGGCTGGCCGCCGACTGGCAGCGCACGCTCCCCGGCGCCGCCCATGAGGCGGAGCGCCGGGCGCTCGGCGACCATCTGGCCGCGCTGGTCGAGGCCGGCTTCGCCCCGGTGCCGCCCGACGAGGCGCTGGTGTCACGGGTCCTCGACGTGCTGGGCCAGCCGACCGCGCCGATGCCGCGCATTCCCAACAACGGCGGGGCCGGCTGATGAGCCCCGGTTTCGCGGTGGGCTTCCACGGGAAGGTGCCGGCGCGCGGCGATTTCGTGGGCTACGGCCTGCCGCGCGGCGTGCTGCTTCCCTGGGACGCCTGGCTGACGGAGGTTCTGGACGCGGCGGTGCGCCAGCTCGGCTCGCCCTGGGAGCGGCTGTTCCAGTCCGCCCCGGTCTGGCGCTTCGCCCTGTCGCCCGGCCTGTGCGGGGAGCCGCCGCTGGCCGGCATCATGATGCCCAGCGCCGACCGGGTGGGGCGGCAATACCCCTTCACCATCGTCGGCACGCTGCCTTACGGCACCGACCTCGCGGTGGTGCCGGTGGCCTGCCTGCACTGGTTCACCCGCGCGGAATCCATCGCCGCCGACGCCTGCCGCGCCGGGGCCGACGTGGACGCCCTGCCGGCGCGCATGGCGATCCTGGGCCGCCCGGAACCGAACGGCGCCGACCCCACCGTCGCCACCGTGGTCGAGGAGCGCGTCGGCCCGCTGCCGCCCCGCGCCAGCCTGTGGTGGAGCCGCGGCGGCGGGCGGGTTCCGCCCTCGGTGCTGACCTGCTGCGGCCTGCCGCGCTCGTCCCGCGCCGCCGCCTTCATCGACGGCGCCTGGGAGCGGCGGGGCTGGGACGATCTCGACGGGTAGGGGGTGGAGGAACGCTCACCCTCCCAGATTGACGATCTCCACCCGCCGGTTCTCCGCGGCCTTCGGCTTCTTGGGCAGCAGCGGTTCCCGCGCGCCCATCCCGGCGGTGTCCAGCCGGTCGCGGCGCACACCGTGCCGTTCCGCCAGATACTCCGCCACGGCGTCGGCCCGGCGCTGCGACAGCGCCCGGTTGGCCGCGTCGCCGCCCACCGCGTCGGTGTGGCCGACGATGCGGAAGCGGGCCTTGGCCGCCTCCGGCGCCGTCATCACCGCGCCGATGCGGTCGAGCACCGCCCGCGAGTCCGTGCGGATGCGCGCCGAGTTGAAATCGAAGTTGATCCGGAAGGCGGCGCGCAGCCCGGCCTTGAGCGCGGCGACGGGCGGGTCCGGCGGCGGCCCCGGCAGGGCGGGCACCGCCACCGGGCCGGGAGCCTGCGCGGGGGCTGATACGGGGGGCGGGGGCGTTGCCACCGCGACGGGCGGCGGCGGCGGGCGCTTCATGACGATGGACGGGCAGCCGGGGCCGGCGGCACCGAACAGGGCGGCCTGGATCTCGCACTCGCTGGGGTTGGGGCCGAGCGGGACGGCGGGCGCCGCCGATTGCGCCAGAGCCGGACCCGCGGGAAGGACCAACCCCAACGACAAGAGCCCGATTGTTGGGAACATCCGCATTTGCATGACCGCATTGTCCCAGGCTTGGGGGCGGGCCGTCAAATTCCGCGTGGAACAGACGTGCGTGCCTCTGTACGATCCCGGTCCGATCTTTCGTTTGCGGTATGTGGGAGGAAACAAGAATGAAGTCGATGAAGGCGCTGTTCGCCGGTCTGGCGCTGGCCGCCATGGTGCTGCCGGGCATGGTCGTCAGCGGCGCGGCGGCGGCGGACTACAAGGCCGAGTACAAGCTGTCCACCGTGCTGGGCAAGCCGTTCCCCTGGGGCATCGGCGGCGACCGCTGGGCCGAGCTGGTCAAGGAGAAGACCAACGGGCGCATCAATGTGAAGATGTATCCCGGCTCCGCCCTGGTGAACGGCGACCAGACCAAGGAGTTCACCGCGCTGCGCCAGGGCGTGATCGACATGGCGGTGGGCTCCACCATCAACTGGTCGCCGCAGGTGAAGGAGCTGAACCTCTTCTCGCTGCCCTTCCTGATGCCCGACCACAAGGCGATGGACGCGCTGACCCAGGGGCCGGTCGGCAAGCAGCTCTTCGACCTGCTCGCCACCAAGGACGTGGTGCCGCTGGCCTGGGGTGAGAACGGCTTCCGCGAGGTCTCCAACTCCAAGCGTACCATCCGCACGCCGGAGGATTTGAAGGGCCTGAAGATCCGCGTCGTCGGCTCGCCGCTCTACCTCGACACCTTCACCGCGCTGGGCGCCAACCCGACGCAGATGAGCTGGGCCGACGCGCAGCCGGCCCTGTCCACCGGCGCCGTCGACGGGCAGGAGAACCCGGTCGGCGTGTTCGTCGCCGGCAAGCTGCCGACGCTGGGCCAGAAGCACCTGACGCTGTGGGGCTACGTCGCCGACCCGCTGATCTTCGTGGTCAACAAGGAGGTCTGGAACAGCTGGTCCAAGGAGGATCAGGAGGCGGTGCGCGCCGCCGCCGTCCAGGCCGCCGCGGAGGAGGTCGCCATCGCCCGCAAGGGCATCACCGCCCAGGACGACAGCCTGCTGAAGGACATCGCCGCCCAGGGCGTCGAGGTCGTGCAGCTCACCCCCGAGCAGCAGAAGGCCTTCCAGAAGGCCACCCAGGCCGTCTACGACAAGTGGGCGAAGACCATCGGTCCTGATCTGGTGAAGGCCGCCGAGACCTCCGTCGCCAACCGGAAGTAAGACTGCGGTTTGCCGTGCCGTTGCCCCCACCCTTTCCCGCTGTCGCAGGGGAGGGTGGGGGCAACCGGTTCCCAATTCGAGATTTTCCAATGAACAACGATCTGCTGGAAGCCGGCATGGCGACGGAGCAGCCCAAGACGCGGGTGCCGGTGACGCTGGAGCGTTCGCTGGCCGCCCTATCCATGGCCGCCCTGTGCCTCGTCACCTTCGCCAACGTCGTGACGCGCTACCTGACCGACGTGTCCCTGGCCTTCACCGAGGAATATTCGATCTTCCTGCTGGTGGTCATGACGCTGTTCGGGTCCGCCGTCGCCGCCGCCGCCGACCGGCACATCCGCATCACCTTCCTCGCCGACAAGCTGCCGCCGGCCCTGCGCCGGGTGACCGAGCTGGTGGCCTGGACGGCGGCACTCGCCATGTTCGGCCTGCTCGTCTGGTACGGCGGGCGCCTGACCTACGACCAGTGGCGGTTCGAGGAAACCTCGCCCGGCCTGGGCAACCCGCAGTGGCTCTACACGGCCTGGCTTCCGCTGCTGTCGGCGGTCGTCGCCCTGCGCGTGATCGGGCGCCTGATCCGCACGGCGAAGGGAACCGCCTGATGGCCCTGACGATTCTGTTCGGCGGCTTTCTGCTGCTTCTGGTGATCGGCGCGCCGCTGGCGGTGGCGCTGGGTCTGGCGGGGTCGCTGGCGATCCTGGACGCGCAACTCGGCATCCTGTCGGTTCCGACCAACGTCTACGCCGGCATCGCGAAGTACCCGCTGCTGGCCATCCCGGTCTTCATCCTGGCCGGCCTGATCTTCGAGCGGGCGGGCGTCGCCAAGCAGCTCGTCACCTTCGCGTCCTCGATCGTGGGGGCGAAGAACGGTGGGCTGGCGGTGGTGGCGATCCTCGTCTGCATGGTGATGGGCGGCATCTCCGGCTCCGGCCCCGCCGACGCGGCGGCGGTCGCCACGGTGATGATTCCGTCGATGCACAAGGCCGGCTATCCGAAGCCCTTCTCGGCCAGCGTGATCGCGGCGGCGGCGGCGACGGCCATCCTGATTCCGCCCTCGGTCGCCTTCATCATCTACAGCGTCCTGGTGCCACAGGCGTCGGTGCCGGCGCTGTTCGCGGCGGGGATGGTTCCCGGCATCCTGGCCGGCCTGTCGCTGCTGGCGCCGACGATCTGGCTGTCGCGCAAGCACGGTTTCGGCCTGAAGGACGCCGGTCCGCGCCCGCCCTTCTGGCGCAGCCTGCGGCAGGCGATCTGGGGGCTGCTGGCCCCGGTCATCATCCTGGGCGGCTTGCGCACCGGCGCCTTCACCCCGACCGAGGCGGCGGTGGTCGCCGTCTTCTACGGTCTGGCCGTCGGCGTCTTCGTCTACCGCAGCCTGACCTGGCGCGAGCTGTACGAGGTGCTGGCCGAGGCGGCGGAGATGTCCGCCGTGGTTCTGCTCATCATCGCCCTGTCCAGCGTCTTCGCCTGGGCGGGCAGCACGATGGGCGCCTTCGACCGGGTGGCCGCCCTGGCGATCGAGGGGGTGGGCAGCGAGGTTCTCGTCCTGCTTCTGCTGAACTTGGCGCTGCTGGCGCTGGGGATGGTGCTGGACGCGGTGTCGATCTTCCTGATCCTGCTGCCGCTGCTGACCCCGATCATGACCGCCTTCCACTGGGACCCGGTGTGGTTTGGCGTGATGCTGACCATGAACCTCGCCATCGGCCAGTTCACACCACCCATGGCGGTGAACCTGATGGTGACCACGCGGGTGGCCGGCATCAGCATGGAATCGACGGTCCGCTGGGTGCTGTGGATGGTCGCGGCGATGCTCTGCGCGCTGGTCCTGGTGACCTTCGTGCCGGAACTGGCGCTCTGGCTGCCCCGGAAGCTCGGCTACCTGTAGCCGTCAGGCCTTGGCGCGGCGGGTTGCCAGCAGGATGCCCGCCGCGATCAGGCCGATGCCGGCGGCGTGGTAGAGGTGGGGCTGCTCGCCGAGGAACAGGATGGCGAGGATGCTTCCGAACACGGGCATCAGATGGATGCACATCCCCGCCGTGTTGGCGCCGACCAGCGCCACGGCGCGGTTGAAGCAGAGATAGGCGGCGATCGACGGGAACAGCGCCACGTAGGCGATCGCCCCCAGCGCCGTCGGGGTGATCGGCATGGGGTTCCCGCCGACGCTTTCCCACAGGTAGAAGGGCAGCAGCATGGCCGCGCCGCCCGCGAAGGTGACGGCGATGAAGCTGAGGCCATGCACCGCCGGGCGGCGGCGCAGCAGGGCGGTGTAGGCGGCGTAGCCGAGCACCGCCGCCAGCACCCACAAATCCCCGGCGGCGAGTTGCAGCCCGATCAGCACCGCCGGGTCGCCCCGCGCGATCAGCGTCAGGGCGCCGGCCAGCGACACGGCGATGCCCACCCCTTGCAGCGGGGTCACCCGGTCGCCGAACAGGGCCAGGCTCATCAGCACGATCAGCACCGGCATGGAGGACTGCATCATCACCGCGTTCAGCGCCGTGGTGGTGTGCAGACCCACATAGAGAAAGGTGTTGAAGACGGCGATGCCCAGCGCGGACAGCAGAAGCACGACCGGCCATTGGGCGGCCAGCGCCCGCGCGTCATGCCGCAGGTGCCGCCACGCGAAGGGCAGCACCAGCAGCATCCCCAGCGTCCAGCGCCAGAAGGCCAGCCCGACCGGCGGCACCTCGCCCGACACCGCGCGGCCCAGGACGGCGTTGCTGGACCAGAACAGCGGCGGCAACATCATCAGGAGCCACGCCTGATCGAACAGGCGGCGACGGGCGGGGGTGGCGTTTTCGCTCACGGCTGGCGACTCATCGGGCTGGACGCATCAAGGTGGGTTCCGCGGCTCAGCCGCGGCGGCGCGGGGAGGCGAAGGGCGAAAGTGGGCCATCGCCACGGGAACCCTCGCCGCGCGGACCGTCACCACGGGGACCGTCCGACCGGAAGCTCTCGCTGCGGGAGAAGCCCTCGCGGCGCGGGCGGTCGCCGCGGGGGCCATCACCACGGGGACCATCACCGCGTGGGCCATCGCCACGGGGGCCGCGCCCCTCGCCACGGGGACCGTCGCCGCGGCCTTCGCGCGGCGGCTTCGGCGGCTGGCGCATCTCCGCGTCCAGCTCGGCGATGCGCTTCACCAGCGCTTCACGGATCGCCGGGGCCGCGTGGGACTTCAGGGTGGCGAGCTGCTCCTTCAACTGCTGGAGCTGAAGCTGCTTCTGCTCCCGCGTGCGCTTGATGGCGACGTTGTCGGAATGCTGGCCGTCGAAGGCGCGCATGAAAAGGTCCTCGTTGCAGAAAATAAGACACCCGCCGTGGCGTCCCAGCGGACGCCCGGTCGGGGAGCGCGGAATATTGGAAAGGCACCGGCGCCAAAGCAAGCCGGGAGTTTGCTCCGCCTGTGCGATAAAGCGGTTGACGGCGCCGGCCCGGATCAATCCTCCCCCGATCCCTCCGTCAAGGACCGCCGGTCGCGGAACAGCGCCGCCGCCTCGTCGAGATAGCGCGACAGGTCGGCGGCGGCCTCCTCCGGCCCGGTTCGCCGCGACCCTTGGACGCGGGCCTCCGCGGCGGCGGCGGCCAAGGCGGCGGGATCGGCGGCCAGAGCGGCCAGCCGCTCGACGAAGGCGTCGTAGTCGGGGTGGATGAAGCGCGGACCGACGACGCTGGCGACGTCGCCGCCGGGAAGCGACAGCGGCACCGCCCCGGCGGCCAGGGCCTCGGCGGCGCTGGCGCCCCCGCCGGTCCGCCGGGGATTCACATAGGCGTCGCAGACCGCCAGCAGGGCGCCGATGTCCGACACATAGCCCAGGCAGAGCAGCCGCCCGGCGTGGCGCGACGCGGCCAGCCGCCGGGTCAGGGCATCGGCGTGCCCGGCGAAGACGGCGACGGCACGCGGCGCGCGGTCGAACAGCGCCTCCAGCATGGCGAGGAAGGCGCCGTCCGCCTCTTCGTCCAGCCGGTTGCCGACGACGGCGCAGACGAAGGCGCCGTCATCGAGCCCGAGGGCGGCGCGCGATCCTTGTTTCCTCGGGGTGGCCCCGGCCAACGAATGCAGGAAGCGGAAAGGCCGCCAGGACCGGGCCAGCGGCCCGTGGTCTGGTGCCACGCCGCCACCGAAATCCAGCACGATGTCGGCGAGCGACAGGGTGGCTCCGGTGGTTGTGGGGATGCACAGGGAGGGGCGCGTCCCGGCCATCAGGTCGGCCACGACGCAGGACCCGCCGAGCGACAGCACAGCGTCGGGATCGAGCGCCGCGACGGCCTTCAGGAACCCGGCGATCTTTCCGGGGCTGACGCAGGGCTCGACCGAGGATAGCATCCGGTAGGTACGCCCGTCCGCCTCGATCCGCTGGTCGCCGGAGAAGGCGGGCTCCACCGACGCCGCGAAGGAGGGCACGAACAGGCTGTGCACCTCCGTCGGCATGATGTTGGTGTTGAGGATGACCACCTCCCGCCCGCAGCGGTCCTCCAGCAGGGCGGCGTAGGACAACAGGTCGCGCGACGGCTGGTGGCGCAGCGACAGGAACTGGTTGGTCACCAGCACAACCCGCCCGGTGTCCGCTTCCCCGGCCAGGCGTGCGGGTGGGACGATGGCTTGACGGCGGCGGATCTCGTCGAGGATGCGGCGGTAGAAGGGGAATTGCCGCTCCTCGAAGAAGCCGGGGCGGCTCGCCGGGTTCATGCGCATCAGGAAGAGTTGGCGCCCGATGCCGGCGTGGATGTGCAGCAGCCCCTCCAGCCCGGATTGCGCGATGTTGCCCTCCACCGCGTCGAGCAACTCGTCGTAATAGCGCAGGTCGCCGGAGACGGCGGCCATGGCCGACAGCAGCAGGACGGTGTCCGCTCCCCGCGCCAGCCGGGGCAACTCCCGCGCCGCCCGCGCCCGCTCGGCCCTGGGCCGGTCGCGAAAGGTTTCGCAGAGCGTCTCGATGGCCTTCAGGTCGTGCCCGCTCGTCACGGGCCGGCGCAACGCGGCGGCGAGGTCGGTGAGGGTGGGCGGTTGGGGCATCGGCCTTGCTGGGAAAAGGGCGCGATGAGTCATGCCACATATGGAAAGGCCCCGGAAGGCGTTACCTTCCAGGGCCTTAGAGTGGTGCCGCAGCAGGGATTTGAACCCCGGACCTACTGATTACGAATCAGTTGCTCTACCCCTGAGCTACTGCGGCGCCGACGTCGGTGCGTCGTGGGCGCGGAAATTAACCGCGGGGGCGGACCGGCGCAAGCGCTTTTTTGGGAGATGGATAAAATTATCCTTTCTGGCGGATGACGTCCAAAAAGGGGTCGGCATAACGCTCCAGCTTGCGGGCGCCGACGCCGGGCAGGCGGGCGAAGGCGGCGCGGTCCGTCGGGCGCGTCGCGACCATCTCCAGCAGGGTGCTGTCGTGGAAGATCACGTAGGGCGGCACCCCCTGCGCGCGGGCCAGCTCGGTGCGGCAGTCCTTCAGCGCGTGCCACAGCGCGTCGTCGGCGGGCGACAGGGCGCCGCGCGCCCCGGCCCGCGACACGCCCTCGCCGGACAGGCCGCCGGAGGGGGCGGAGCCGCCGCGGGAGACGTGGCGGCGCAGCGCGTCGTGGACGCCGCGGCGCTTCTCCACCACCGGGTCCTTGCGCAGCTTGACCGTCTGCTGGCCCTTGATGACCGGGATGCCGGCGTCGGTCAGGCGGAAGCCGCCATAACCCTCCAGATCGACCGTCAGGTAGCCGGCGGCGACGAGCTGCCGGTAGACCGACTGCCATTCCGCCTTGGACAGCTCCTTGCCGCAGCCGAAGGTCTTCAGCGCGTCGTGGGCCTGCTGCGCCACCTTCTCCGTCGCGTTGCCGAGCAGCACGTCGATCAGGTGCCCGGCGCCGTAGCGCTGGCCGGTGCGGTAGACCGCCGACAGGGCCTTCTGCGCGGCGACGGTGCCGTCCCAGGTCTCCACCGGCTCCAGGCAGGTGTCGCAGTTGCCGCAGGGCGCCTCCAGCGTCTCGCCGAAATAGTTCAGCAGCACCTTGCGCCGGCAGGCGGAGGTCTCGCAGAAGCCGAGCAGCGCCTCCAGCTTGGAGCGCTCGACGCGGCGGTGGGAATCGCCGGCCTCCGACTGCTCCAGCATCTGGCGCAAGCCCACCACGTCGGCCATGCCGTAGCTCATCCAGGCGTCGGCGGGCAGGCCGTCGCGCCCGGCGCGGCCGGTTTCCTGGTAATAGGCTTCCAGGCTCTTGGGCGGGTCGAGGTGGCAGACGAAGCGCACGTTCGGCTTGTCGATGCCCATGCCGAAGGCCACCGTCGCCACCATGACGATGCCCTCGCCCTTGATGAACAGGTCCTGGTTCGCCTCGCGCACCTCGGACGGCAGCCCGGCGTGGTAGGGAAGCGCCTCCCGCCCCTGCTGGTTCAGCCAGTTGGCCGTGTCCTCGACCTTCGCCCGCGACATGCAATAGATGATGCCGGCGTCCTCGGGGTGGTTCTCCCGCAGGAAGGCCAACATCTGCTGACGCTCGCTCTTCTTCGGGACGACGCGGTAGGTGATGTTGGGCCGGTCGAAGCTGGACAGGAAGACGCGGGCCTCGGTCAGCCCCAGCTTGTCCTTGATCTCGGCGCGGGTCTGCGCGTCCGCCGTGGCGGTCAGCGCGACGCGCGGCACGGTCGGGTGCCGCTCGTGCAGGATGGAGAGCTGGAGATACTCGGGCCGGAAGTCGTGGCCCCACTGGCTGACGCAATGCGCCTCGTCCAGCGCGAAAAGGGCGAGCTTGGTGCGGTCCAGCAGGTCGAGGAAGCGCGGGGTGACCAGACGTTCCGGCGCCACGTAGACGAGGTCGATCTCGCCGCGGACCATGGCCCGCTCCACCTCGCGCGCCTCGGCGGCGTCGAGGGAGGAGTTGAGGAAGGCCGCCCGCACGCCCAGCTCGCGCAGCGCCGTCACCTGATCCCGCATCAGCGCGATCAGCGGGGAGACCACCACCGTCACGCCGTCGCGCACCAGAGCCGGCACCTGATAGCACAGCGACTTGCCGCCGCCGGTGGGCATGAGGACGAGCGCGTCGCCGCCACGGATGACGTGGGCGATGATGTCGGCCTGCTGCCCGCGGAAGGCGGAATAGCCGAAGACCGATCGCAGCACCTCCAGGGCGGGGTTGCCGTCAGGGTCCTGGGCCGGCTCCGCCGGAGGGGCCTTGAGATTGAAGAGCGAGTCCACGCCGATGCGGTTCAGATGCGGGTCCGTCTCTGGACGATTTGGAATCTGGTGTTCGGGTCAGAATCTGGTGGCCGGGATGCGATCCCGAACGCGACGGCTATGATGTGGCACAGATCACCCGATTCGTGAAGTCGCAATCCGGAAAGAACGTGGGGACAAGGGTGGCGCATCGCGCGATGCGGGAAAAACCGTGGCGTTCTTCGGCCGGCTACAACAGGTCGCGCAGCATCGCCACCAGCGGCACATCGGCGGGGGGCATGGGGTAGTCGCCCATGCGGTTCGGGTAGACCCAGGCGAGCTTTTGCCCCTCGCGCGCCATCACGTCGCCCTCCCAGACGCGGCAGACGAACAGCGGCATCAGCAGGTGGAATTTTTCGTAGCTGTGCGAGGCGAAGGTGAAGGGAGCGAGGCAACTCGCCGCCGTGTCGATGCCCAGCTCCTCCTTCAGTTCGCGGACCAGGGCGGCTTCCGGGGTCTCACCCGCGTCGACCTTGCCGCCGGGAAACTCCCACAGCCCGGCCAGCGACTTGCCGGGCGGGCGCTGGGCCAGCAGGACGCGGCCGTCGGCGTCCACCAGGGCCACCGCGACGACCAGCAGGGTCGGCAGCGAACCGGGGGCCGGGGTGGAGGAGGGATCGAAGCAGGCCGGCATCACGCGGTCTCCTGGGTGAGGAACCGCCAGCGTCCGGCGGTCAGTTCATAGTGGTCGGAGGCGTCGAGCGGCAGGAAGCCGACCGTCTCCAGCACGCGGCGGGAGCGGCGGTTGTCCGGCGCGGTCCGCGCCCACAGGCGGGGCAGGCCCAGCGCGAAGGCGGCGGGGACGATGGCCCGCAGCATCTCCGTGCCATAGCCGATGCCCTGGTGCGGCCGGCCCAGCCAATAGCCGACCTCGCCGTCCGCCAGGATCACGCCGATGCCGCCCACCGGCTGTGCGTCGTCTTTGCGGACCGCCAGCAGGTCGAGCGACGCGCGCTCCGCCCGGTTGCGGGCGGCCAGGGCGACCCAGACGCGCCCGTCCTCCAGGCCGTAGGGATGGGGCACGCGGGCGAGCCAGCGCGCCACCTCCCACTCCCCGATCAGCGGAACGAAACGCTCCACATCCTCCATGCGGAAGGGGCGGAGCGTCAGCCGCGCCGTGTCGAGGCGGTCGGGCAGGGGCGCGCCGGTCATGGTCTCCGCTTCGATCTCAGCTCCGGTAGGAGCCGTTGATGTCGATGTAGCCGTGGGTCAGGTCGCAGGTCCAGACACGGGACTTGCCGGTGCCGATGCCCAGGTCGATGTGGACGTCGATCTCCTGGCCCTTCATGTGGGCGGCGACCGGCGCCTCGTCGTAGCCCGGAACCTCCATGCCCTCGGCGCAGATCAGCGTGCCGCCGATGGTGATCTTGATGAGGTCGCGGTCGGCCCGCTCGCCGGCCCGCCCGATGGCGGCGACGATGCGGCCCCAGTTGGCGTCCTCGCCGGCCAGCGCGGTCTTGACCAGCGGGGAGTTGGCGACGGTGAGCGCGATGCGCTTGGCGGCCACGTCGTTCTCGGCGCCGACCAGCGTGATCGAGACGAACTTGGTCGCCCCCTCGCCGTCGCGCACGATCTGCAGCGCGAGGTCGAGCATCACCTCCTCCAGCGCCTTGCGGAAATCGGTGAGCTCCGGCGCCCGGGCGTCGGTCACCGGGGCGTTGCCGGCCTTGCCGGTGGCGAACAACAGCAGCGTGTCGCTGGTCGAGGTGTCGCCGTCCACGGTGATGGCGTTGAAGCTGCGCTCGGTGAACTCCGACAGCATGGACTGCAGCGCCGGGGCGGCGATGGCCGCGTCGGTGAAGAGGAAGCCCAGCATGGTCGCCATGTCCGGGGCGATCATGCCGGAGCCCTTGGCGAAGCCGCTGATCGTCACCGTCGTCCCGCCGATGGCGACCTGACGGGTCGAGCCCTTGGCGAAGGTGTCGGTGGTCATGATGGCCCGCGCCCCGGCCTCCAGCGCCGCCGAATCGTTCTTCAGCGCCGGCACCATGCCCGGCAGGACCTTGGCGATGGCGTCGGCGGCCAGCGGGATGCCGATCACGCCGGTGGAGGCGACGTAGACCTCGTCGGTGGCGCAGCCGGCGATCCTGGCGGCGGCCTCGACGGTCGCCTGGACGGTGGCGTCGCCGGCCTTGCCGGTGAAGGCGTTGGCGTTGCCGGCGTTGACCACGACCGCGCGGGCCGAGCCGCGGGGCAGGCTGTCGCGGCACCAGATCACCGGGGCGGAGCAGGTCAGCGACTTGGTCAGCACCCCGGCCACCGTCGTGCCCTCGTCAAGCACGGCCAGCATCAGGTCGTCGCGGCCCTTGTATCGGATGCCGCTGTTGGCGGTGGCGATGCGCACGCCCGCCACGGGCGGGAGCGTCGGGAAGCCGGCGGGTGCCAAGGGGGAGACGGTCGTGGCCATGGGGACGGGCTCGTGGGGCTGGTGGAGCGGGGGGTGTTGGACGGTGATTGGGATGCAAGGCGCTTGCCCCCTCCCTAACCCTCCCCCGCTTCGCAGGGGAGGGGATTGTCTCCCTCTCCCGCGCAGCGGGGGAGGGAAGGGGCCCGCGGCGTCAGCCGTGGGAAGGGTGGGGGCAACCGGTGCCGGAGCTTTAGTTCTTCTTCGGCTCTTCGGCCTTCGGGGCCGGCGCGGCCTCTTCCTTCGGCATCGGCGAGCCGTCGAGCTGGAAGGTCTCGACCTTGGCGACCTTGCGCAGGTCGTCGACGACGTTGGTCACGATGTCCTTGCTGAGCTGCTGCTCGAGCTGCGGCTTCACCTCGTCCAGGGACGGCTGCGGCTGGGTGCGCTTGTCCTCGACCTTGATGATGTGCCAGCCGAACTGCGTCTTCACCGGCTCCTTGCTCACCTCGCCCTTCTTCATGGCGAAGGCGGCGTCGGCGAAGGGCTCGACCATCGTGTCCTTGGTGAAGTAGCCGAGATCGCCGCCCTGTTCGGCGGCCACCGGGTCCTTGGACTTCTCCTTGGCCAGCTTGGCGAAGTCGCCGCCCTTCTTGAGCTGGGCGATGATCGCCTTGGCCTCATCCTCCTTCTCGACGAGGATGTGGGCGGCCTTGACCTCTTCCTGGGCCGGGTTCTGCTTCAGGAAGGCCTGATAGGCCTCGTCCAGCTTGGCCGGGGTGATGCGCGACTGCACTTCCTTCTGGATGTAGGCGCGCTGCACCGCGCGCTCCTCGGCGCGCTTGATCTCGTCCTTGACCTCCGGCGTGCCGGCGAGGTTGGCCTTGTAGCCGGCCTCGGCCACCAGCTTCGAGTTCACGAGCTGCTCGATCACCGCCGGGTAGATCATCTCCAGCGGCATCTGCTGCACCTGCGGCGGGAGCTGGGCGACCATGCGCTGGACGTCGGAGCGGTGGACCGCCTCGCCGTTGACGCGCGCCACCACCGGATCGGCGTCCGCCGGGGCGGGAGCGGCCTGAGCGGCGGGGGCGGGCGTGGCCGCGGGAGCCGGAGTCGGCGCCGGAGTCTGGGCGTGTGCGGCCAGCGCGAGGCCGCAGGCGGCCATCGACAGCAGGGCGGCGCGGAACACTCGATTCACCATGGAGTCTTTTCCTTCCGGCGGATGTGTCTTGTCACGGTCAATGGCATGACAGAACGTCTTATGATTGGCGGCGGCTGTACGGACGATCCGGCCCCGCGCCCGAATCCGCGGGGGATTAAGCATGGGTTCGCAGCGCGGGGCAAGCGGTCGTGATGCGTGGCCATGACGCCCTGCTTCGACCGTGTTCAAGGCGATATGGCGGCGGAACGGTGGTGCTTCCAGGGCGTGCCACACGCCGATCCACACCCCCGGCAGGGCCGACACCCCCGCGATGCCCCCTCAAAGGGCCGGGCAAAGGGGCGGGTCTCGTTGACAGAAACTTGCTTCGGGCCTATGTGAGACCGGTCAAAAAGCCGGCTTCACGACGTTCCACCCCCGAGGTTTTCATGTTCGGTGCTCTCGCCCGCAAGATTTTCGGCACCGCCAACACGCGCACCGTCAAGGCGCTGCAAAAATCCGTCCAGCAGATCAACGCGCTGGAGCCCGAGTTGGCGGCGCTCTCCGACGACGCGCTGCGCGCCCGCACCGATTGGCTGCGCGGCCGGCTGTCGCAGGGCGAGACGCTCGACGCCATCCTGCCCGACGCCTTCGCCACCGTGC
Organism: Azospirillum brasilense; assembly: GCF_001315015.1. Lineage (NCBI taxonomy): Bacteria > Pseudomonadati > Pseudomonadota > Alphaproteobacteria > Rhodospirillales > Azospirillaceae > Azospirillum > Azospirillum brasilense. The sequence continues at coordinate 2,776,797 of NZ_CP012914.1, read as the reverse complement.
GCGAGGCGGGCAAGCGCGTGCTGGGGCAGCGGCACTACGACGTGCAGCTCATGGGCGGCATGGTCCTGCACCAGGGCAAGATCACCGAGATGCGCACCGGCGAGGGCAAGACGCTGGTCGCCACGCTGGCCGTCTATCTGAACGCGCTGGAGGGCAAGGGCGTCCACGTCGTCACCGTGAACGACTATCTGGCCTCGCGCGACAGCGCCTGGATGGGCCGCATCTACGGCTTCCTCGGCCTGACCACCGGCTGCATCGTGCACGGGCTGGACGACGAGGAGCGCCGCGCCGCCTACGCCGCCGACATCACCTACGGCACGAACAACGAATTCGGCTTCGACTATCTGCGCGACAACATGAAGTTCCGGCTGGAGGACATGGTCCAGCGGCCCTTCAACTTCGCCATCGTGGACGAGGTCGACTCGATCCTGATCGACGAGGCGCGCACCCCGCTGATCATCTCCGGCCCGTCCACCGACTCGTCGGAAATGTATGTGCAGGTCGACCGCCTGATCCCGCAGCTGACGCGGGACGACTACGAGTTGGACGAGAAGAACCGCACGGTCAGCCTGTCCGAGGCCGGGCAGGAGCATATGGAGCAGCTTCTGGCCGAGGCCGGGCTGCTGAAGGCGGGCGGGCTGTACGACATCCAGAACGTGGCGCTGGTCCACCATTCCCAGCAGGCGTTGCGCGCCTACACGCTGTTCCAGCGCGACAAGGACTACATCGTCAAGGACGACAAGGTCATCATCATCGACGAGTTCACCGGCCGCATGATGGAGGGCCGCCGCTATTCGGAGGGCCTGCATCAGGCGCTGGAGGCCAAGGAGAAGGTGACGATCCAGCGCGAGAACCAGACGCTCGCCTCCATCACCTTCCAGAACTATTTCCGCATCTACCCGAAGCTGGCCGGCATGACCGGCACGGCGATGACCGAGGCGGCGGAGTTCGCGGAGATCTACGGCCTTGAGGTCGTTGACATGCCGACCAACGTGCCGGTCCAGCGCAAGGACATGGACGACGAGGTCTACCGCAAGGCGTCGGAGAAATACGACGCGATCATCGACCTGATCGAGGACGCCCGCAAGCGCCAGCAGCCGGTGCTGGTCGGCACCACCTCCATCGAGAAGTCGGAGCTGATCGCCGAGCTGCTGAAGAAGCGCAGCATTCCGCACAACGTGCTGAACGCCCGCCACCACGAGCAGGAAGCCTACATCGTCGCGCAGGCGGGCCGTCCGGGCGCCGTCACGGTCGCCACCAACATGGCCGGCCGCGGCACCGACATCCAGCTCGGCGGCAACGTCGAGATGCGCATCCAGATGGAGCTGGCCAACCTGCCGGACGGGCCGGAGCGCGACGCCAAGATCAAGCAGATCGAGGCCGAGGTGGCCGAGGCGCGCGAGCTGGTCAAGCAGGCCGGCGGTCTCTACGTCGTCGGCACGGAGCGGCACGAGAGCCGCCGCATCGACAACCAGCTGCGCGGCCGTTCGGGCCGCCAGGGCGATCCGGGCGCCTCCAAGTTCTTCCTGTCGCTGGACGACGACCTGATGCGCATCTTCGGGTCGGAGCGCATGGACGGCATGCTCCAGCGCCTGGGCCTGAAGGAGGGGGAGGCGATCATCCACCCCTGGATCAACAAGGCGCTGGAGAAGGCCCAGACCAAGGTCGAGGCCCACCATTTCGAGGTCCGCAAGAACCTGCTCAAGTTCGACAACGTCATGAACGACCAGCGCAAGGTCGTCTATGAGCAGCGTCGCGAGATCATGGACACCGAGGACATCGCCGAGACCGTCCTGGAGATGCGCCATCAGGTCGTTTCCAACATGGTCAACAAGGCGATCCCGCCGAACTCCTACTCCGAGGCCTGGGACATCGCCGGCCTGCACGAGGAGGTGAACCGCCTCCTGGGCATGGACCTGCCGGTGGCCGACTGGGCCAAGGAAGAGGGCATCGCCGAGCCGGAGATCGAGGAGCGCGTCCGCGAGGCCGCCGACCGCAAATACGCGGAGAAGGTGGAGACTTATGGCGCCGACACGATGCGCCATGTGGAGAAGAGCCTGCTGCTGCAGATCCTCGACCAGGAATGGAAGGATCACCTGCTCCAGCTCGATCATCTCCGTCAGGGCATTTCCCTGCGCGCCTATGCCCAGAAGGACCCGCTGAACGAGTACAAGCGGGAAGCCTTCGAGCTGTTCGAGACCATGCTGTCGACCCTGCGTGAGCAGGTGACCGCCGTGCTGATGCATGTCGAGATCCGCATCGCCCCGCAGCCGGAAGAGCTGTACGCCCGTCCGCCGCAGGAGATGCACGAGGGCCGCGACGACCCGGCGCTGGCGATGGCCGAAGCGGGAGCCGGGGCCGCCCAGGGCTACCCGCCGGCCGATGCGCCGCTGCCCGCCGGGATGGTCCGTCGCGAGGCCGCCGCCTCGGTGGTGCCGGGGGCCGACCCCAACGCCTGGGCGAACACGCCGCGCAACGCGCCCTGCCCCTGCGGCTCGGGCCAGAAGTACAAGCACTGCCACGGCAAGGTCGGCTAAGCGCCGCCGCGAAGAACGCCGCCGGGGACATTCCGGAGGGGGATGTTCCGGACGGGGCCGGGCCGCAAGGTCCGGCCCCTTTCCTTTTTGCGGCCCTGGAAACTTCGGCTGGGCTGTGGCGTTCTTCCCATCAAAAGCGGGAGCGCAGCCATGTTGCAGGAATTCAAGACCTTCATCAGCCGCGGCAACGTCGTGGAACTGGCCGTCGGCATCATCATCGGCGCGGCCTTCACCGGCATCGTCAATTCGCTGGTCAGGGACATGCTGATGCCGCCCATCGGCTGGATCATGGGCGGGATCGACTTCTCCAACTACTTCCTCAACCTGTCCGGCGGCCATTACGAGAGCCTCGCCGCGGCGGAGGCGGCGGGGGCGGCGACCATCAACTACGGCCGCTTCATCAACGCGCTCATCAACTTCTTCATCGTGGCGGGCGCGCTGTTCCTCATCGTGCGGCAGGTCAACCGCCTGCATTTCCTCCAGGATTCCAAGCCGAAGGCGCCGCCCCGCCAGGAGGTTTTGCTGGAGGAGATCCGGGATGCGCTGCGCGCACGGCAGGCACCCGCCCCGGGGGACACGACTCGACCGGGGGCGTGAAAGAATCTTCTTGGATTGTGCAGCGCAACCCATTATGTAAGGCGTCTTGATCGCTGGAGGCTCGCGCGTCTCTTGAGCGAGACGCGCTTTGATATTGCGGGACGGCCTTCCTTGGGACCCGGTCGCCCGTTGCTTCGGACAGACGCCTCTCCCTCTTCCGACCTCCTCCCGGCGAAAACGCCGGCGTTCCACCGCTCACCATCCTGGTGCGGCGGCCGTGCGCCGTCTTGGTCCTGAGGAAAGGTTACCCTACTTGTCGTCCATTGAAATGACCGCCGCCGACGCCCTCGTTGTCGAGACCGCCGTCGCCGAGACTTCTGTCGTCGAGACCGCCGTCACCGAGGTTGCCGCCGCCGACGCGACCGTGACTGACACCGTTACCCCGAACGCCTTCGCCGGGCTGGGCGTCCACCCGCTCGTCGTGAAGGCGCTGGAAGCGTTCGAATACAACACCCCGACCCCGGTCCAGGCCGAGGCGATTCCGCCGGCCCTGGAAGGCCGCGACATTCTGGCGACTGCCGAGACGGGCACGGGTAAGACCGCCGCCTTCATGCTGCCGGCGCTGACCCGCACCATCGACCTGCCGCGCCTCGGCGTGGCCGCTCCGCGCGTGCTGGTTCTCGCCCCGACCCGCGAGCTGGCCAAGCAGGTCACCGACGCCGCCCGCAAGTACGCCAAGTTCATGAAGTACAACATCGTGGACGTCGTCGGCGGCATGCCCTACCGCGACCAGTTGCGCCTGCTGTCGCGCGCCGTGGACGTGATGGTCGCCACGCCGGGCCGCCTGCTCGACCATGTGTCGCGCAACCGCATCGACCTCAGCGCCGTCGAGGTGCTGATCCTGGACGAGGCGGACCGCATGCTGGACATGGGCTTCCTGGACGATGTGGAAACCATCGCCAAGTGCTGCCCGGACAACCGCCAGACGCTGCTGTTCACCGCCACGCTGGACCGCCGCATGGCCCAGCTCGCCGGCAACCTGCTGCGCAACCCGGTGCGCGTCGCCGTGGAAAGCGCCACCACCGCGGTGAACGTCGAGCAGCGCCTGCACCATGCCGATGACATGGACCACAAGCGCCGCCTGCTGAAGCATTTCGCGGACCTGCCCGAGGTCGGCAAGGCGATCATCTTCGCCGCCACCAAGCGCGACGCCGATGCGCTGGCCGAGGAACTGAGCGACGCCGGCCACGCCGCCGCCGCCCTGCACGGCGACATGGACCAGTTCAAGCGCAACCGCACGCTCCAGCGCCTGCGCACCGGCCAGGTCCGCCTGCTGGTGGCGACCGACGTGGCGGCGCGCGGCATCGACGTGCGCGACATCACCCACGTCATCAACTTCGACCTGCCGCGCTCGGCGGAGGACTATGTCCACCGCATCGGCCGCACGGGCCGTGCGGGCGCCTCGGGCGTGGCGGTTTCCTTCGCCGCCCGCGCCGACCGCGACGCCCTGTTCCGGATCGAGCGCTACACCGGCACCCGTCTCGACATCCATGTCGTTCCGGGTCTGGAGCCGCAGCGTCCGTTCCAGACCGGCGGCGGTGGCCGTCCGGCGGGTCGTCCGGGTGGCCGTCCGGGTGGCGGCAACGGCGGCGGTTACAACAAGAAGCCGTGGGTGCGCAACGCCAACGGCGGTGCCGAGGGCGGCAAGCCGAACGGCGCCCCGGGTGGCCGTCCGCAGGGCCGTCCGATGAACCGCAACGAGCATGGCCGCAGCGACCATGCCCGCAACGAGCACGGCGGCCACGCCCGCCGCGACTCCCAGGGCGGCAAGCCGGCGCACCGGGCGTCCAAGTGGTAACAGCGGTTCGCCGCTGACGTGAAAAAGGCGCGGTCCTTCGGGGCCGCGCCTTTTTTCTTGGTCGGGTCGAAGTGTGGCGGGCAAGACTTCACACGGATTTCACGGATCGACGCACGGGTTTCACGAATTTTTTTGAATAATAAATATTGGAAATCTGTTTCTCTTGCGCGAATCACCAGTGGTGGCGGTAAGCGGATAAACAAAAATCCGTGTAATCCGTGTAATCCGTGTAATCCGTGTAATCCGTGAAATCGTCCGTGTAATCCGTGTGAAGTCTTGTCCCCCACACCCGCGCTTTACAGGCCCGCGATCCCCCACAGCAGCAGCGCCACCAGCAAAGCCAGGATCAACCCGGCCACGGCGTAGACCGCCAGCGCCCGCCCGATGTCGGCGGCGGTGGCGCGGGCGCGGCCCTCGCCGATCCACGGCTCGGTGATGACCACGCCGCCGTCGCGGTGCGGCCCGCCCAGCGCCAGACCCAGCGCGCCGGCCATGGCGGCGGTCGGCCAGCCCATGTTGAGGGAGGCCGCCTTAGCGCCGTCCCGCATCATTGTGCGGAAGGCGCCGCCGGCCTTCGCCCCGGCGAAGGGCGCGGCCAGCGCCAGGAGAAGCGCGGCCAGCCGCGCCGGGATGGCGTTCAGCGCGTCGTCCAGCCGCGCCGCGGTCTGGCCGAAACGCTCGTGCCGCACGCCGGCGTGGCCCAGCGCGGTGTCGGCGCCGTCCACCACCGCCCAGACCAGCAGGCCGGGCACGCCCAGCAGGGCGTAGCCGAAGACCGGCGCCACCAGCTTGCGGGCGAAGCCCTTGGCGGCGGCCTCGATGGCGGCGCGGGCGATGCCGTGCTCGTCCAGGCTGAAGGCGTGACGGCGGGTGAGGGGGGCGACGGCCTCCCGCGCCGGGGCGACGCCGCCCTTGTCCAGGGCGCGGCGCACCGCCCGCACCCGCGCCCAGGCGCTGCGCCCGCGCAGGGCGGCGAGGATCACCGCAAGCTCCAGCAGCCAGCCGCGGCTCTGCGCGCCGATCCGCTCGACGATCAGCCCGACGGCGACGGCGGCCAGCACGAGCGCCAGCACGACCAGCGCACCGCGCAGCAGGCGGGCGGTCTTGCCGCGCTCCACCCGGTTCAGCCGCCGGTCGGCCCAGGCGCAGACGCGTTGCGCCAGCGCCGCCGGGTCGGGCAGGACGCGCCCGATCCAGTCGCCGGCGGCGGCGTCGATGGCCAGGGCCAGCAGCAGCAGGAACAGCGGCCCCGGACCGTTCAGGGGGGCGGCGCCGAGGACGGAGGTGAGCAGGGCGTCGCCCATCGCGGCCTCAGCGCGCTCCGGCCTGACGCAGCAGGTTCGCCACGCGGGCATTGCGGCTGTCCTGCGCCCAGCTCAGCGTCGTGCGGCCCGTGAAATCGGTGCGGTCGGCCTGTGCCCCGGCCTTCAGCAGCCGCTCCACCAGATCGACGCGGCCGAAGCGCGCCGCGGTCATCAGCGGGGTGATGCCCTGGCGGTTGTCCTGGTCGACCTTGGCGCCCTTGGTCAGCAGAAGGTCCACCGCCTCCGGCGTGTCGGCCTCCACCGCGTAATGCAGCGGGGTGTTGCCGGCCTTGTCGGCGCGGTTGGGGTTGGCCCCGCCGTCCAGCAGCAGCCGCACCAGCTCGGGATGGCCGTTGCCGATGGCCAGCAGCAGGACGGGACGCCCGCTGGCGTCGACCTGATTCGGGTTCTCGCCCTTCAGCAGCAGCAGCCGCAGCGCGCTGGCGTCGTTGGACGTCACCGCCTTGACCATGGAGGGGCCTTCCAGAAGGTTGATCTGGGCCAGGGCCGGCGCGGCGATGGGGGCGGTCAGGCCGAGGGCCAGCAGGCTGAGCATCAGCAACCGTTTCATGGCGCGTCCTTTTGTGCGATCCGTGTGTGATCCGTCTTTCGGCTGGGGATACTATCCAGTTTGGCCCGGTTTGGCGACGGAGACCCGCTGCAATGGAGCCGCCCATGGTCCGCAACCCGCTCGCCCGCCACATCGCCCTGTTCCTGGCGGTGAAGGCCGCGCTGATCGCGCTGGGCCTGTGGTGGTTCCTCGGCACCATGCCGGAGCCGCGCGGCGTGGTGACCCCGCCCGCCGCCGCGGGAACGCCCTGACGCCGCCCGGTGTCCCGGCGGGAACCTCCGCTCCGCGCCCATGGTTGAAGCTCAACCGGGAAGCGCAACAGGGGAAGACCGCCATGACCTTCGAGAACGATGTGAACGCGAACCGCTCCGGCAGCCATCTGCGCGGCGCCGTGCGCGAGGCCGTGGGCATCTTCGCCAGCCGCGACGCCCTGCAGAAGGTCGTCGACGAGCTGACCCTGGCCGGCTTCCAGCGCCATGAGCTGAGCGTGCTCGCCAACGATGAGACCATCCGCGACCATCTCGGCCATGTGCCGCAGCGGGCGGAGGACCTCGCCCACGACCCCGACGCGCCGCGCCAGTCCTACGTCTCGCCGGAGGATGTCGGCAGCGTGAAGGGCGTGGCGGTCGGGTTCCCCGCCTATGTCGGGGCGATTTTGGCGACCGGGGCCGTCCTGGCGACCGGCGGCACGGCCCTGGCCGCGGCGGCCGCGGCGGCGGCGGCGGGGGTGGGCGGCGGCGCCATGGGCTCGGTCATGTCGAACTGGCTGACCGACAAGCGCAACGAGCCGATGCTCCAGCACCTCGACAAGGGCGGCATCCTGCTGTGGGTCAATCTGGCCGACGCCGGGCGCGAGCAGCAGGCGCTGGAGATCATGAACCGCCACGCCGCCCAGCCTGTGGAGGTGCACGAGGTGCCGCAGTCCGGTTCCGAGGGGTGAGCGGGGCGGCGTCCGGAGCCTGTTGACTCAGGTCATGGCCTTCGCGGCGGGCTTCCCCTATACACGGGCGGTCTTCCAACCGGAGGTCCGCCTTGGACGCCCACTCGGCCCTGACGCTTCTCGACGCCGGCCTCAACCAGTGCGCCGTCGTGATCGACCGCGACGGCGGGCTGCTGGTCGCGCTGCTGACCGCGGGGCTGGTCGGGGGATCGACCCATTGCGCGGGCATGTGCGGACCCTTCGTGCTGGCCCAGGTCACCGCCCGGCTGGAGCAGGTCCCGGCCTCGCGCATGAGCGAGTTCCACCGGCTGGCCGGGGCGGCGGTGCTGCCCTACCATCTGGGGCGCGGCACCACCTACACGCTGATCGGCGCGGCGGCGGCGGCGGTCGCCGGCCATGTCGGGGCGCTGCCGGGTTTGAAATGGCTGTCGGTGGCGCTTCTGGCCTTCGCGGCGCTGTTCTTCCTCGGCTATGCGGTGAAGGGGCTGACCGCCTGGGTGCCGAAGCTCGACGGCGCGGTGCAGCGCTGGTGGGGCGACCGGGTGTCCCGGCTGGCCCGCCCCCTGTTCGGCAACCCCACGGGCTGGCGCGGCTACGGGCTGGGGCTGGCGCTCGGCTTCATTCCCTGCGGCCTTCTCTATGGCGCCGTGGCGGTGGCCGCGGCCAGCGGCAGCGCGCTGACCGGGGCGCTGGGCATGGCGGCCTTCGCGCTGGGCACGCTGCCGAGCCTGCTGGCGGTCGGCCTCGCCGGGCATCTGGCGGGGCGCACCTGGCGCTCCGCGGTGGCGCGGGCGGCGCCGGTCATCATGGTGGTGAACGCCGGAGTGCTCGGCTGGATGGCGATCCGGATGATCGGGTGAACGCCGTCCCGCTCCGGATTACCGGAGCTTTTCCGCCGATCCCTTCAGCGCCTCGCCCAGCGGAACCTCGCCGCAGCCGGGCTTGAGCGGCTGTTGCTGGCTCTCGTGCGGCGACCAGCCGGCGAGGTAAAGGATCTGGAAGGTCGCCTCGATGCGCCCGTCCGGCTCGGCGTAGCGCTCGGCGTAGCGGCGGGCGGCGTCGAACAGCAGGGCGCGGGTGGCCGGCACCTTGCGGCGGGCCAGGACGGCGTTGGTCTCGCCCATGCCGCGCAGGTCGCGCATCAGGCGGAAGGCGTCGCTGTAGGTGACGGTGATGACGTCGCTGTCCACCACCGGCAGGGCGAAGCCGGCGCGCTGCATCAGCCCGCCGACGTCGCGAATCTCCGCGAAGGGCGACACGCGGGGCGACACGCCGCCGGCCACCTCCATCTCCGCCTCGTACAGGCAGCGGCGCAGCTCCAGCAGCGTTTCCCCGCCCAGCATGGCCGCGCAGAAGAAGCCGTCGGGCTTCAGCGCCTGCCGCACCTGGACCAGCGCGCCCGGCAGGTCGTTGACCCAGTGGAGGCTGAGGTTGCTGACCACGAGGTCGAAGGTCTCCGGCACGAAGGGCAGAAGCTCCTCGTCGGCGGCGACGGCCAGCGGACCGGCCCGCCGGGCGAAGCCGGGGGCGAGGTCGCAGGCGACCAGCGTCTCGACGCCCTTGCGCCCGCGCAGCGTCCGCCCCATCACCCCATCATGGGCGCCGAGGTCGAGCACGGTGGGAAAGGGCCGGGCCACATCCTCCAGCCGGTCGACGAGGCGTTCGGCCACCTCTTCGAACAGGAAGGCGTGTTCGGCGAAGGCGGGGACGGCGCGGTCGCGGCGGCGGCGGACGAGCGCGCGGTCGAAGACGGTCATGCTGTCGGGCGTGGTCATGCCCGCAATATAGCCCAGCCCCGGCGGGCTACAACCATCGGCGAAAGGGCGCCATCATGCTATGGTCGGCGCCGAACGTCGCTGGAGCTTGGCCATGGGCATCGAGGAAGCCATCGGCGCCACCTATGAGGCGCTGATCGTCATCATCAAGATCACCACCCCGGTCCTCGTCGTCACCACGGTGCTCGGCATGCTGCTGACCATCTTCCAACAGGCGACCAACATCAACGAATCGACGCTGCAGCAGGACCTCAAGATCTTCGCGACGCTGGCCATCCTGTTCATCACCGGGCCGGCCATCTACATCGCGTTGCGCGACTACACCTTCGTCATCTTCGACCGCATCGCCGGTCTGAACTGAGGGGCGCGCCGCCATGACCCTTGCGCAGCGGCTGGCGACCAGGGTCCTGGCGGGTGCCCTCGACACGCTGCTGCCGCCGCGCTGCCTGTGCTGCGGCGGTTCGGTGGATCGGCAGGGCGGCCTCTGCGCCCCGTGCTGGAGCGGCCTGACCTTCATCGCGCCACCGCTCTGCGCCTGTTGCGGCACGCCCTTCGACTTCGCGCTGGAGGGGGAGCCGCTGTGCGGCGCCTGCATCGCCGAGCCGCCGGTCTTCGCCCGCGCCCGCGCCGTCCTGGCCTACGACGACGGCAGCCGCCCGCTGGTCCTCGGCTTCAAGCATGGCGACCGCGTCCACGCCGCCGCGGCTTACGGCGGCTGGATGGCCCGCGCCGGAGCCGAACTGTTGGCCGACGCCGACCTGCTGGCCCCGGTGCCGCTGCACCGCCTGCGGCTGTTCCGACGCCGCTACAACCAGGCGGCCCTGCTCGCCCAGGCGGCGGGCCGGCAGGCCGGTCGCCCGGTGATTCCCGACATGCTGATCCGCCGTCGGTCCACCCCGTCGCAGGGCGGGCTCGACCGTTCGGGGCGGCGACGGAACGTCAAGGGGGCCTTCGCGGTCCGGCCGGGGCTGGAGCCGCGGGTGGCCGGCAAACGGATCGTCCTGGTCGACGACGTGCTGACCACCGGGGCCACCCTGTCGGAATGCGCGCGGGTGCTGCTGCGCGCCGGGGCGGAGCGGGTGGACGCGCTGACCCTGGCGCGCGTCGTCAAGACGTGAGCCGTGAGTGTGAGCCATGAAAACGTAACGGGTGGCGTGGTGCGGCGGTTGATCTTATAACCGTTCAAAACAGCCAAGGAGCCCTCCGCATGGCCGACGTCGTCATCTACACCACGCCCTTCTGCCCCTACTGCTCGCGCGCCAAGCGTCTGCTCGACAGCAAGGGGGTGGCGTACGAGGAGATCGACCTCTACATGCAGCCGGGCCGCCGCGAGGAGATGGTGCAGCGGGCCGAGGGGCGCATGACCGTGCCGCAGGTCTTCATCGACGGCAAGCCCTACGGCGGCTCCGACGACATCCACGCGCTGGACCGCGCCGGCAAGCTCGACCCGATCCTGGGAATCGGGGGATGAGCGGCGTCCTGAAGGCCGCCTGCATCCAGGTCAACGCGGGCACGGAAATCCTTCCGAACCTTCAGGCGGCGGGCGATCTGGTCCGCCGGGCGCGCGACGCCGGGGCGGACTTCATCGCCCTGCCCGAGAATGTCAGCATGATCGTCCAGGGCCGCGCCAAGGTGCTGGAGCGGGTGAAGCCGGCGGACGAGCATCCGGCGATCCCCTTCTTCGCCGATCTGGCGCGGGAAACCGGGGTCTGGCTGCTTGCCGGGACGCTGGGCGTCCTGCTCGACGACGGGCGGGTGGCCAACCGCAGCTACCTGTTCGACGCCGAGGGGCGGGCCGTCGCGCATTACGACAAGCTCCACATGTTCGACGTCGACCTGAAGGGCGGGGAGAGCTACCGCGAATCCGCGACCTTCCGGCCCGGTGACCGTGCGGTCCTGGCGGCTACCCCATGGGGCGGGGTGGGGATGACCGTCTGCTACGACCTGCGCTTCGCCTATCTCTACCGGGCGCTGGCCCAGGCGGGGGCGTCGATCCTGACGGTGCCGGCCGCCTTCACCGTGCCGACCGGGCGGGCGCACTGGCATACGCTGCTGCGCGCCCGCGCCATCGAGACGGGCTGCTTCGTCCTGGCCCCGGCCCAGACCGGCACCCACGACCAGGGACGGCTGACCTACGGCCATTCCCTGATCGTCGCGCCCTGGGGCGAGGTGCTGGCCGACGCCGAGGAGGCGGTGGGCTTCGTCCTGGCGGAATTGGACATGGCCCGCGTCGAGGAGGCCCGCCGCATGGTGCCGGCCCTGACCCACGACCGGACCTTCACGCTGGAGCGGGTCGGCTTCTGATACGGTTCGGACGGCACCGGGAAGGGGTCAGAACAGCGTGTGTTCGACCAGGATCTTGGTGCCGATGCCGAGCAGGGCGAGGCCGCCGAGAATCTCCGCCTTGCGGCCGAGCAGCGGGCCGGCCTTGCGCCCGATCAGCACGCCGCCGAACGCCATGACCGCGGTCACCAGACCGATGACGACGCAGGCCTGGACGATGTTCACGTCGACGACGGCGAGGCTGACGCCGACCGCGCTGGCGTCGATGCTGGTCGCCAGCGCGGTGAGGACGAGCTGCATCGGGCCGAGCTGGCTCTTGCGCGCCGGCTGTTCCCCGGATTGCGGCGCGGTCTCCGGCCTCAGGCCCTGGCGGATCATGTTGCCGCCGACCAGGGCGAGCAGGCCGAAGGCGACCCAGTGGTCGACGCTGGCGATCCAGGCGCTGACGGCGACGCCGACCATCCAGCCCAGCGCCGGGGTGATCGCTTCGAAGAAACCGAAATAGGCGCCGACGCGGAGCGCGTCGACCAGACGCGCGCGCTCGCTCGCCGCGCCCTTGCCGATGGCGGCGGCAAAGGCGTCCACCGACAGGCTGAAGCCGAGCAGCAGAAGGGTGGTTGCGGTCAAACCGGGAATCCTTCGGGCCAAGACGGACCGACGGCGCGACGGTCCCATGGCCCTCCGGGACGTCGCGCCGTTGGTCTCACCAAGCCCGGCCTCGCCGGTGCCGTCTGCGCCACGGTCGCCCGGACCGAGTCTGTTGACGCAGGCTCCTTCGCGGCGTGGCGAAGGACGGTTACTCCCCAAAAACGCGGGCGGACCCTAACCACCCCATCCCCAAGCGTCAATTCATATGAACAGATGTTGAATGATTTGTAATGTTCGCGGGAAGCGGCCGTCAGGCCGGCAGGGGGTGGGGCTCCGGGTCGCCGTCCAGGCCGTGTCCGGCCTCCAGGTCCCTGACCGCGCACAGCCGCTGCATCACGGCGGCCTTGGGCGAGGCGACCTCGCCATGCTCGTAGGCGACGACCTGGAGACGCCCGCGCGCCAGTTCCAGAAGCTCGCCGCTGCGCAGCAGGAAGGCAGGGGAGGCGGGGCGGCCGAAGCGGGCGTTGCCCAGGGCGAAGGTCTCATAAAGGAGAAGGCCGCCCGGTTCCAGCGCGTCGAGGATGGCCGGGACCAGCGGGCGGTGCAGGTAGTTGGTCACCACGATCGCGGCGAAGCGGCGGTCGCGCAGCAGCGGCACCGGCGCTCCGCTCTCCAGATCGGCCTCCACCAACTCCACCCCCGCCGTCCCGGACAGGTCGGCCACGCCGCGCAGCTCGCGGTCCAGCCCGACCACCGGGTGGTTGCGCGCCTGGAACAGCCGCAGATGCCGCCCCGACCCGCAGGCGAGGTCGAGGACCGGGCCACCCGACCGCACCAGAGGCGCGAAGCGCACGACCCAAGGGGAGGGGGGACTGATCGCGGCATGGGGCGACCCGGAGGTGGACGGCGGCGTGGACAAGGGATGGACGCTCCCGCTCTTTCATGACGCGTGTTTGACCGCGACGCCGACGTCGTGCTGAACTGGCGGCCGGTCAGCGACCGTACACCATGACCACCCTTTCTTCCCACCTTGGAGCATCCGACGGGGACATGATCCTCTTCGTTCTGAAATGCACGGCCGACCACCGGTTCGAAGCCTGGTTCCGCAACGGCGACGCCTACGAGACGCAGGCCGCCGCCAAGGCCATCGCCTGCCCGGTCTGCGGCGACACGCACATCACCAAGGCCCCGATGGCCCCGCGCATTGCCAAAGGCGGGCGCTCCAGGGAGGAAGCCCCCCGGGACGGCGGCGCATCGGAGGCGGCGCCCGAGGTGGCGAGCGGCGGCGGCGGGGCTCCGGCCGCTCCCCCGGCACCGGCGACGCCGCCCATGCCGGCGGAACTGCGCGAGCGGTTCGCGGCTGAGGTTATGCGCCAATTGACAGAAGTTCGCCGCACGGTTGAAGCGAACTGCGATTACGTCGGGGATCGCTTCGCCGAGGAGGCCCGGCGCATCCATTATGGCGAAACCGACCCGCGTGGAATCTATGGCGAGGCCACCGACAAGGAAGCGGAAGAGTTGAAGGAGGAAGGTGTGACCTTTGGTCGCATACCTTGGCTTCCGCGCACCAATTCCTAAGCCCAAGCCTCACAATATTTCGTACACCCGTTGCCCTTTCGCTGCCATGGGTTTGTGAATGCCCCCTCGGAACAACGGCTGCGGGCTGCGTCAAGCCGCTTTTTAGCGGCTGGCCTGCATCAAAGTTGTTGACGGGATAGTTCGTTACAAAGACCATATGGCCCGAGTGTCTAATATGACCTTGCAAAAATCGCTCGGCACTCGCGAGGGGACGCACTATGAAAGAAAACGCTCAAAGGATTCTCGCGAATCCCAAGTTTCAGGAGCTGGTGCAGAAGCGTAGCGCATTCGCGTGGACGCTTTCGATCGCCATGCTCGTCATCTACTTCGGCTTCATCCTGCTGGTCGCCTTCGGCAAGGGGTTCCTGGGTACCCCGATCGGCAATGGCGTGACCACCTGGGGTATCCCCGTCGGCCTCTTCACCATCGTCTCGGCCTTCATCCTGACCGGCATCTACGTGCACCGGGCGAACGGCGAGTTCGATGAGCTGAACCGGCAGATCATGGAGGAGTCGAAGTGATGCGTTCGCTGGTCAATCGTGTGGGCGCTGCGGCCGTCGCGGCCGGCGCGCTCATCCCCGCGTCGGTGCACGCGGCGGCGGTCGAAGGCGCGGTTCAGAAGCAGGCGACGAACTTCTCGGCGATCGTCATGTTCCTGATCTTCGTGCTGGCCACGCTCGGCATCACCTACTGGGCGGCGCGCCGCACGAAGTCGGCGAAGGACTTCTACGCCGCCGGCGGCGGCATCACCGGCTTCCAGAACGGCCTCGCCATCGCCGGCGACTACATGTCGGCGGCGTCCTTCCTCGGCATCGCCGGTCTCGTCTACACCTCCGGCTTCGACGGCCTGATCTTCTCGGTGGGTTGGCTGGTCGGCTGGCCGATCATCCTGTTCCTGGTCGCCGAGCGGCTGCGCAACCTCGGCAAGTACACCTTCGCCGACGTCGCCTCCTACCGCTTCCAGCAGACCCCGATGCGCACGATGGCCGCCTGCGGCTCGCTCGCCACGGTGACCTTCTACCTGATCGCCCAGATGGTCGGCGCCGGCAAGCTGATCCAGCTGCTGTTCGGCCTCGACTACATGTGGGCGGTGGTGATCGTCGGCGTTCTCATGATCGCCTACGTGACCTTCGGCGGCATGCTCGCCACCACCTGGGTGCAGATCATCAAGGCGGTGCTGCTGCTGTCGGGCGCGTCCTTCATGGCCTTCGCGGTGCTCGCCAAGTTCGGCTTCAGCCCCGAGGCGATGTTCGCCACAGCCGTGCAGGTCCACCCGAAGGCGACCGCCATCATGGCGCCGGGCGCCCTCATCTCCGACCCGATCTCGGCAATCTCGCTGGGCATGGCGCTGATGTTCGGCACCGCCGGCCTGCCGCACATCCTGATGCGCTTCTTCACGGTGTCGGACGCCAAGGAAGCCCGCAAGTCGGTGTTCTTCGCGACCGGCTTCATCGGCTACTTCTACATCCTGACCTTCATCATCGGCTTCGGCGCCATCGTGCTGCTGCTGGCCCCGGACGCCACCGGCGCCTATCCGTTCCTGACCGCGGCCCCCGCGGCTGGCGCGCTGGCCAACCCGTCGACCATCATCGGCGGCTCGAACATGGCGGCCATCCACACCGCGCACGCGGTGGGCGGCGACCTGTTCTTCGGCTTCATCTCGGCGGTGGCCTTCGCCACCATCCTCGCGGTGGTCGCGGGTCTGACGCTGGCCGGCGCCTCGGCCGTGTCGCACGATCTGTACGCCTCGGTGATCGCCAGGGGCCGTGCGTCGGAGCATGACGAGATCCGCGTGTCGAAGATCACCACGGTGGTCATCGGCATCGTCTCGATCTTCCTCGGCATCGCCTTCGAGAACCAGAACGTGGCCTTCATGGTCGGCCTCGCCTTCGTGATCGCGGCCTCGGCGAACTTCCCCGTTCTGCTGATGTCGATGTTCTGGGGCCGGATGACCACCCGCGGCGCCGTTCTCGGCGGCTGGATCGGTCTGGTCTCGTCGGTCAGCCTGCTGATCATGGGGCCGACCGTGTGGAAGTCGGTGCTGGGCAACCCGACCGCCATCTTCCCGTACGACAACCCGGGCATCTTCACCATCCCGCTGTCGTTCCTGGCGATCTGGTTCTTCTCGATCACCGACAACAGCAAGGCCGCGCAGGACGAGCGCGAGGCTTACAAGGCGCAGTACATCCGGTCGCAGACCGGCCTGGGCGCCGAAGGGGCCTCTGCTCACTAATGCGAATGGTCGCACCCGCCTTCCGCAGATGAAGGGGCTGGTGTAATCTTCAAGGCGCCTCAAGACAGTGGTCTTGGGGCGCCTTTTTTATTCACCCGCCGGTTCGTGGAGCGGATTTTGTCCGACGCTTTCGATTTCTCCGTCTCCCCCTTCGATCGCCTGACCCTGGATCAGCGGCAGCGGCTCGCCGCGGCGCTCGACCTCGGGGTCTATGTCCGGGATGGCGTGATCCTGAGCCGGGACGAGCCGGCGGACTGCCTGTTCGTGGTGCGGCAGGGGCTGGTCCACGAACGCCAGGGCGGCGAGGTGGTGGCGGTGCACGGCGCACACGACAGCTTCGACCTCCAGGCTCTGTTCTCCGACGGCCGGGCGCGCAGCTTCGTCGCGGCGGAGGACACGCTGTGCGATCTGGTTCCCCGCCAAGTCCTCCTTGAACTCGCCCACGAGAACGCCGCGTTCGGCGCGGTGATCCAGCAGGGCTTCGCCGACCGGCTGAGCGCGCTGGCCAACGAGCGCGCGAACCGCGAAACCGCCGCGTTGACCATGGCGCGCATCCGGCAGGCCTATCTGCACCCGCCGGTCTTCGTCGAGGCCGGGGCGTCCCTGCGCGACGCGGCGGCGGCGATGAAGCGCAACCAGGCGAGCAGCGTGCTGGTCCGCGAGGGCAATCTGAAGGATGGTGGGCGCGTCGGCATCCTGACCGGCACCGACCTGCGCGACCTCGTGGTGCTGGAGGGGCGCCCGGTGGACAGCCCGGTCGGGCCGCTCGCCCGCTACGAGCTGCTGGCGCTGGACCGTGACGATCTGCTGTTCAACGCGCTGATCCTGATGACCAAGCATTCGGTGCGCCGTCTGGTCGTCACCGAGCAGGGCGAGATCGCGGGCCTGCTGGAGCAGACCGACCTGCTGGCCGTCCTGTCCAACCATTCCCAGGTCATCGCGCTCAAGGTCGACCGCGCGGACTCGCCGGAGGATCTGGGTCGGGCCAGCCAGGACATCGTCGGGCTGATCCGCACGCTGCACGGCACGGGCGTCAAGGTGTCCTTCATCGCCGACCTCGTGACCGAGCTGAACCGCAAGATCTTCCGCCGCCTGTTCGAACTGCTGGCGCCCCCGGACCTGCTGGCCAATTCCTGCCTGATCGTGATGGGCAGCGAGGGGCGCGGCGAGCAGCTTCTGAAGACCGACCAGGACAACGGGCTGATTTTGCGCGACGGCTACGACTGCCCGTCGCTGCCGCAGGTGACCGACGCCTTCACCCGCCATCTGGTCGAATTCGGCTACCCGCCCTGCCCGGGGCGGATCATGGTGTCCAACCCGGACTGGACGCGCCCGCTGGCGCAATACAAGGATTCCCTCTTCCACTGGATCCACCGCCCCGACGAAGCGGCGCAGATGAACCTCGCCATCTTCTACGACGCGGCGGCGGTGGCCGGTGATGCCGCCCTGCTGGCCGAGGCGAAGGGCTATCTGCTTGGCCGGCTTCAGGACAACCAGATGTTCTTCACCGCCTTCGCCCGCCCGGCGCTCGCCTTCGACACGCCGTCGGGTCTGTTCGGCGGCCTGTTCGAGCGGCGCCGCAACGAGGCGGTGGACATCAAGAAGGCCGGCATCTTCCCCATCGTCCACGGCGTCCGCGCGCTGGCGCTGGAAAAGCACAGGACGGAAACCAACACGACCGAGCGCATCTGGGCGCTCGCCGACCAGGGTGTTCTCGACCGCGGCATGGCGGGCGAATTGGCCGACGCCTTCAGCTTCCTGTCCACGCTGCGCCTGAAGGCCGGGCTGGACGGCAGCGTGTCCGGCACCCAGACCGACAACCTCGTCCGCACGGAGTCGCTGGGCAAGCTCGACCGCGACCAGTTCAAGGACTGTCTGGCGCTGGTGAAGAAGTTCAAGGAACTGCTCGCCTACCACTTCCACCTGAACCATTGACCCGCCGCGAGCGGGGAGAGGAGGCGGCATGCCGACCGAAACCATTGCCAGCGTGGTGGCCAACGGAGTAATGGCCGCCCCTGTCGCCGAGGCGGCCGCTGGCGCCGCCGGCCTTCATGCCGAGCATCCCGACCGCGCTCTGCTGTTGTCGGGGGAGGAAAGCGGGGAGCGGGTGGCGATCCATTGCGAGGCCACCTCCTTCGACGTGGCCACGGCGGATCTGCGCGGCGTCGCCGCTCTGCGCATCCGCGGCAGCCGTGTCCTGACCAGCCAGCGCCTGATCCTGTCCTTCTGGCCCACCGAACCGGCGGAGCCCGCGCTGTCCCGCCTGCTGGCCTTCATCGGCAACCGGCCGCTGGTCGGTTACTACCTGGATTTCACCGTAGGGCTCCTGGATCGGCTGGTGCAGCCGATGGTGGGCATGGCATTGCCGAACCAGCGCATCGAGGTGTCCAGCCTCTATTATGGCCGCAAGGCCAAGGCGCCCGGCAAATACGCGGTCGATCTGCGGCTGGACAGCATCCTGCGTGATCTCGACCTGCCGCCGCGTGCCGGGGAGGACGCCTATGCCAGCGCGCTCGCCTCCGCCATGGTCTATCTGCGCCTGGAGCCGCCGCAGCCCTGATGGCTCCTCAGCCTGCCGTCCTCAGGCCGCCTTGTTCTCGGTCTTCGCGAGGGTGGGCACCGACACGATGAAGCGGGTGCCCGGCCCGCCGTCCGGCTGGCGGTCGATGGTCACGTCGGCACCGGCCTGCTGGGCCAGCGCCCGGACGAGAACCAGCCCCAGCCCGTTCTGGCGCCTTTGGGGGGCGGACGGATCGGCCGGCAGGCCGGTGCCGTCGTCGCGCACCGTCATCCGCATGCCCTCCCTTCCTTCCGGCAGCAGGTCCACCGTCACCGTGCCGGGATGGCCGAGGGGGAAGGCGTGGAGCAGCGCGTTGGACACCAGCTCACTGGCGATCAGGGCGAGGGGGGTGGCCTGATCCACGTCCAGGCTCCAGGGCTGGGGAGCATTCACCGTCAACCGCGCCCCGGTCGGGTTGGTCGAGCGGACCAGCCCGTCGCAGAGCTGGCGCAGGTAATCGGCGAAGTCGATGCGCGCCGGCTGGTCAGAGCGGTAGAGCAGCTCCTGCATCAGGCTCATGCACTGGATGCGGCGCAGGCTCTCGTCGAAGGCGCGGCGGGCCGGCTCGTCGATGCGGGCGGCCTGAAGGCGCAGCAGACTGCAGATGACCTGAAGGTTGTTCTTCACCCGGTGCTGGACCTCCTTCAGCAGGATCTCCTTGTCGGTCACCACCGTTTCGAGTTGGGCGTTGGTCTGCTCCAACTCCGCCGTGCGCTGGTGCACCCGCTCCTCCAGCGTGTCGTAGGCGTGCTGGAGCGCGTTCTCCGCCTGCCGCTCCCGCCGGGCGCGCTGAAGGGCCATCCCGCCGACCACCGACACGGCGGCCAAGGCCGCCAGCGCGTAGGAGATATAGGTCCAGAGCTGGCCGCGCCAGCGCTCCATGACGCTGCTCACCGGAATGGCCACCTCGGCGGTCACGGGCACGCTGTCCACCCGGCGCAGCGCGGAGATTTCCGGCTCTCCGGCAGCCTCCGCCGCGGCGCTGTCGGTGGCGTCCGGCCCTTGGGTCTCGTGCAGCAGCACCGTGCCGTCGGCCCGGCGCAGGGTGATGGAGCGGGCGTAATCGAAGTCGAAGCTCTTGTAGATGTCGCGGACGTAGCGCGGCGAGACGGCGACCAGGGCCACCCCGCGGAATTGCCCGGGTGCAGCGGCCAGAGGGCGCGAGAGGAGGATCAGCGGCTCCTGGCTGTAGCGGCTGTTGTCCAGCGCGGTGATGAAGAGATTTCCCCCCGCCCCGCTGCCGCCCGTCCGTTGGGTCACGAAGTAATCGCGGTCGGCGACGTTCATCGCCGGGGTGGGAAAGCGGCGCGTGCTCAGGACGGCGTTTCCATCGGCGTCGAACAGCCAGATCGACACCAGATAGGGCGTGCCGCGCACCAGCGCCGCGTAGCGCTCCCAGCTCGCCCGGTCGCTGGGCAGCGGGGCGTCCGCCGGTCCGGCGAGCTGGACCGCCTGCTTCAGGATCAGGTCGCTGGTCTCCACCAGCCGGGCCGCGTGCTCGGCGACCAGCAGGCTGGCGTTGCCGGCGGTGTCCTGGGCGTGCTGCAGGGCCGCCGCCCGGTCGCGCAACGCGAAGCTGGCCGACAGCCCGAGCGTCAGCAGCAGCGCCACCGCGCAAACCATCAGGACCAGCGCCGACCCCGGCATCCGGTAGAGCAGAGGGGAACCTTTGGATCGCAGGGCACGCAGGGGCATGATTTCGGCGGGGTGGGGGAGGACGGGTCGGATTGGCATCGAAGGTCGTGGCTTTCGTGGCGGACCAACACTTTTTTGCGGGCTCCTGTTCCCTGGGTACGCCCGTTGAACCGCGCCGCGCCAGCCCCTATTGTCGCGCCGGGCCGAAAGGCCGAAGCGGCATCGAGCGCGGGGAGTATGGCGTATGAAAATCGACGGCACGGCCTACCGCACCATCTGGCCGGCGCAGGACGGCTGGTCGGTGGAAATCATCGACCAGACGCGGATGCCGCATGATTTCGCCGTCGCGCGGCTGACCGACCTCGACGAGGCCGCCCATGCGATCCGGGCCATGCTGGTGCGCGGCGCGCCGCTGATCGGGGCGACCGCTGCCTACGGCGTCGCGCTGGCCATGCGGGCCGACCCGTCCGACGCGGCGCTGGAGGAGGCCGGCACGCGGCTGCTCGCCACCCGCCCGACCGCGGTCAACCTGCGCTGGGCGCTGGAGCGGATGCGCGCCCGTCTGGCGCCGCTGCCGCCCGCCGCCCGCGCCGAGGCCGCCTATGCCGAGGCCGCCGTGGTCTGCGACGAGGACGTCGCCATCAACCGCGCCATCGGCGAGCACGGCGCCGCCCTGATCCGCGAGGCCGCCCGCCGCAAGGCTCCGGGCGAACCGGTGAATGTGCTGACTCATTGCAACGCCGGCTGGCTCGCCACCGTTGATTGGGGCACGGCGCTCGCTCCGGTCTACGTCGCCTTCGAGGAGGGCATCCGCCTGCATGTCTGGGTGGACGAGACGCGCCCGCGCAACCAGGGCGCCAGCCTGACCGCCTGGGAGCTGAACCGCCACGGCGTGCCCCACACGGTGGTGGTGGACAACACCGGCGGCCATCTGATGCAGCACGGCATGGTGGATCTGTGCATCGTCGGCACCGACCGCACCACGGCCACCGGCGACGTCTGCAACAAGATCGGCACCTATCTGAAGGCCCTGGCCGCCCACGACAACGGCGTGCCCTTCTACGTCGCGCTGCCCTCGCCGACCATCGACTGGGGCATGGCGGATGGCGTGAGGGACATCCCCATCGAGGAGCGCGACGCCCGCGAGGTGACCGAGCTGACCGGCGTCACCGCCGACGGGCGGATCGAGACCATCCGCGTCACCCCGGCCGGCAGCCCAGCGGTCAATTACGGCTTCGACGTGACCCCGGCCCGTCTGGTCACCGGTCTGGTGACCGAGCGCGGCGTGTGTCCGGCCAGCGCGGAAGGGTTGGCGGGCTTGTTTCCCGAACGGAGTGGCGTGTGAAGCACTTGCCCCCACACGCTTCCCTCTAAACCACCGGCACCAGCTTGCGGCGCCGCGGCGGGTTGCCGCCCTTGCAGGGGCTGTAGCCGCCCGGCGTCAACTGCCCCAGCGTGATGCCGGTGGCTGCGGCGATGTCGGCCAGACGCTCCAGACCCAGCACGTGGGTGGCGGCGAGCGCGATACGCCCGCAGGCCTCGGCGTCGCTGCCGGCGCGGTGGTGGTCGAGCGCGATGCCCAGATGGTCGGCCAGGTAATTCAGCTTGTGCGCGGCCAGTTGCGGCCACGCCTTGCGCGCCAGCACGACGGTGCAGAGGTAGCTACAGGCCGGCCAGGCCAGACCGTAATCGTCCAGCGTGTGGCGCAGCACGCTGATGTCGAAGGACGCGTTGTGGGCCAGAACCAGACGGCCTTCCAGCCGCCGGGCGAAGCGGTGCCAGACCTCCGGGAACTCCGGCGCGCCGGCGACATCCTCCGCCCGCAGGCCGTGGACGGCGGTGTTGAACGGGTTGAAGCGCATCTCCCGCGGGCGGATCAGATGCTCCTCGGTCTCCACCACGCGCCCGTCCTCGATCCAGGCGACGCCGATGGAGCAGGCGCTGGTCCGCGATTCGTTGGCGGTTTCGAAATCGATGGCGACGGCCTGCATAACGTCTTCCCTCAGCCCAGGATCAGGCGGGTGACGTCCTCGGGGAGGTCGCCGTCGAGCGCCATCAGGCGGACCTTCAGCAGGCAGGCCACCGCGATGGCGTCGGTGATCTCCCCGCGCTTGACCATGGCGTAGGCTTCCGCGAAGGACACGTGGCGCAGCTGCAGGACCTCGGTCTCCTCCGGTTCCGCCTGCCCCTGCTCGATCCCCCAGGCGAGAAAGCAGTGGGCGGTCTCGTCGGTGATGCTGTTGGACAGGTGCATGGTCAGGATCGGCAGCCAGTGGCGGGCGGTCTGGCCGGTCTCCTCCAGCAGCTCGCGCCTGGCCGACTCAACCGGTTCGACGCCCTTCTTGCCGCCGCCTTCCGGGATCTCCCAACTGTACTGCTGCAAGGGGAAGCGGTACTGGCCGACCAGCGTGACGCGGCCCTGGTCGTCGATGGGAACCACCCCGGTCGCCAGATTCTGGGCGTGCATGACGCCGTAGATGCCGGGGTTGCCGAGCGGGGTCAGCACGTCGTGCTCCACCACCCGCATCCACGGATTCTCGTAGATCGGCTTGGTCGTCAGGACGGTCCAGGGGTTGCCGGTCTTGTGCGGCACGCCGGTGCTCCTTGCGCGGTGTGGGGACGGGGTGCTGGGGCGGAACTATAGGCGTTGCGGTTTCATGCTGCAACGCGGCGCGCTTCGGCCGCTTTGCCGCGCGTCGCCCTAGGAACCGCAAGCTGTGGGTGTTGCGGAAATATTTCACAGTTAGATAAAATTTTCGCCACAGTTCTTGCAAGTTAATTTCAACTGTTCGTGCTGGTTACTTGACTCCCCGACTGTTGAGGTCTACCTCTATATTGCGCAGTATCCGTTGATGCTGGCGGTGGCCGTCCTTTGTGGGGCAGCAATTTTGGAAACGCAGCGCCGGATGCGGCACAATTTTCAAGATAGGGAGCGCTGGCGCAATCCCGACTGGCGGACGAAATTCGTCGCCTGGTGGGAAGGCTACGACCTCGCCGCCCTGTCCCGGCTGGCCCGCACCGCTCCCGCCTCCCGCCTGCCCCTGCGCGGCCCGGTGGCGGCGCTGGGTTCCGCCGCGTCGGCCGCCGCCCAGCCACCCGAGGCGCCGCGCCACGATGCCGACCTGGAACGGCTGGAAAACCTGCAGTTGGACCGCCAGGGCGAACCGGTCTGGTCGGTCGCTCGTACGGAAGGGGCGCAGATGCTGTGGGGTCCGGACTGTGTCGGTCCCGGCGACGCGCAATGGATGGTCGAATCCGTCCGCTCCTTCGGCCTGAATCCGGCCAAGAGCGTGCTCGACCTCTCGGCGGGGCTGGGCGGGCCGGCGCGCGGCATCGTCGACAGCTACGACACTTGGGTGACCGGGTTGGAGATGTCGCCCCTGCTGGCGAAGCTGGGGATGGAGCGGTCGAAGGCGCTGGGCGTGTCGAAGAAGGCGCCGATCGGCCATTACGACCCGGAGCACTTCAACCAGGCGGGGTCCTTCGACCTCGTTCTGGCCGACCGGGTGATGCACCGGGTGCGCGACAAGGAGAACTTCCTCGACCGCGTCTGCGACTGCGTGAAGCCGAAGGGCGGCGTGCTGCTGTTCGACTATGTGATCGAGGGGACCCCGTCCTCCTGGGAGAGCTGGAACGGCTGGCGCGATTCCGAGCCGCTGGAGGTCTATCCCTGGTCGGCCACCCGCATGGCCGACGAACTGACCCAGCGCAACCTGGACCTGCGCATTTCCGAGGATCTCACCCAGTTCCACCGCCGTCAGGCTGTGGAGCGGGTGCGCCGGCTGGGCGAGGCGCTGAAGACCGCCGCCCCCGAGCCCCGCGTGCTCAAGGCGCTGGCCCGCGAGCTGGCTTTGTGGTGGTCGCGCCTGCGCGTGCTGGGCAGCGGGTTGCGCTTCTGCCGCTATGTCGCGATGCGACCGACTTAATCATCAAGCGTAAAGCCTGACGTATCAGGCTTTACGCTTGCCCTCAATCGGCGGGCGCGGCCGTCCGGCCGCTTGCCTTCGCTGGCATGGGCCTGCGGGGCCGCCGTCGCGGCCCTTATCGTCGGGCGTCAGCCAGGACTGACGCCCGACGATGAAGATTGCTAATCACAGGCGCGCGGTTCGATCTTGCGTTCCGCCGCGAAGCGCCGGGCCGACTCCGCCACCAGCTTGCGGATCAGGGCGCGGCGCGGCTCGATGGGGCCGGACACGTCCAGCCAGCGCTCCCCGTCCCACTGCTGCACATGCAGGGGCGCGATCCCCTCATGGTCGGCGCAGGTGATGCGCAGCGGCTGCATGAAGCCGTCCAGCCCCAGTTCGGCCAGCCGTTCGGCGGTCAGGTCCAGATGGTCGAAGCCCCAGGCCACCTGCGCTCCGGTCAGCGGCCGGCGTCCGTATTTGCCCTGCGCGGTGCGGATGGCCTCGACCAGGACGGCGGCGTTGAAGACCCCGCGGTTGTAGAGCACCGTGCCGATCTGGCCGGGATCGCCGGCCCCCAGCCCACGGCCGTGGACCCGCTCGCGGATCGCGCGGATCACCGGCAGGTCCGCTCCGGCGGCGTGGAAGGCCACCGCCTTGTAGCCGACCGCGGCGGCACCGACCGGCCGGACATCCAGTTCCGACCCGGCCCACCAGACGCCGATCATGCGGTCGGCGGGGTAGCCGGCGGCGGCGGCCTCGCGCAGGGCGGTGGAGTTCTGCACGCCCCAACCCCACAGGATCACGTAGTCGGGCCGGTAGTGGCGGGCGATCTGCGTCCACACGGCGCGCTGGTCCAGCCCCGGCGGGGCGACGGGGAAGCTGCGCATCTCGAAGCCCAGCGGGCCGCGCAGCGCCTCCAGCATGGGCAGCGGCTCCTTGCCGAAGGCGCTGTCGTGGTAGACGTAGGCGATTTTCCGCCCGCGCAGCCGCTCCGTCCCGCCCAACTCCGTTGCGATGTGGCTGATCGCGGCGTCGATGCCCGTCCAATAGCTGGCCGGGGCGTTGATGGCGTAGGGGAAGACCCGCCCGTCGGACACGTCCGCCCGCCCGTAGCCGGAGGAGAAGACCGGGATGCGGTCGGCAGCCCCGCGCTCGATCAGGGCGTAGGTGATGCCGGTGGACAGCGGCAGGACGGCGGCGGCGCCGGTCGGCCCCTTGGCCTTCAGCCGCTCGTAGCAGTCCACCCCGCGGTCGGTGTTGTAGCCGGTGTCGCACTCCTCCCAGGCGATGGGCACCCCGCCGATGCCGCCGTCGCGCCGGTTGACCAGCGTCAGATAATCGGCCACCCCGTCGGCCAGCGGGATGCCGTAGGGCGCGTAGGGGCCGCTGCGGTAGACGAGGTGCGGGAAGAACTGCGCCCCTTGCGGCGAATTCGAAGCGGCCTCGGCCGATGCTCCGACGAGCATTGCCACGAGGGCCGCAACCGCCAGGGCTGGGGCGCGCCATGCCATTCCGTTTCCTCCACCCGTCGTACGCCGGGCCGTTCCGCCCGTTCGCGCGATTCTAGTACGGACCGGCCCCGTTTCGCACGAAGAGAGCGCAGCCCCCACGCTTCCGCTTGCCTGCCCTTTGCACGGCGCCGTTTGAAGGGGGGCGGGACCGGCACTAAATCAGGCGGTTGAGACATGCGGAAACCACGGCCGCCGCCCGGCCGGTCCGCCAATAACGCGAAGGAGGGGTACCGTGACGACGTTCACCGGTCAGGACTCGCTGAAAACCCGCCGCTCCCTGTCCGTCGGGGGCAAGAGCTACGATTATTTCAGCATCAAGGCCGCGGAGGACGCCGGGCTGGGCGACCTCTCCCGGCTGCCCTATTCGATGAAGGTGCTGCTGGAGAATCTCCTGCGCTTCGAGGACGGGCGCACGGTGTCCACCGACGACGTGAAGGCGGTGGCCCAGTGGCTTCACGACAAGCGGTCCGACCGTGAGATCGCCTACCGCCCGGCGCGCGTGCTGATGCAGGATTTCACCGGCGTGCCGGCGGTCTGCGATCTGGCGGCGATGCGCGAGGCGATGGCCGCACTGGGCGGCGATCCCAAGAAGATCAACCCGCTGGTGCCGGTCGATCTGGTCATCGACCACTCGGTGATGGTCGATTACTTCGGCAACCCGTCCGCCTTCGAGAAGAACGTCGAGCTGGAGTTCGAGCGCAACCTGGAACGCTACGCCTTCCTGCGCTGGGGCCAGAAGGCCTTTGACAATTTCCGCGTCGTGCCGCCGGGCACCGGCATCTGTCATCAGGTGAACGTCGAGTATCTGGCGCAGGGCGTGTGGACCGACACCGACCCGGCGGGCAAGCTGGTCGCCTATCCCGACACGCTGGTCGGCACCGACAGCCACACCACCATGGTGAACGGGCTGGGCGTGCTCGGCTGGGGCGTCGGCGGCATCGAGGCGGAGGCGGCCATGCTCGGCCAGCCCATCTCCATGCTGATCCCCGAGGTCGTCGGCTTCAAGCTGACCGGGCGGCTGAAGGAGGGCACGACGGCCACCGACCTCGTGCTGACCGTCACCCAGATGCTGCGCAAGAAGGGCGTGGTCGGCAAGTTCGTGGAGTTCCACGGGCCGGGTCTGGACCACCTGACGCTGGCCGACCGCGCCACCATCGGCAACATGGCCCCGGAATACGGCGCCACCTGCGGCATCTTCCCGATCGACGCGGAGACCATCCGCTACCTGACCTTCACCGGCCGCGACGCCGACCGCGTGGCGATGGTCGAGGCCTACGCCCGCGCCCAGGGCATGTGGCGCGACGCCGGCACGCCGGACCCCGTCTTCACCGACACGCTGGAGCTGGACATGACGACGGTCGAGCCGTCGCTGGCCGGCCCGAAGCGCCCGCAGGACCGCGTGCCGCTGTCCCAGGCGGCGCAGAGCTTCGGCGGCGATCTGGTGGGGACCTTCAAGGCGGAGGACGCCGACCGCTCGGTCCCGGTGCAGGGCTGCGGCTACAGCCTCGACCAGGGGGCGGTGGTGATCGCTGCCATCACCTCCTGCACCAACACTTCCAACCCGGCGGTTCTGGTGGCCGCCGGCCTGCTGGCCCGCAAGGCGGTGGAGAAGGGGCTGAAGTCCAAGCCCTGGGTCAAGACCTCGCTGGCGCCGGGCTCGCAGGTGGTCACCGACTATCTGGCCAAGGCCGGGCTCCAGCCCTATCTCGACCAGCTCGGCTTCAACATCGTCGGCTACGGCTGCACCACCTGCATCGGCAACAGCGGCCCGCTGCCCGACCCCATCGCCGCGGCGGTGGAGGAGGGCAACCTTGTGGTCGCCGCCGTGCTGTCGGGCAACCGCAACTTCGAAGGCCGGGTGAACCCGCACACGCGGGCGAACTATCTGGCCTCGCCGCCGCTGTGCGTCGCCTACGCGCTGGCCGGCAACATGAAGATCGACCTGACCAAGGACCCCATCGGCACCGGCCATGACGGCCAGCCCGTCTATCTGAAGGACATCTGGCCGACCAACCAGGAGGTCCAGGACGCCATCGACGCTTCGCTGTCGGCGGAGATGTTCCGCAGCCGCTACGGCAACGTGTTCGAAGGGCCGGCGCAGTGGCGCGGCATCCAGACCGCCGAGGGCCAGACCTACGAGTGGCAGGCGGGCAGCACCTACGTGAAGCTGCCGCCCTTCTTCGCCGACATGCCCAAGACCCCCGAGGCGGTGAGCGACGTGCGGGGCGCCCGCGCGCTGGCCGTGCTGGGTGACAGCATCACCACCGACCACATCTCTCCCGCCGGCTCGATCAAGAAGACCAGCCCGGCCGGCGAGTATCTGCTGAGCCATCAGGTGCGCCCGCAGGACTTCAACTCCTACGGCGCGCGGCGCGGCAACCACGAGGTGATGATGCGCGGCACCTTCGCCAACATCCGCATCCGCAACGAGATGCTGGCGGGCGTGGAGGGCGGCGAGACCCGGCACTATCCCTCGGGCGAGCAGTTGCCGATCTACACCGCGGCGATGCGCTACGCCCAGGAGGGCGTGCCGCTGGTGGTGATCGCCGGCAAGGAGTACGGCACCGGCTCCAGCCGCGACTGGGCGGCCAAGGGGACCAAGCTGCTGGGCATCCGCGCCGTGATCGCCGAGAGCTTCGAGCGCATCCACCGCTCCAACCTCGTCGGGATGGGCATCCTGCCGCTCCAGTTCAAGGACGGGCTGACCCGCAACGATCTGGCGCTGGACGGCACCGAGACCTTCGACATCGACGGCATCGAGCAGGACCTGCGCCCGCGCAAGGACGTGACGATGACCATCACCCGCGCCGACGGGCAGACCCGGCAGGTGCCGCTGCTGCTGCGCATCGATACGGTGGACGAGGTCGAGTATTACCGGAACGGTGGCGTGCTGAACTTCGTCCTGCGCAACCTGGCGAAGTGATGGACGCCGGCGCAGCGGGGGGCGGCACCGCCTTCCCGCTGCACGGCGTCCTTGCGGGGCCTCACTCTCCGTAGGTTTGATCGGGGGCGCGCAGAACCTCCTGGATGCTCTGCACGAGCAGGGTGCTGCCATGGGCCGAGAAATGGCCTTGGTCCAGGAAGTAGAAGCCCTGGTCGTCCCTGATCCTGCAGAGCGGCAGGGCTTTGCAGGGATCGGGGTCACAGAAATAGTCGGAGGTGTCGATGAACCGCGCGCCTTGCGTCGCGGTGATCAGCGGCTGGTCGGTGGCTTGGCCGGTGATCGAATAGGCCCGCTCCGATTTCATGAAATAGGTGTGGTCGTAGGGGTTGCGGAAGCGGAACACCGGACTCTGCCCCAGCACCACGATGCGGATGCCCCGGTTCAGCAGCGCGTCCACGGTCTCGTGCAGGCGGCGGAGATCGAGGGCGTTCGTGTCCATGTACCATTCCCACCGCGCCGCCATGATGACGATGCGGATGCCGTTGCGGTCGATGATCTCGTCGACGCGGCGGTTGAACTCCTGGCAGTTCGGGCGGGTGTTGACGGACAGATCCTTGATGGGCGGGCAGCCGGACGCGGTGTATTGGACGATGTTGAAGGGCAGGGTGTCGGCGACGGTCTGAAGCCCCGGCACATAGTGGGCGGCGAAGGAATCACCCCAGAGCAGGGCGGTGGGCGCCTCCGCCTTCAGGGAACCGATCCGGCAACCCTCCATGCCCGGCCACGCTTCCGGCGGCTGGTCTGTCTCAAGGAAGCAGGTGTGCTCCTTGTAGAGTTCCCGCCCCGATATGTCCTGCGGCGCGTAGTCGGCGAAGCGCTGCGGCAGCCCGTTGGACAGATGGCCGAGCAGCCCGACCCCCGCCAGCCCCGCCATGGCCCAGCCGGTCCGGGCGAAGACCGTGGACGGCCGGCGCCCCGACTCCGCCCCGAGATTTGCCCTGGGTTTGCGGAAGGGAATTTCGATCAGTCGCCAGGACAGCACGGACACCGCGGCGATGACCGCGAGAAGGATCAGCGTTTCCTTGGTGGTCAGGTCCCGCCCTTTGTAGAACCGCGCGAAGACCATCAGCGGCCAATGCCAGATGTACATCGAGTAGGAGATCAGGCCGATGAAGACCACGGGGCGCAGCGTCAGCAGCGCCCCGACCGCCGTCGGACCGCTCCGCCCCGCGTGGATGACCAGCGCCGCCCCCAGGCAGGGCAGCAGCGCGGCGTAGCCCGGAAAGGCCGTTGCTTCCGTCAAGGTGAACACGCCGACGAGGATCAGGGCGGCGCCGAGGGCGGACGCCAGTTCCCGCGCCGCGCGGCCGCGGAAGTCCGGAACGGCGCCGAAGGCGAGAAGGGCGCCCAGCACCAGTTCCCACAGCCGGGGCGGCAGCAGGTAGAAGGCCGCCACCGGATGATCCCGCACCAGGAACACGCTCAAGGCGAAGGACGCCGCCGCTGCCGCCCCTAGAACGGCAATCCATACCGAACGCCCGTACGGGAGCAAAGCCAGCAGGGCGAGGGGAAAGACGATGTAGAATTGCTGCTCCACCCCCAGCGACCAGGTGTGAAGAAGCGGGCTCATCTCCGCCGCGTTTTCGAAGTAACTGGATTTCAGATAATAGATGATGTTGGACGAGAACAGCGTGGTCGCGGCGAGGTTCTGGGAAAAGCTCTTCAACTCTTGGGGCGACAGCAAAAACAGGGCGAGTGCCGCGGTGACCGCCAGCGCCGCGAACAGGGCGGGAAGGATTCGGCGGATGCGGCGGACATAGAAGCCGGCCAGGGAAAAGGTGCCGCGCTGCGCGTCGTTCAGAACGATCGAGCCGATGAGGTAGCCGGAGATCACGAAGAACACATCGACGCCGATGTATCCGCCGCTGAACAGGGAAAACTTCGCGTGGAACAGCAGGACCGAAAGGATTGATACCGCGCGAAGGCCGTCGATGTCAGGGCGGTACGTCATGGGACCCGCAAGGTTTGGGTGGAACGGAGACGCGGGTCGGCGGTCCCGAACCCGGTTCTGCGGCGGGGGCGAGCGGCAATGAGCGTAGGGATGTCGGCTATGCGAGGGAGGGCGGCGTGATTGCCCCCTGACAAATCCGGAATGCGAAAAGAACGTCGTGTTATGGGCCTAAGATTGGCCCTGTTGTTGCCTGTATTGCTTTAGTGTTTTCCGTGTGCTTGTTGGGAAAATACCCTTGAATTCGATGATATGTCATCGGGCCGGTGTGTTGAAGGAGATTTTTGAATAAATGTCCTTATGGTGTCGGCATTTCTAATGATCTAACAATGATGAAAAGGTAATTGGTGGCCGATGGGATGGACAAGGATCCCGTTATTGCGTGGGGTGTCTGGCAACTGAACGGGATTTGCAATGTAGTCGTGTGTTCCGTGGAGTCTGGTCACGGCCCCGCTTTATCCACCCAGCCCGCCTCGCGGACCGCCGCCGCATGGCTGCGGCTGACCGGCACGCGACGGCCGTCGCGCAGGACCAGCACCAGCTTGCCGTCCGGCTTGCGTTCCACCCCGGCGACGGCCGCAGCGGCGACCCAGTGGGAGCGGTGGACCTGCATCCCGTCCAGCCCGGCCAGTTCCGCGATGGCGTCGCGCAGCCGCATCAGAATCAGGTCGCTGCCTTCCGCCGTGTGGGCGCGGACGTAATGGTCCTCCATCTCCAGCGCCAGCAGGTCCCGGCCGAGCCGCGCGGGCAGGCGGGCGAGGAAGGCAGGCTCCGCCCGCTCCGCCGGGGGGAATGCCGGCGCGTCGTCCGGGGCGGGCGGGGAAGGCGGCGGCGTGGGGCCGGCGAGAAGCCCGCGGTCGCGCAGTTCCAGCCAGACCGGAATGGCGGACACCAGCAGGGTGACGAGGACGACGTAGACGAACAGCTCCGCCAACCCCAGCGGGCGCAAGAAATCCATCCCGCGCAATGTCCGTTCAAGCAGCGCCACGGTCAGCGTCATCAGCGCCGCCACCGCCAGGACCACCCCGGCCAGCATGGCGCGCCACGCTCCCGCCCGCTCCCGCAGCCGATGGCCGGCGGCCAGGGTCAGAAGCTCGAAGGCGAGACCGCCCAGTCCGATCAGCCCGCACCAGTACGCCAGCCGCTGCGCCAGCGTCAGATCCGCGAAGGTGCCGAACGGACCCAGCAGGGTCAGCACCAGCGCGGCGGCCAGCAGCACCGGCAGGCGCCGGCCCAGCAGCCGGTGGCGGTAGGGCGTGCGAGGCTGCCCCATTGCAGGAACCTCCGTTTCACGCATCGTGAACCGCCGGTCCCGGCGTTTGGCGAAGCCGCAACCCGCCGGTCCCGCAGCGGCGGTGGCCCTCCGCCCGCTCCTTCAGGCATGGAAGGGACCGGCTCGGAAAGGCGACGGTTCGCCCACGGCGAAGGAAAGGGACAGGAAATGGGAGCCGCATGTCGGATCGGATCGGGGTTGGTCGGCGCGGTGGCGTTGACGCTCGCCGCGGCGGGAGTCTGCGCGGGGGAGCTTCGCGCAACCATCGGCAACGTCAAGCCCCAACAGGGCAAGCTGTGGGTCGCGCTGTATGACGGCGCCGACGCCTACCGGGCGGAACGGCGCTTCGCCGGGCAAATCCTGGAGGCGTCGGGGACGGAGGTGACGGCGGTTTTCGCCGGGCTGCCGGCGGGGCGCTACGGAGTCGCGGTGTTCCAGGATCGGAACGGCGACTCGGTGCTCACCACCAATCTGCTGGGAGTGCCGCGTGAGCCCTACGGCTTCAGCGGCGGGGCGACGGGCGGCGCCTTCGGCCCGCCGGCCTTCGATGCCTTCGCCCTGGAAGTGCCGGACGGGGGGACGGTGACCACCATGGTGCCGCTGACGGAGTGAGCCGCCGCTCCGGGCAACTGGAGCCGCGCCGTGGAAGGCTCCTCACGCGCTGGCGGAGCGGGCGGACTGTTCCAGCGACTTGATGTGGGACAGGCCGGGCAGGATTTCCGACTTCACGAACTCCATGCGCCGGTTCGGGCCGCCGCCGCCGCGGGCGAAGCGCGCCTTCCACAGGTCCATCTTCACCGCCAGACCGCACAGCACGCCGCCGATGGTGACGTGGTGGGAGGCGATCAGCTCGCGGATGGAATGGAAGGTCTCGGCGTTGATGTCGCGCCAGAAGTCCTTGGACCGGTTGTCGAAGCTCTCGAACCGCCCGGTGATCGAGGTGGAGATGTCGGTCAGGTCGCGGCTGATCTCGTCGAGCATGCGCATCTGCCGGGCGTCGCGCTTGACCTCGGTGGAGCTGCGGATCTCGGCCATCCAGGACAGGAAGCGCTGGATCTCCGGGACGATGTCGTCCAGGCATTTCTTGAAATAGGCCAGCGATAGGAAGATGTCGCCGTACTCCTCGAGGAACTGCGGGATCTCCCCCAGCTCGATGTCCAGCCGGTCGGCCATCATGCGCAGGTTGCGCAGCGCCTCGTCCCGGTTGGGGTTGGAGAACATACCGATGATGTCCTTCACGTCCTGGACCTGCATGTCCTCGGACCCGTAGACATACTCGACCAGCGGGCGCGTGAAGACGCGCATGTAGTTGGTCAGCTCCTCCTTCTTGCGGTCGGACAGGGTCAGCGACTCGACGCTGTTGACGTCGATGTTCATCCGGCGCAGTTCGATGCGGGAGGTGTAGACGTCGAAGCTGGAGGCGGCGGCGATCTTCTCGATCTTGACGAGGTCGCGCTCCACCTCCTCCTTGTAGGATTCGAAATAGGCGGTGAGGTGGCGCGGCGAGACCTGCCCGCTGCCGGTCTGGACGTCGTGGAACATCTCGACGACGGTCTGCAACCGCACGTTCTTGATCAGCCGGGCGTGCTGAAGCCCCGGCGTTTCCAACGGGATGGCCGACAGCGGCATGATGTGCAGCGCGTCGCGGGCCTCGTCCTCCCATTGCCTGCGCCGGCCTCCGCCCTGGGGACGTGCCGACTTGTCCCCCGCACCCTCGGCCACAGCCTCGCTGGTGTCTGCCCCGTCGCTCAATGCCATCTCCCCGCAAGCCGGCGCCCATCCGCCCGCTCGTCCACTTTCGAGGTCCCCCACAAGGATAGCGGGTTGAGGGGGGCAGGCAAGGGTTGAAGGGGGCGTCCCGGAGCAATGTCATAGCACCGGACGTACAGAAACGAAAAGGGCCGGTCCGCGGCGGACCGGCCCTTTCGCAACCTCCGGGGAGGTTTCAACGGACCGCCTGGGCGTCAACAGCAGGACGCCTCAGGCGTCAGCAGCAGGACGCCTCAGGCGTCAATGGACGCTCAGCGGCTCCATGTCGTTCTGGCGGACGGTGGCGAAGGCCACGTCGCGCTCGGCCAGCACCGTCAGAGGCGTGCCGTCGGCGGCGTGGACGGAGAAGGCCGGAGCGTCGTCGACGGTCACCGGCCGCACATAGGCCACATGGTCCAGCCCGAAGGTGGCGAAGTCCTGGGGCGACAGTTGGCGCAGGAAGGCCGCCTTGTCGGTGTCGAAGCTGTTCATGACGCAGTCCTTTGGACGAATCGGTCGAGGAGGTGTAGGCGACAGGCAATCGCGCTGGGCGACCGCCGAAACCGGTCAGGCGTCGCCGCGGTCGGGCGCGACGTCGATGGTCTGCGGTCCGGCGGTGCCGCTGGCGGCCTGGGCGGGCTGCTCGATCTTGATGGTGCGGACCTTCGGTTCCGGCAGGGGCCGCTTGAGGTCGATGTTGAGCAGGCCGTTGTCGAGCGAGGCGCCGACCACCTCGATCCCCTCCGCCAGCACGAAGCTGCGCTGGAACTGGCGGGCGGCGATGCCGCGGTGCAGGTAGATGCGCGAGCGGTCGTCGGTCTGGCGGCCCCGGATGACGAGCTGGTTGTCCTCGATCTGGACCGACAGGTCCTCTGAGGTGAAGCCGGCCACGGCCAGCGTGATGCGCAGGCCCTCGTCCCCGATCTGTTCGATGTTGTAGGGCGGATAGCCTTCCGCGGAATTCTTGGCGATGCGGTCCAGCGTGCGCTCGAACTGGTCGAAGCCCAGGAGCAGCGGACTGTTGAAGAGCGAAAGACGTGTCGTCACGGCGCATCCTCCTCGAGAGGCGAGCGAGTTGCACATTGGGCCCGTTTCCGGCGCCCGGCTGGCTGGCGGCCCGAAAGGGGAGGATCGGCGCCGCTCCGTCATAGATTGGGGTAGGCCGCCCGGCGGTCAAGGTTCGCCGTTGCGGCAAAGCGACCCCGCCCTTCGGCGGGGCCGCTCGGGCCGGGGACTCAGACGAGGGGATTGGCGGCCGGCGCGGTGAAGACGAAGCGCCGGCTGGACCAGTAGTTCCAGGCGAAGGTGACGGCGGTCGCCGCGATCTTGGCGACCAGCGGCGGAACGGTGGGGACCAGCATACCGACCACCAGTGTGGACAGCGCCAGCCCGACAAGGTTGAAGGCCAGGAACAGCGGCAGGCGGCGGGCCATCGGGGCCGCCTCCCGGCGCATGCGGAAGGTCCAGCTGCGGTTCAGCAGGAAGCTGCACAGCACGCCGGCGCCGTAGCCCACGGCGTTGGCGGCCAGGACGGGCGCGCCGGCCAGCGACACCAGCGCCAGGAACAGCGCGAAATCCACCCCGGTGTTCAGCAGGCCGACCAGGGCGAAGCGGATGGCCGTCCAGGGAACGCCCCGCCCCCGGCCTTCCGCGCCGCTCAACTGTTGGCCCCGCTCTTGGCCTCGATGCGGGAGAAGGCTCCGGCGGCCGCGGCGATGCCGGTTCCCAGATGCACCACGACGGGATCCGGCACGGCCTGCCCGCCGGCACCAGCGGCGGCCGCCTGGGCGGCGGCTTGGGCAGCGACCTGGGCGGCGATGGCGTCGGGATGGCGGGCGATGCGGTCCACCACGAACAGCGGCCGCTGTTTGGTCTCCATGTAGAGCCGGCCCAGATACTCGCCCAGCACGCCGAGGATCAGCAGCTGGGTGCTGCCAAGCACCAGCGAGACGACCATCACGCTGGTCCAGCCGGGCACCGTCGCGTGCTGCGCCCAGCTCACCAGCGCGTAGCCCAGCGCCAGCACGGCGCACAACGCGAAGAAGAAGCCGACGTAGGAGGCGGCGCGCAGCGGCTTGATCGAGAAGCTGGTGATGGCGTCCACCGCGAAGCGGATCATCTTGCCCAGCGGGTACTTGGTTTCGCCGACGGCGCGGGCCTGCCGGTCGTAGGGCAGCGGCTCCTGCTTCAGCCCGATCCAG
Source organism: Azospirillum brasilense (assembly GCF_001315015.1). Classification (NCBI taxonomy): domain Bacteria; kingdom Pseudomonadati; phylum Pseudomonadota; class Alphaproteobacteria; order Rhodospirillales; family Azospirillaceae; genus Azospirillum; species Azospirillum brasilense. Next base: position 2,740,867 of record NZ_CP012914.1, on the reverse strand, counting down.
CTCACCATGCCGCGGATGAAGCGGTGCTGCTCCGGCATGGCGTTCAGCACCTCAAGGGCGCGGCGGCTCATCAGGCGGAAGTCGCCGGTGTCCTTGGGGATCTCGATGTCGACCAGCCGGTCGAGCAGACGGTAGAACAGCGCCGCCGTGCCCTTCTTGAACCAGGTCTCGCCGTCGCGGGCCATGCGGGTGCCGTAGACCACGTCGGCTCCGGCGTCCATGCGGGCCATCATGGTCGTCAGCAGCTCCGGCGGGTCCTGCAGGTCGGCGTCGATGATCAGGATGCGCTCGCCCCGGCAGACATGGAGGCCGGCGGTCAGGGCGAGCTGGTGACCGTGGTTGCGCGACAGCCGTACCCCCGTCACCGCCGGATCGTCGCGCACCAGAGTGGCGATGCGGCCCCAGGTGCCGTCCCGCGACCCGTCATCCACCAGAATCAGCTCATAGCTCTCCCCGACCTCGGCGCGGCAGGCCGCGGACACCCGGCGGTGCAATTCGCCGATCCCCTCGGCCTCGTTGTAGCAGGGCACCACCACGGACAACCGCGGGGTCCCGGCAACGGCGTGCTGCATAAACCTTCTCCCGTCACCGCCTCCCGTCCGCACCCCCAGCCCGATGGCCGTTCCGCCGCCAGCTTTCACGGCGTGAAACCCAACGGAGGACCCCTTCGGGCGAGCGCGCAGACTCCGGGCGACACCGGCGCGGTACCGCCGGCATCCCGTTTCGCCAACGGGATCGCAGGCCCTTTTGCCTCGCCGGAATTCGGTACTAACCCGGTCATGCGCCCACCGCACCGGCCCGGTCGGCGGAAGTCCCCGGAACGTCACAGGCCTATGGCATTTGCGACGATTGCCGGTGCGGACGGGGTGCTTCGAAGGGCGTGGTGCAGCGCGAAGCGCGGGGCCTTTCACACGCCGGGGCACCGCCGCTCCGCCACCCCGGACGGCGATGCCTTGTGGGGTGCCTCCGACGGGTTGCCTATGACGGGCGACCACTTCCGGAGCGGCACGCCCCTTGCGTGAAAACGGCGAACGGGCGGACCGAAACGGAGCGGCATCCGCCCGTATGCCGGTAATGCGTCGCACGATGCGAATCCACGTCGCGCCGCACAGGCAAAATGCAAAACAGGACCGCCAGGAGGTTGCGATGGCCGGTGGGTTTGCGATGAACATGATTTCCAGTGAACTGCTGCTCGGGCTGGCGCAGAACATCGGGCTGTTCGCGGTCGTGGCGGTCGTCTTCCTGCAGATCCGCAGCCGCGCCGCCGGCTGGCCGACGCCGGTGGCCAACACCTTGCTGGGCCTGATGTTCGGCGGGGTGGCGGTGCTGGGCATGGCCGATCCGGTGCGGGTGGCGCCGGGCCTGTTCATCGACGCCCGCAACGTGATGGTCGGGCTGGCCGGTCCGTTCGGCGGTGCTCTGGCCGGGGCGGCGGCGGCGGCGGTGTCCGGAGCCTTCCGTTTCTGGCTGGGCGGGCCGGGAGCGTTGGCGGGGGTCACCTCGCTGGTCGGGGCCGGGCTGATCGGCATGCTGGTGGGGGCAGCGGCGCGACGGTCCGGGCGGTTCGGCAATCGGCATCTGGCCGCGCTGGCTCTGCTGGTGACGGTGATGGCGCCCTTCAGTTTCCTGCTGCTGCCGCCCGACATGGCGTACCGCATGTTCGAAACGACGCTGGTGCCGTTGAGCCTCGGAAACTTTCTCGGCACGCTGGCGCTGGGCACCTTCCTGCGCAAGGAACAGGAGCGCTGCGATCTCCAGATCGCCCTCACCGAAAGCCAGCGCCGCTTCGCCGCGACGGTGGCGAACCTGCCGGGCGGCGTGTATCAGCGGGTGCTGACGGTGGACGGCCGGCTGCGCTTTCCCTATTGCAGCCCCGGCTTCTTCCAGGTGATGGGCCTGCCGCCGACCGAGCGGGTGACGCTGGAGGCGCTGAACCGCATCCTCCATCCCGAAGACCGCCCGCGCCTGTTCGCTTCGATCCACGCCTCCGCCGAGACGCTGGAGCCCTGGAGGCTCGAATACCGGATCATCTGGTCGGACGGCGATGTCCGCTGGATCAGCGTCTCCAGCCGCGCGGCGCGGCGCGACAACGGCGACATCGTGTGGGACGGCATCGTCACCGACGTCACCGAGACCAAGCGCAACGAGCAGGCCCTGATCCAGGCCCGCCTGGAGGCCGAGGCGGCCAGCCGCGCCAAGGCCGAGTTCCTGGCGACCATGAGCCACGAGATGCGCACGCCGCTGAACGGCATCCTGGGCTTCGCCCGCCTGCTGCTGGACGAGGACCTGACGCCCCGCCAGAACCACCACGCCCGTCTGGTGCGCGACGCCGGGCGGTCGCTTCTGACGGTGATCGAGGATGTGCTGGACTTCTCGCGCATCGAGGCGGGGCGGCTGGCGCTGAACCACACCTCCTTCGCCATCCGCGACCTGATCGCCAACTGCGCGGCGGTGCTGCGGCTGGAGGCCGAGGCGAAGGGGTTGACGCTGCACGCCGCCGTGGCGCCGGACGTGCCGGACTGGCTGCGCGGCGATCCCGACCGGCTGCGTCAGGTGGTGCTGAACCTGCTGGCCAACGCGGTGAAGTTCACCGAGCATGGCGACGTCGGCGTGACCGTCGTGAAGACCGCCGACACCCCCGCCGGTCCGCATCTGACGATCAGCGTCGCCGACACCGGGATCGGCATCCCGCAGGATCGGCAGGGCCAGCTGTTCCAGCGCTTCAGCCAGATCGACCGGTCGCGCGGGGGCACCGGTCTCGGCCTCGCCATCAGCCGTCGGCTCGTGGAGATGATGGGCGGGACGGTCGGGGTGCAGAGCCAGGCGAGCGTGGGCTCGACCTTCTGGTTGTCGCTGGTGCTGCCCGAAGCCGATCCGCCCGCCGGGAGCGGCGCCCCTTGCGCGGCGGAACTGCTGGTCCATCGCCGTCCGGCGCGCATCCTGCTGGCCGAGGATCTGGCGATGAACCGGGAACTAACCGTGGCCATGCTGCGCGGCGCCGGCCACCGCGTCGATACGGTCGCCGACGGGCGGCAGGCGGTGGCGGCGGTCCAGCGCGAAACCTACGATCTCGTGCTGATGGACGTGCACATGCCGGAGATGGACGGTCATGCCGCCACACGGGAGATCCGCGGCCTGCCGACGCCGGTGGGGAGCATTCCGATTCTGGCGATGAGCGCCAGCGCGTTGCCCGAGGAGGTTCAGCGCTGCCGCGACGCCGGTATGAACGGCCACATCGCCAAGCCGGTGGACCGGGCCGCCATGCTGGACGCCATCGACGAAGCGGTGGGCTGGTCCGTCCAGGGCGGCCGGGCCGCCGAGCACCCGGACGGCGCGGCGCGGCGCGGCGCCATGTTCGAGACCTTCGCAGCGGTGGAGCCGATTCCGCTCCGTCAGCCGCTCGACCGCGCGATGCTGACCCGGCTGTCCGACGAACTGGGGGAGGAGGCGTGCGCCCGTCTGGCCGCCGCCTTTCTCGATGAACTGCCCCAGCGGACGAGCCGCCTGCGCAAGGGCAGTGAATCCGGCTGCCCATTGGCGGAAGCGCAGGCGCTGACCGCACCGGCGGCCAATCTGGGGCTGGTCCGTCTGGCGTCCGCCTGCCGAGCGCTCAGCGCCGCCCTCCGCGCCGGCCGCCGGCACGAGGCGGAGGGGCTGGTCGGCAGCGTCCTCGACGCCGCGGAGGAAGGGGCGGATGCTCTGCGCGACGCGCTGCTCCCTGGACCGGGAAGCAGCCGTTTCAAGTCTCTTGCGAAGGATATCGTCCGGACGCCATAATTCCCATGTGCGGCAACTTTCTCTCCTCCGGCGTGCGCCGGACCTGGCGGACACCGGCAATGGACGAAGCTTTCTTGACGGCGGAGGGACACGCCGCGGCCCCCCGCACGCGGCTGCGGACCTTGCTGACGACCATCGTCGGGGTGATCGCCCTGTTCGGAGTCGGCCTGTGGGGGGCCGCCACCTGGGCCGACCGCGACGAGGCGGTGAGCCACGCCCGTGACCGGACGCTGAACGCCGCCCGCCTGCTGCACGAGCATGTGCGCCGCACCGTTGCCACCAGCGATCTCGTGCTGCAGCGCGTGGACGACCGGCTTCGCCCGCGGGAAGTGGAGACGCTCGGGCGCGACCTGCCGCTGTGGCAGGAACTGCGCGCCATGGCCGATGCCATGCCGGAGGTCAGCGCCATCTGGATTCATGACGCCGCCGGCAACGGGCTGCTGACCACACGCCAATTCCCGGTGCCGTCCACGAACAACGCGGATCGCGCCTTTTTCCAGGCTCATCGCAACGGCGAAGCGTTTCACATCGGCGGGATGATCCGGGGCCGGCTGTCCGCCAAGCCGACCTTCACCATCAGCCGCCGGATCGGGACGGTGGAGAACTTCCAGGGCGTCGCCCATATCGCCCTGGACCTCGATTATTTCCGCTCCTTCTTCGAGGGGCTGAACATCGGCCGCGGGGGCGCCGTCGCCCTGTACCGCGAGGATGGGACGCTGCTGTTCAACCTGTCCGGCCAGGACACCGGCGCGTCGCCGTCCGCGGCACCGGTTAACGTGCCGGTGGCCACCCGTCCGATGGACGAGGCGCCGCGGGCCACCGGCGGCACGATCTTCAGCCAGTCTCCCGTGGACGGGTCGGAGCGGATCATCGCCAACCTGCGGGTTCAGGATCTGCCGCTGATCGTGCAGGTCGGCATGTCGCGGGACGAGGCGCTGACTCCCTGGCGTGAGCGCACGATCCACGGCGGCCTGCTGGTTCTGCTGGCGGTGGCCGCTTGCGCGGGGCTGGCCATGGCGGCGGCGCGCAGCCTGTCGCGCGAGGAGGTGGGGCGCCGCCGGCTGGCCGAGACGAACGCCGACCTGGATGCCACCGCCCGCAGCCTGGAACAGGCCAACCGCGCCTTCGCCGGGGCCAACCGCCGGCTGAACCTGATTCTGCAATCCGCGTCGGAAGGCATCTGCGGCGTGGACCGGGATGAGCGGATCACCTTCGCCAACCCCGCCGCCTGCGCGCTGACCGGCTACAGCAACGAGGAGATGCTGGGCCGCAGCCTGCATGTGCTGCTGCACCACACCCGCGCCGACGGCACGCCGGCGCCGACCATCGACTGCCCGGTCTTCGAGGTTCTGCGCACCGGCGAGGCTCGGGGCGGCTCGGAGGACATCTACTGGCGCAAGGACGGCACCAGCTTCCCGGTGGAGTTCGCGGCCTCCCCCATGCTGGAGGACGGCCGGGTGGAAGGGGCGGTGGTCGTCTTCCATGAGATCGCCGAGCGCAAGCGGGCTGAGGAGGCGCTGCGCCAAGCCAAATCCGTGGCCGAGGCGGCCAACCGGGCCAAGAGCGAATTCCTGGCCAACATGAGCCACGAGATCCGCACGCCGATGAACGCCATCCTGGGGTTGGTCCACCTGCTCCAGCAGACCGACCTGTCGACGCGCCAGCGCGACTACGCCCAGAAGATCCGCGTGTCGGCGCAGTCGCTGCTCGGCATTCTCAATGACATCCTGGACTTTTCCAAGGTGGAGGCCGGCAAGCTGGAGCTGGAGCGGGTGGAGTTCCGTCTGGACGACCTGCTGCAGAACCTCGCGGTGATTGTCGGCGCGGCGGCGCAGGACAAGGACATCGAGGTTCTGTTCTCGGTTGGGCCAGAGGTTCCGCTCGACCTCGTCGGCGATCCCTTGCGCCTCCAGCAGGTGCTCATCAACCTCGCCGGCAACGCCATCAAGTTCACCGAGGCGGGGGAGGTGGTGGTGTCCGTCCGCGCCGTCGAGGTGACGGAGGAGCGGGCGGTCCTGACCTTCTCTATCCGAGACACCGGCATCGGCATCGACGCGGAGCAGAGGGAACGGCTGTTCCAGGCCTTCAGCCAGGCCGACAGCTCCACCACCCGGCGTTACGGCGGCACCGGCCTGGGGCTGGCCATTTGCACGCGGCTGGTCTCCCTGATGGGCGGCGCCATGGATGTGACGAGCGAACCGGGCCGGGGCAGCGATTTCCATTTCACCGCCGTTTTCGGAAACGCCGCCTTCGGGAACGCCGTCTTCGGGCAAACCGCTTTCGGGAACGCCGGGCGGGCGGAGGAGCGTCCGTCGCGGCTCCGCGCCGTACCGCGCGGCCTGTCGGTGCTGGTGGTGGACGACAATCTCACGGCGCGCGAGGTGCTGGGCGAACTGGTCGTCTCCTTCGGTTGGCGGGCCTCGCTCTGCGCGTCCGGGCCGGAGGCGATCACGGAGCTGGAGCGTGCGACCGCCGCCGGGCAGCCCTACGACATCGTGCTGATGGACTGGAAGATGCCGGGGATGGACGGGCTGGAAACCTCCCGCCGCATCCGTGACGACGGGCTTGTGAAGGCGCCGGTCATCATCGTGGTGTCCGCCTTTGGGCGTGAGCGGATGGGCGCCATAGCGGGGGATCCGGGAACGTCGGATTTGGGCCTGAACGGCGCGCTGGTTAAGCCGGTCACCGCTTCCTCGCTGCTCGACGCGGTGATCGACGCCTTTGGACGCGGTGCGGAGGACGCCTCGGCGGAAACCTTCCGGCTGCACCCCTGCGCCCCGGTCCCCGCAGGCCTTCTCCACCCGCCGCATCTGCGTCCTCTGTTCGGGCACCGCCTGCTGCTGGTGGAGGACAACGGGATCAGCCAGGAGGTTGCCCGCGAGATCCTGGAGCGCGCCGGCGCCCGTGTGACCCTGGCCGGCAACGGGCGTGAGGCCGTCGCCCGCGTCGAGGAGGCGAATCCGCCCTTCGATCTCGTCCTGATGGACGTGCAGATGCCGGAAATGGATGGATTCGAGGCAACGCGCCGGCTGCGCGCCCGGCCCGCCGGGCAGGGTCTCCCGATCATCGCGATGACCGCCAGCGCCCTGCCGTCCGACCGCCAGCGCTGCCTGGACGGCGGTATGGACGACCACATCGCCAAGCCGATCGACGTGGAGCAGCTGTTCTCCGTGGTGACCCGCTGGCTCGGCCAGCCAATGGCGACGCCCGGCATGCCGCTGCTGCCCAAGGCCGTGCCGTCCTATGCGCGTGGTGCTCTTCCTGCCGAGCTGCCAGGCATCGACGTGAAGGACGCGCTGCACCGCCTGGACGGCGACGTCGGGCTGTTCCGCAAGTTCGTCACCGAGTTCGCCCGGACCTACGGCGGCGCGGCGGACGGCATCGCCGCCGCCCTGGCCAGCGGCGATCTGCCGCGGGCCAAAGCGCTGGGGCATGAGCTGAAGAGCCTGGCGGGCAACATCGGCGCGCGGACGCTGTCCGCCGCCGCGGACGCGGTGCAGGTCGCCGCCTTCCGCGGAGACGGGGCGGCGGCGGCGGCGCAATTGCCGATTTTGCGCGTGGAGCTGGAGGCGGTGCTGGACTCCGCCGCCCGGCTGGCCGTGGCGCCGGGGCAAGCCCCCGGCCGTGCCGCCGACCTCCCGCCGGGCGGTGGCGGTCCGACGATGGACATCGCTGCTCTGGAGCCCATGCTGGAGCGTTTCGCCCGCCTGCTGCGCGACAGCAACTTTGCCGCCGCGGAGGAGTTCGTCGTCCTGGCGCCGCCGCTCGCCGACTGGATCGATCCGGCGGCCATGAAGGCGCTTTCGTCGGCCGTCGACGGGCTCGATTTTACAAAGGCTCAAGGAATCTTGCGCAGGATCACCCAGGATCTCGGCCTGTCCCTTCCGGCCGACTGATCCGCTTCACATCCAGAACCGTTTTCCGGGAACCGATCTCCAGGAACCGAACATGACCGACGCGCGCTCCAAGATCCTGGTGGTCGACGACATTCCGTCGAACGTGCATGTGTTGAGCCGCATCCTGAAGGATGAGCACGACATCTATTTCGCGACCGACGGGGCGAAGGCGCTGGAACTGGCGCAGTCAAGGCTGCCCGATCTCGTTCTGCTGGACATCATGATGCCGGGCATGGATGGCTACGAGGTCTGTTCCCGCCTCAAGACCGATCCGGTCACCCGCGATATTCCGGTCATCTTCATTTCGGCCAAGAGCGAGGTGGAGGACGAAACCTATGGGCTGGAGGTCGGCGCCATCGACTTCATCTCCAAGCCGATCAGCCCGCCCATCGTCAAGGCGCGGGTGCGCAACCACCTGCTGCTGAAGCGGCAGACCGACCTGCTGCGCACCCTGTCCTTCAACGACGGCCTGACCGGCATCGCCAACCGCCGCCGTTTCGACGAGGTGCTGCTGCGCGAATGGCGGCGCTGCGGACGGGCGCAGCTTCCGCTGTCGCTCATCATGCTCGATGTCGACCAGTTCAAGCCCTACAACGACCATTACGGCCATCAGGCGGGCGACGAGTGCCTGCGCGCCGTGGCCCAGCTCCTGGCCGAGCAGATGATGAGGCCGGGTGATCTGATCGCCCGCTACGGCGGCGAGGAGTTCGTTTGCCTGCTTCCCGAAACCGATGAGGACGGAGCGGTCCAGGTCGCCGAACGCCTGCGCCGGACGGTGGCTGACCGGCGTCTGCCCCACGCGGTGTCCCATGTCGCCGACCACGTTACCATCAGCCTGGGCGTCGCCACCGCCCGGCCGATGCTGGACGACACGCCGGAGCGGTTGACCCAGCTGGCCGACGGCCTGCTCTACGAGGCCAAGCGCGCCGGCCGCAACCGTGTGTGCAGCGGCGGTGTGGAGGTTGCGGTATAAGGGGCCGACCTGAGGCATCACGGGTGCAGCCATGAGTTCGGCCAGAGCCGGAGACGACCCCGCGACCGGGGACCCGCGTCCCTTGTCAGCGACCGACGTGCGCGGGCGCGGATTTTCCAGCCGTGCCGCCCTGTCGGTCATGGAGGGCTGGATCGACGCCACCGTTGGCCCTCTGCCGCCGCGCGCCGTGCCTCTGGCCGCCATCGCCGCCACGCTGGCGGAGGGCCCGGTTCTCGCCGAGCCGGTGAGCGCGCCGGGGGATTGGCCGTCCGCCGACCGGGCCGCCCGCGACGGGGTGGCGGTGGCCTCCAGCGACACGCTGGGCGCCGGCTCCTACAACCCGGTGCCGCTGCCGGGCGCCGTGACCGTCGCGGCCGGCGAACCGATGCCGCCGGGAACCGACGCGATCCTGCCCGTGGAGTGCATCCAAACCGATGGACCCTTCGTTGAGGCGCTGAACAGCGTCGCACCCGGCGACGGGGTGGAGCGGCGGGGCGAGGGCCTGCGGGCCGGGACGGTCCTGCTGAAGGCCGGGCACCGGCTCCGCCCGCAGGACCTTGGGCTGTTCGCCGCGCTGGGGATCGACGTGTTGTGCGTCGGCGCCCGACCGCGGGTGCGGATTGTGCTGGCCGGGGGGCCGCGGTCCGGGCCCGAGACGCTGGGCGCCATGCTGGCCGCGCTGGTGGCGCGGGATGGCGGCGTGGCGGAGCTGGTGGGGCCGCTGCCGGCGGACCGCGCCGCCCTGGCCGCCGCCTACGCGGCCCCTGGCGCCGACCTGCTGATCTCCGCCGGGCGCACCGGGGTGGGGGAGGACGACGTGGCCCCGCTGGCGCTGGCCGACGCGGGGATGTTGGCCCTGCACGGCGTGGCCCTGCGCCCCGGCGATTCGGCGGCGCTTGGGACGGCCGGCGGCGTGCCCGCCGTGCTGCTGCCCGGTGAACCGATGGCCTGCCTGACGGCCTATGAGCTGCTGGCCGGGCGGGCGCTGCGCCGTCTGGCCGGGCGGGACCCCGCGCTGCCGCATCCGGCGGTCCCCGCCGTGACGGTGCGCAAGCTGGTGTCGGAGATCGGCTGCACCGAACTGTACCGCGTGCGCCGGACGGCGGATGGGCTGGTCGAGCCGGTCGCCTCCCCGCACCGGCCGGGATTGGCCGGTGCGGTGCTGGCCGACGGCTTCGTCCTGATCCCGGCGGAAAGCGAGGGCGTTCCCGCCGGGGCGACCGTGACCCTGCGCTGTTTTGACGGTACAAGTCTCTGAACGGCATCGAGCGAGGGGGGAAGGGCGTGTCCAACCAGGACATCCGGCGAATCGACATCCGGCGTTTTGTCGCCCAGGCGGCCCGGCAGGAGCAGTTCCTGGAGGTGGTGGGCCGCGACGAGGCCGAGGCGCGCTTCCGCCGCCATCTCGACCTGACGCCCAAGGGGGCGGAGACGGTGCCGCTGGGCGCCGCGCTGGGCCGCGTGCTGGCCGCCGACGTGGTGGCGGAGGTCGATGTCCCCGGCTTCGACCGTTCCTCGGTGGACGGCTTCGCGGTGCGCGCCGCCGACACCCAGGGGGCGGGCGAGGACACGCCGGTCGTGCTGCGCCTGAACGAGGAGGTTCTGTCCGCCGGGCGGGTGCCGTCCCTGACCGTCGCCCCCGGCACGGCCACCGTGCTCGCCACCGGCGGCATGCTGCCGCGCGGCGCCGACGCCGTGGTGATGGTCGAGCACACCGAGTCGCATGAGGAGGGCGACGCCCTTCTGGTGGAAATCCGCAAGCCGGTGGTGCCCGGCGCCTTCGTCGCCGCCGCCGGGTCGGACATCGGGCGCGGCGAGACGGTGATGCGCCGCGGGCAGGTGCTGACCTCCCGCGAGATCGGCGTTCTGGCGGCCATCGGGCGGGCCGAGGTGTCGGTGGTCCGCCGCCCCCGCGTGGCGATCCTGTCCACCGGCGACGAGATCGTTGCCCCCGGCGAACCGATCCGGCCCGGCGCCGTCTATGATTCGAACGCCGCCATCCTCGCCGCCGCGGTGGAGGAGCTGGGCGGGGAGCCGGTCCGGCTGGGCATCGCGCGCGACGACGAGGCGGAACTGGCGCCGCTGGTCGAACAGGGTCTGACCTGCGACGCGCTGCTGCTGTCGGGCGGCACGTCGAAGGGGGCGGGCGACCTCTCCTACCGCATCGTCAGCCGCCTGACCGACCCCGGCATCGTTGCGCACGGCGTGGCACTGAAGCCCGGCAAGCCTCTGTGCCTGGCCGTAACGAAGGGCAAGCCGGTGGTGGTCCTGCCCGGCTTCCCGACCTCCGCCATGTTCACCTTCCACGAATTCGTCGCCCCGGTGCTGCGCGCGCTGGCCGGTCTGCCGCCCGCGGCGAAGGAGAGCGTGGATGCGACGGTGCCGATGCGGCTGGGATCGGAACGGGGCCGAACCGAATACGTGATGGTTTCGCTGGTGCGCGGCGCGGACGGCGGGCTGGCGGCCTATCCGCTGTCCAAGGGCTCCGGCGCGGTGACCGCCTTCAGCGCGGCGGACGGCTTCGTCGCCATCGACCCGCAAGCCGAGGCGTTGGAGGCCGGCACCCCGGTGTCGGTGCAGCGCATCGGGCGCGACACCCGCCCCGCCGACCTGATTGTGATCGGCAGCCATTGCGTCGGGCTGGACGCCATCACCGGCCGGCTGGTCGGGGAGGGGCTGACGGTCAAGGCACTGAACGTCGGCTCGATGGGCGGGCTCGCCGCCGCCCGGCGTGGTGAATGCGACGTGGCGGCCATCCACCTGATGGACCCGAAGAGCGGGGAGTACAACCGCCCCTTCCTGACTCCGGCGCTCGGCCTCGTGACCGGTTATCGCCGCCTTCAGGGCATCGTCTTCCGCAAGGGCGATGGTCGTTTCGAAGGCAAAACGGCCGAGGAGGCTGGTCTGGCGGCGGCGCAGGACCCGGACTGCATCCTGGTCAACCGCAACGCCGGCAGCGGCACGCGCATCCTGACCGACCGGCTGCTCGGGGCGGCGCGGCCTACCGGCTATTGGTCGCAGGCCAAGTCGCACAACGCCGTGGCGGTGGCGGTGGCCCAGGGCCGCGCCGACTGGGGCGTCGCCATCGAAAGCGTCGCCACCCTCTACGGGCTGGGCTTCCTGCCCCTGCAGGCGGAGCATTACGACTTCGTGATCCCCAACGACCGCCGGGAGCGGCCGTCGGTCCAGCGCTTCCTGAAGGCGCTGACCGATCCGGCGGTGCGGGAGAGGCTGACGGCGCTCGGCTTCACCGTTCCGGAAGCGGAATGAATTCCGTCTCGCCGGGAACAGCGTCGAACCGTCCGGCCTGCCATTCGGCCTTGGCCTGTTCGATGCGGTCCTGGCGGCTGGACACGAAGTTCCACCAGATATGGCGCGGGCCGTCCATCACGGCGCCGCCCAGCAGAATCAGGCGGGCGGCGGTCTCGGCCTCCACGGTGATGGCGTCGCCGGGGCGCAGCACCAGAAGCCGCCCGGACTCGAAGCGGTCACCGTGGATCGTGACGGTGCCGTCGGCGATGTAGAGCGCCCGCTCCTCCGTCTCGCGGTCGATGGGCAGGCGGGCGCCGGCGTCCAGCGACGCATCGACGTACAGCGTGTCCCACAGCGTGTTCATCGGCGAACGTACACCGTACGCCTCGCCCGCGACGACGCGCAGCCGCTTGCCCTCGCCCTCGACCACCGGCAGCTCGTCGGCGCCGAGATGGACGAAGGCGGGGTCGGTCTCCTCATGGGTCTTGGGCAGGGCGACCCAGGACTGGATGCCCGACAGCAGCCGGTCGCGCCCGCGCTCGTCGGTGGCGGAGCGTTCGGAATGGGCGATGCCGCGCCCGGCGGTCATCCAGTTCACCGCCCCCGGACGGATCGGCAGGACGGTGCCCAGGCTGTCGCGGTGCAGGATCTCGCCGTCGAACAGGTAGGTGACGGTGGCCAGCCCGATGTGCGGGTGGGGGCGCACGTCGATTCCCGCCCCGGCCTTGAGGATCGCCGGCCCCATCTGGTCGAGGAAGACGAACGGCCCGACCATCCGCTTGCGGACGGAGGGCAGGGCGCGCCGCACCTCGAACCCGCCGATGTCGCTGGTGCGCGGAACGACCACCGTTTCCAGCCAGCCGTCCGGAGACTCGGTCGATGTTGGCGCCGTCGTCATGCTCGTCCTCCCGTTCCCGAAGCCTGTTCCCAATGGTGGGTGCCACCAACAGGTGGGGACCGGCGCCGCGAATGGGAGGGGGAAAGCGTTCAGTGCTTGGGGGTGCCGCAGCCGCCGCTTCCGCAGCCGCAGCCGCCGGCCGGGGCGGTGACGTGGATGGCGCCGCGCGCCGTGGCCAGCAGCACGTCCAGCGGGATGCCGGTGGCCTTGGCGAGATCGTTCAGGCTGGCGCTGTCGGGCACGCCGACGCCGGGGTTGAAGACCGGGTGGATCTGCGCCAGCCGGCCCACGGCGTCCGGATCGACGGCGTTCAGCGCGCCCAGGGTGGTCTCGCCCGTCAGGGTGTTGGCGATCAGGATGTCGGCCATGGCGTGTCCGAAGCGGGAGGGAACGGGAATCGGCGGAAGCCGACGGTGCCGCCCGACCAAAGAGCGTTCCTTGACGCCTGTCAAGACGGTGGTGACGGAAGGAATGGGAGGAAATAGAGCCTGAAACGCCGAAGGGCCCGCGCGGTGCTGCGCAGGCCCTTCGAGTGTTTGGTGGAGCCAAGGAGGATCGAACTCCTGACCTCTACAATGCCATTGTAGCGCTCTCCCAGCTGAGCTATGGCCCCGAAACTCTGGGCGGCGAGCCTTGCGGCCTGCCTCGGTGGAGCGGGATATTGGTCAGGACGGTGGGCTGATGCAAGAGAAAAATTCAGCCCCGCCCCGCTTTTTTCCGCTCACCCGCCCCCGTCTTTCAAGGGGGAGCGCGATCAGCGCTCCTCCTCGTCCTCGCCTTCAACGTCGACGACTTCGTCCATGTCGTCCTCGCCCAGCTCCGAGGTGTCCTCGATCAGGACATCGTCCTCGTCCTCGGGCGTCTCGTCGGTTTCCTCGATGTCGTCGACGGACACGTCGTCCTCAACCTCATCGAGTTCCGTCGACTCTTCTTCCTCGGTCTCGGTTTCCTCGTCCTCCGAGGAGACCACCGGGGCCTTCTTGACATCGTCAACCGGCGCCGGGCGCGCCTTGCGGGACTTCAGCAACGCCTCGGGATCGAACTGCGCTCCGCAGCTCGGGCACACCGGCGGGTCCTTGCGCAGATCGTAATAGCGCGCGCCACAGCTCGGGCAGATGCGCTTGACGCCCCATTCGGGTTTGGCCACGCCTCGTCCTCCGTCACGTTCCTAGGGAATGCCCAATTCGGGAATTACAAGCCGCGCCCTTTGCCACGCCAGCGGGCGCTTGTCAAAAAAAAGTTCGCGGAATGTCGCCGGCAAACTGGCGGTGCCGGCGACCGGTGCCAAACTTCACCCTGCGGTGGTCCTCCGGGCCGCCGACCAGGATACCATGAAGAATGGGGGAGGAACCGATGCCGATCCTGCTGTCCCGCCGCTGGCGGGCGTTGCTGTCCGCCGGCCTGCTGGCGGTGGTGCCGCTGGAGGCCGTGGCCCAGACGTCGCCATCCGCGGCGCCATCCGCGGCGCCATCCGCCGCCGGAGACGTGGCGCCGGAGCGCGCGACCGGACGCGGCAGCCGCAGCGTCGACACCGCCACGCGGTACATGGTGGCCGCTGCGAATCCGCTGGCGGCGGAGGCCGGGCGGGAGATCCTGCGCGCCGGGGGCAGCGCCGTGGACGCGGCGATCGCCGTGCAACTCGTCCTCAATCTGGTGGAACCGCAAAGCTCCGGCGTCGGGGGCGGCGCCTTCCTGGTCCATTACGATGCCGCAACGAAGGCGGTGACCTCCCTCGACGGGCGCGAGATGGCGCCGGCCGCAGCGACTCCGGAGCGTTTCCTGGGGGCGGACGGCAAGCCGATGCCCTTCTACGACGCGGTGGTCGGCGGCCGGTCGGTTGGGGTGCCGGGCACGGTGATGCTGCTGGAGCACGCCCACCGCACCCACGGCAAGCTCCCCTGGCCCCGCCTGTTCGAGCGCGCCATCACGCTGGCCGAGGACGGCTTCACGGTCAGCCCGCGGCTGAACGGACAGCTGGCGATGGAAAAGCACCTGCCGGCCAACCCCGCGGCCCGCGCCTATTTCTACCAGCCGGACGGCACGCCCTGGCCGGTCGGCCATGTGCTGAGGAATCCGGAGTTCGCGGCGACGCTGCGCGCCATCGCCGAGAAGGGCTCCGCCGCCTTCTACGAGGGACCGATCGCCGCCGACCTCGTCAGGGCGGTGACCGGCCACCCCACCAACCCCGGCGACATGACCGAGGCCGACCTGAAGGCCTACCGGGTGAAGGAACGGGAGCCGGTCTGCGGCCCCTACCGCGCCTACACCCTGTGCGGCATGGGGCCGCCCAGCTCCGGCGGGGTCGCGGTGCTGCAGATGCTGGCCGTCCTGGAAGGGCGCGACATGGCCGCCACCCGAGGCGATCCGGCGCTGGCGGCGCACTGGCTGTCGGAGGTCGGGCGACTCGCCTTCGCCGACCGCGGGCTCTATCTGGCCGACCCGGACTTCGTGTCGGTGCCGGTGAAGGGGCTGCTTGACCGCGGCTATCTGGCGAGCCGCGCCGCCCTGGTCGGCGAGCGGTCGATGGGCAAGGCGCAGCCGGGCGAGCCGCCCTTCCGGGAAGGCCGCGCCTGGGGCTTCGCCGAGGCCGAGGAGCATGGCACCAGCCACATCTCCGTGGTGGACGGGGCGGGCAACGCCGTCGCCATGACCACCACCATCGAGGACGGCTTCGGCTCCCGCCTGATGGTGCGCGGATTCCTGCTGAACAACGAGCTGACCGACTTCGCCTTCACCCCGACGGAGGACGGCAAGCCGGTCGCCAACCGGGTGGAGCCGGGCAAGCGCCCGCGCAGCTCGATGGCGCCGACGCTGGTCTTCCGCGACGGCGCCCTGGTGGCCTCGGTGGGGTCGCCGGGCGGCAGCAACATCATCAACTACGTGGGCAAGACGCTGGTCGCCTTGCTCGACTGGGACCTCGACCCGCAGGCGGCGGTGGATGCCCCTAACTTCGGCAGCCGCAACGGCCCGACGGAGCTGGAGCAGGGCACCGAGGCGGAGGGCTGGATCGCGGCGCTGGAGGCGCGGGGGCACACGGTCAAGGCGATGGAGCTGACCTCCGGCACCCAGGCGATCGTGGTGACCGGTCAGGGGCTGTCCGGCGGCGCCGACACCCGGCGCGAGGGGGTGGCGGTCGGCGACTGATCGCGGGAGCGGTCAGGGGCACGTTCGGACGGTTCGGTCGCGGCTTTGACAAACAAGTTCGACACGGATTTCACGGATCGAGGCACGGATTGCACGGATCCTTACCGATCATGGGACGCTTCGCCGTCCGGTTCCGGGAAATCCGGTTTCAATCCGTGAAATCCGTGTCGATTCTTGCCCGCATTGCCTGCGCGCGGCTTTCAGCCAATCGCCCTGCGGGACCCGCGCATCGCTCGCATCGCCCTTCCCGCTGTGCTAGGTACTCCGCCCTGGTCACATTCTTGTCTGGGGAGCCCTCCCATGCTGCAGGCGAAGCCGCTTCGCTCATCCTCCACCGGCGCGCTGGCCGGCACGATCCGCGTGCCGGGCGACAAGTCGATTTCGCACCGGTCGCTGATGCTGGGTGCCGTTGCGGTGGGCGAGACCGTCATCCACGGCCTGCTGGAAGGGGAGGACGTGCTGAACACCGCCGCCGCCATGCGCCTGCTGGGCGCCCAGGCGGAGCGCGGCGGCGACGGCGTGTGGCGGGTGCGCGGCGTCGGTCTGGGCGGTCTGGGCGAGCCGGCGCAGGTGCTCGACATGGGCAACAGCGGTACGGCGGCGCGCCTGCTGATGGGCCTCGTCGCGTCGCACCCGATCACCTGCGTCTTCACCGGCGACGCCTCGCTGAACAAGCGGCCGATGGCCCGCGTGACCGGCCCGCTGGAGCAGATGGGCGCGCGCTTCGTCGGGCGGTCCGGCGGGCGGCTGCCGCTGACCGTGGTTGGCAGCGACCGCACCGTGCCGATCACCTACCGCCTGCCGGTGGCCTCCGCCCAGGTCAAGTCGGCGATCATCCTCTGCGGCCTGAACACCGCCGGCACCACCACCGTGATCGAGGCGGAGCCGACCCGCGACCACACCGAGCTGATGCTGCGCCATTTCGGCGCCACCGTGACGACCGAGCGGATGGAGGACGGCGCGCTCGCCGTGTCCGTCGTCGGCCAGCCGGAGCTGACCGGG
Source organism: Azospirillum brasilense (assembly GCF_001315015.1). Classification (NCBI taxonomy): domain Bacteria; kingdom Pseudomonadati; phylum Pseudomonadota; class Alphaproteobacteria; order Rhodospirillales; family Azospirillaceae; genus Azospirillum; species Azospirillum brasilense. The sequence continues at coordinate 2,723,925 of NZ_CP012914.1, read as the reverse complement.
CGCGCGATCGTCGTGCCCGCCGACCCCAGCTCCGCCGCCTTCCCGGCGGTCGCGGCGCTGCTGCGCCCCGGCTCGGAGCTGCTGCTGCCCGGCGTTGGCATGAACCCGCGCCGCACCGGCCTCTACGACACGCTGGTCGAGATGGGCGCCGACATCGCCTTTGAGAACCGCCGCGACGAGGCCGGGGAGCCGGTGGCCGACCTGCGGGTGAAGCACGGCCCGCTGAAGGGCATCGTCGTCCCGGCGGACCGCGCGCCCAGCATGATCGACGAATACCCGATCCTCGCCGCCGCCGCCGCCTGCGCGGAGGGCACCACCGTCATGCTCGGCCTGAAGGAGCTGCGCGTGAAGGAGAGCGACCGCCTCGCCATGGTCGCCGACGGGCTGACCAAGTGCGGTGTGAAGGTCGAGGTCGGGGCCGACGACAGCCTGACCGTCTACGGCACCGGCAAGCCGCCGCAGGGCGGTGCCACCGTCGCCACCGCCATGGACCACCGCATCGCCATGAGCTTCCTGGTGCTTGGCATGGCCACCGCCGAGCCGGTGCAGGTGGACGACGGCGCCTTCATCGACACCAGCTTCCCCGGCTTCGTCGCTCTGATGAACGGCGTCGGCGCCAAGATCGCCGGGGTGTGAGGGCGATGAGTCTGGTCATCGCCATCGACGGACCCGCCGCCGCGGGCAAGGGCACGCTGTCCAAGCGGATCGCCCAGGCCTACGGCTTCGCGCATCTCGACACCGGGGCGCTCTACCGCGCCGTGGGCGTCAGCGTCCTGCGCGCGGGTGGCGACCCGGCGGACGCGGACGCCGCGGCGCAGGCCGCCCGCGCGTTGCGGCCGGACGACGGTATCCTGAACGACCCGGCCCTGCGCAGCGACGAGGCGGCGCAGGCGGCCTCCAAGGTCGCCGCGGTGCCGGCGGTGCGGGCCGCCCTGCTCGATTTCCAGAGGACGTTCGCCGCCACCCCGCCCGGCGGCGCGCCGGGGGCGGTGCTGGACGGGCGGGATGTCGGAACGGTCGTATGCCCGAACGCCGATGCCAAGCTGTTCGTTACCGCTTCCGTTGAGGTGCGGGCCGAACGGCGACTCAAGGAGTTGCGGGAACGCGGGATTCCGGCTATACCGTCCGACGTCCTGGAGGACATGAAGGCCCGTGACACGCGCGACAGCCAGAGGACGGTAGCACCGCTCCTGCCGGCTGCCGACGCTTTTGTGCTTGATACCTCCGCCCTCGACGCCGACCAGGCGTTCGCAGCGGCGACCGCCTTTATCGGAACGAAAACCGGTTTCGGCCCCAAGGTCTGAGCATCAGGGTCCGGGCGCTTCGGCCCTCCAACGGAACATATGTCAACCAAGTCGCCGGGCGTGGTGCCCGGCGCGGTGGTCCCATCGGGGGCCGGCCCGTTTTGCCGCGGGACGGACCATGGCGGGATCGCTTTCGGCCAACCTTAGGAGTTTCAATGGCACAAGCTATGGCCCGGACCGGCGAGAAGGAAAGCTTTGCGGCTCTGCTCGAGGAGTCGCTCGGCACGGCCGAGTCCCTCGAAGGCTCGGTCGTCAAGGGCCGCGTCGTCTCCGTCGAGAACGACATGGTCACCATCGACGTCGGCCTGAAGTCGGAAGGCCGCGTCGCGCTGAAGGAATTCGCCGTTGCCGGCCAGCCGCCCGAGATGAAGGCGGGCGACACGGTCGAGGTGTATCTGGAGCGCATGGAAGACAAGAACGGCGAAGCCGTTCTGTCGCGTGAGAAGGCCAAGCGCGAAGAGGCCTGGGCGCTGCTGGAGAAGTCCTTCCAGGACCAGACCCGCGTCACCGGCGTCATCTTCGGCCGCGTCAAGGGCGGCTTCACCGTCGACCTGTCGGGCGCCGTGGCGTTCCTGCCGGGTTCGCAGGTGGACATCCGTCCGGTCCGCGACATCTCCCCGCTGCTGGGCACCCCGCAGCCGTTCCAGATCCTGAAGATGGACCGCTCGCGCGGCAACATCGTCGTGTCGCGTCGCGCCGTTCTCGAAGAGAGCCGCGCCGAGGCCCGTTCGGAGCTGGTGGCCAACCTCAAGGAAGGCCAGGTTCTGCAGGGTGTGGTCAAGAACATCACCGACTACGGCGCGTTCGTGGATCTGGGTGGCGTCGACGGCCTGCTGCACGTCACCGACATCGCGTGGCGCCGCATCAACCACCCGTCCGAGGCCCTGCAGATCGGCCAGACCGTCACGGTCCAGGTCATCCGCTTCAACCCGGAGACCCAGCGCATCAGCCTCGGCATGAAGCAGCTGGAAGCCGATCCGTGGGAAGGCGTGGAAGCCAAGTACCCGGTCAGCTCGCGGTTCAAGGGTCGCGTCACCAACATCACCGACTACGGCGCCTTCGTGGAGCTGGAGCCGGGGATCGAGGGCCTGGTGCACGTCTCGGAGATGTCCTGGACGAAGAAGAACGTCCATCCGGGCAAGATCGTGTCGACTTCGCAGGAAGTCGAGGTCATGGTCCTGGACGTCGATCCGCAGAAGCGCCGCATCAGCCTGGGCCTCAAGCAGTGCCTGGACAACCCGTGGGAGACCTTCCTCGACAAGTTCGGCCCGGGCACGGAGCTGGAAGGCGAGGTCAAGAACATCACCGAGTTCGGTCTGTTCGTCGGTCTGCCGGGCGACATCGACGGCATGGTCCACATGTCCGACCTCGACTGGAACAAGTCGGGTGAGGAGGCCATCGCCGAGTACAAGAAGGGCGACCGCGTCAAGGTCAAGGTCCTGGACGTCGACGTCGAGAAGGAGCGCATCTCCCTCGGCATCAAGCAGCTCGCGAACGATCCGTTCGAGGCTGCCACGGCCGGCCTGAAGAAGAACGAGGTCGTCACCTGCACCGTCACCCAGGTCACCGACGGTGGCATCGAGGTCACGGTCGGCGAGGGCTACACCGGCTTCATCCGCAAGTCGGACCTGTCCCGCGACCGTTCGGAGCAGCGTCCGGACCGCTTCGCCGTCGGCGAGAAGGTCGACGCGAAGGTTACCCAGATCGACCGCGGCTCCCGCCGCATCTCGCTGTCCATCAAGGCCCGCGAGATGGAGGAGGAGAAGCAGGCGATGGCCGAGTACGGTTCGTCCGACTCGGGCGCTTCGCTGGGCGACATCCTGGGTGCGGCTCTGAAGCGCAAGCAGCAGACCGGCGAGGAGTAAGTCTCTTCCCATCTCCCTCCCCTGCGCAAGCGGGGGAGGGCCGGGGAGGGGGCTCGTCTCCCGTACCGACGCCAAAGAAAAAGCCGCCGCGGTCACCCCGCGGCGGCTTTTTCCTTTTTCAAACCGCCCTCACCCCTCCTCGTCCTCCTTGATGAGGTCACGGTAGGCGTGCCAGCTCGCGTGCCCGACCAGGGGCAGGGCGACGATCAGGCCCAGGAAGCCGGTCAGCAGCCCGGCGCCGGTCACCAGCACGATCAGCCCGGCCCACAGCGCCATAACGCGCGGGTTGCGCAGCACCGCCATCGCCGAGGCCAGCGCCGCGGCGAAGACGTCCACCGGGCGGTCCATCATCATCGGCAGGGCGGTGACGTTGGTGATGAAGGCGAAGGCGGCGAAGGCGAAGCCCAGCGCCGTGATGAAGACGGTGAAGACCAGACCGTCCAGGCTGAACATCTGCGCCACGAAATGATCGAGCGCGATGGCCTCGTGCGGGAAGAACAGGGCGAAGGCCACCACGTTCATCCGCGCCCAGATCATCACATAGAGCATCAGGATCAGGCCGGCGGTCAGGATGTGGTAGGGGTTGGCCCGCCACGCGGTCAGCGCCCGCCACAGGCTGGGTCGGCGCCCCTCCTCGACGTCCTTGGAGATCCGGTAGAGGCCGAGCGCCAGGAGCGGTGCGATCAGCAGGAAGGCGCCGATCATCGGCGCGATCAGATAGGCCATCCCGGCCAGCACCAACCCGCCGGTCAGCGCGAATCCGATGGCGACGAACAGGGCGCCGTAGGCGAGGCTGACCCAGCCCGACGCCCGAAGGTCTGCCCAGCCCGCCCGCAGCCAGCCCAGCGCCTGATCGCCGGTGACCGTGCGGACACGGTCCGCGTAGGGCAGGCCGGCCAGCGGGTCGGCGGGGCCGGTGTGATGGGCATGTGTCATGGCGAACCTCCAACCGAGTCCGGCAACCGAGTCTGGCGATGGGGACCGTGCCAACCAACTCATCGGAAATGGTGAGTTCAAAGGCAATCCGTAAGACGGATTAATCACATTTCGGGCCTTTTTCCCGGAGGCCATCGGGCAAGCCGGAGCGTTGCCGGGAAAAGGGTTCCGCCAGAAAGGCTTAGCTTGACGGTCACCGGACCCGGTGGCACGCTTGCGCGCAGGTCAAGGAGCGCGGTCCAAGGGCGCTCGAACCGGGGGAAACGGAATCGCCATGACCAAATCAGAGCTGATTCAACGGCTCGCGGAGCGCAATCCGCACTTGTACCAGCGCGACATCGAAAAGATCGTCGGCACCATCTTCGACGAGATCTCCGAAGCGCTCGCCCGTGGCGACCGGGTGGAGCTGCGCGGGTTCGGAGCCTTCTCCGTCAAGCGCCGCGACGCCCGCACCGGCCGAAACCCGCGCACGGGCGAAGCCGTCGAGGTGGGCGAGAAGGCGATCCCCTTCTTCAAGACCGGAAAACAGTTGCGCGAGCGCTTGAACACCGACGAATGATGTCCGTTCATTGACAGCCCGTCACTGAGTCATCGGCCCGGACCCGGCGTTGCCCCGCCAGACCACGGACACCCGATCATGGATACGAGGACCACACCCGTGCGTTTCATCGCCCTCATCATCGCCGTTCCCATCGCGCTGGCCGCGGTGCTGTTCGCCATTTCCAACCGTGGCCTGGTCACGCTGTCGCTCTGGCCGCTGCCCTTCACGCTGGAGGTCCCGGTCTATCTCGCCACGCTGGTGGCGCTGGTGATCGGCTTCCTGGCCGGTGGCGTCGTCGCCTGGAACGCCCAGCGCCGCTACCGCCGCCGCGCCCGCCGCTCCTCCGACCGCGTGTCCTACCTGGAGCGCGAGTTGAAGGAGACGCAGGCCCGCGCCGCCGCTGCGGAGAAGCGTCTGGCCGAGATGAACCGTCCGCTGTCCGGCACCGCCGGCCTGCCCGCGGTGACCGGGTCCGGCGCCGCCCTGCCGGCGACCACGGTCCACTGACCGCCCGCCGGTAACCCCTTCGGCCTCCCGTCCGGCCGGGGGGCGGGAGGGGGTTCCGCTTTGCCGGACCTGTGGAGGGAGCCGCCGATGCGCACCGTCACCGGAGCCGAGCTGAAGTCCGTCCTGCACTTCCGCATGCTGATCGAGCGCATGCGGCAGACCTTCCGCGCCGGGGTCGAGGTGCCGATGCGGCACCACCACACGGTCGAGACCTACGGCCAGAGCGACGGCACGCTGCTGCTGATGCCGGCGTGGCAGGTCAACCAGTCCATCGGCGTCAAGGTGGTCACCGTCTTCCCCGACAACGGGGCGAAGGACCTGCCGGCGGTGCAGGGCCTCTATCTGCTGATGGACGGCAAGACGGGGATGCCCCAGGCGGTTCTGGACGGCACCGCCCTGACCAAGCGGCGCACCGCGGCGGCCTCCGCGCTGGCCGCCTCCTACCTCGCGCGGCCCGACTCGGAACGGCTGCTGATGGTCGGCACCGGGGCGCTGGCGCCCGAGCTGATCGAGGCCTTCGCCACCGTCCTGCCGATCAAGCATGTGCTGGTCTGGGGCCGCAGCCTGGAGAAGGCGAAGAAGGTGGCCAGCCGCTTCCACCGCCCGAAATTCCGCATCGAGGCCACCGCCGACCTGGAAGGGGCGGTGCGCGGTGCCCAGGTGATCTCCTGCGCCACGCTGGCGAAGGAGCCGCTGATCCGCGGCGAGTGGCTTCAGCCGGGCGCCCATCTCGACCTCGTCGGCGGCTTCACCCCGGAGATGCGCGAGGCCGACGACGACTGCATCCGCCGCTCCCGCGTCTTCGTGGACACCCGCGAGGGGGCCTGCACGGAGGCGGGGGACATCGTTCAGCCGATGAAGGCCGGCATCCTGACCGACGCGGACATCGCCGGCGACCTTTATGATCTCACCCGCGGCCAGCGCGCCGGGCGCCGCTTCTACGACCAGATCACCCTGTTCAAGTCGGTCGGCACCGCGCTGGAAGACCTCTGCGCCGCCCAGCTGGCGGTGGAGATGGTGATCCACAACGACACGATCCGCTGAGGCGTTTTCCCATCATGACTCTCCGCATCACCGTCGTCGGCGCCGGCATCATGGGGCTGTGCACCGCCTGGGCGCTGGCCCGCGCCGGGCACGAGGTCGCGGTCTTCGACCAGGGCCAAGTGCCCAATCCCTTCGGCAGCTCCGTCGACCAGCACCGGCTGTTCCGCCACGCCTACGGCGCCAGCGCCGGCTACGCCCGCATGGCCGACACCGCCTTCCAGGCGTGGGAACGGTTATGGACCGATCTGGGCGAACGGCTGCTCGTCCCCAGCGGCACGCTCTGCACCGCTTCGGCGGAGGACGGCCGGCGCTGGCTGGCCGACAGCGCCGACGTACTGGAGTCGCTGGGCCATCCCTTCCGCCGCCTGACCCCGGCGCAGATCGCCGCGGAGTTCCCGCTGGTCGACGCCAACGCGGTGGCGGAGGGGCTGCATCTGGAGTCGGGCGGCGTGCTGCTCGCCGGGCGGATCGTGGAGCTGCTCAGCCACCATCTGAACGCGCTGGGGGTGACGGTCCACGCGCGTGCCCCCGTGACGGCCATCGACGCGGAGCGCGCCACCGTGACGCTCGCCGACCGCCGGACCATCGGCGCCGACGCGCTGGTGGTCGCCGCCGGGGCCTGGGTAACGAAGCTGCTGCCGGAAACGGCGGCGCGCCTGACCCCGTCGCGGCAGGTCGTGGCCTATCTGATGCCGCCGGAGGGGCTGCGCGGCGTCTGGGCGACGGCGCCGATGCTGATCGACGCGGACGGCGAGAGCGGGGTCTACGTCGTTCCCCCGGTGGCCGGCACGACGATGAAGGCGGGCGACCACCGCTTCTCGCGCGTCGGCGACCCGGACACCGACCGCGATCCCGATCCGGACGAGGCGCGCGACGTGCTGGACCGCGCCCGCCGGGTGCTGGCGGACGGCCATCGCTACAGCCTCGCCAACGCGGCGACCTGCTTCTACACGGTGACCGACGACGAACGCTTTGTGGTCGAGCCGCTGTCCGCCCGCTGCTGGCTGATGAGCGCCTGCTCCGGCCACGGCTTCAAGTTCGCCCCGGCGCTGGGCGAGGCGCTGGCCGCCGCCATCGCCGATCCGGCGCAAGCTTCGCAATTGCCGGACTGGGCCGCCGGGCGCTGACCCTGGGAACCGGCGGAACGGTGCGGCTCCGCCCCTGTTGAGAGGGCAATCAGCCTGTGTTGGCTGAAGCCTTACCGACAGGGAGTGAAGCATCCATGGCCGACGAACCTCGCAAAGTGGGTGTCTATGACACGGACGGCAACCGGACGGCGACGGGCGGTGCGGCCGGCTCCATGAACTGGTGGGTCATCGCGCTGGTCGTGCTGGTGGTCCTTGCCCTCCTTTATTTCTTCCTCTGAGTCCGGACCGTGTCCGGAGCGGACCAGCACAGGAGCGGGTTCATGAACAAGAAGACCATTGTCGCGCTGTACGACGATCTGTCCGGCGCCGAACGCGCGCTGAGCGAACTCGAAGCCGCCAATCTGAGGCAGGACTTCACCATGATGGGCGCCGACAGCGCGAAGCTGGGCTCCTCGGCCAGTCTGGCGACCGAGAACCGGCTGGAAAGCTGGCGCCACGCCGCCGATTTCGGGGAGGACCCGAATTTCGACGCCCGCGACCGCCGGGTCTCCATGCTGACCGGTGTCGGCGTGACGCGGGAGGACGCGGAGGTCTTCGCCGAGGGCGTGCGCCGCGGCGGCGTGCTGCTGGTCGGCCGGGTCGAGGTGGCGATGTGCGACTCCGCACTGGCCGTCATGCAGCGCCACGGCTCGGTGGACATTCCCGGCCGGGCGCAGGGCTACCGCGAAGCCGGCTGGAGCGGCTATGACGCTGCCACCGCCGATTACGACAGCGCGCAGGTCGCCGAGGAGCGCCGCCGCGCCGCCGCCGCCTCGCTGCGCGACGTCAACACGCAGGGGGCCAACCCGGCGGCGGGCGCTCCGGCCGCCACGCCGACCGCTGCTCCGGCGACTCCGCCGACCGGCCGCGTCGACGTGAACCGCGAATAGCGGTTCCGACCCGCTCTCCGGCCCCGGAAGTCTGGTGATTGCCGCCGGCCCTTGTTAGGCTGCGCGCCATCACCATCGTCCAGGGTCCGGAGAGCCGTTTTTCCATGAGCACGCCCAGCATCGCGCCCGCCTCGCGCATTTTCTGCGCCGTCGACACGACCGACCTCGACACCGCCCGCGACCTCGGCCGGCGGATCGCGGGGGTGGTCGGCGGGATCAAGCTGGGGCTGGAGTTCTTCATCGCCCACGGTCCGGCGGGCATCCGCGCGGTGATCGGCGAGGATGGCCCACCGCTGTTCCTCGACCTCAAGCTGCACGACATTCCCAACACGGTGGCCGGCGGCATCCGGGCGGCGCTGCCGCTGAAGCCCGCCTTCCTGACCATCCACACCTCCGGCGGTCCGGCGATGATGCGCGCGGCGGCGGAGGCCGCGGCGAGCGCGGGTGCGGACCGTCCGAAGATCCTCGCCGTCACCGTGCTGACCAGCATGGACGCCGCCGATCTCCAGGCCGTCGGGCAGAGCGTCCCGGTGGCCGATCAGGTGAAGCGGCTGGCGCTGCTCGCCAAGGAGTCGGGGGTGGATGGCGTCGTCTGCTCCCCCGCCGAGGTGGCGCTGATCCGCGAGGCCTGCGGACCGGACTTCATCCTGATGGTGCCGGGCATCCGCCCCGCCTGGGCCGCCGCCAACGACCAGAAGCGCGTCATGACTCCCGCCGAGGCGCTGGCCGCCGGGGCGGACCATCTGGTCATCGGGCGCCCGATCACCGGCGACGCCGATCCGGAAGCCGCCGCCCGACGCATCGTTTCGGAACTGTAAGGACCTGTTCCCATGCCCGTCCCCAAGCCTGTGAGCGTGAAGATCTGCGGCCTCACCGAGCCCTTGTCGCTGCACGCCGCCGTGGCCGGCGGGGCGCGCTATGTCGGCTTCGTCTTCTACCCGCCGAGCCCGCGCTCCATCGCACCGTCCATGGGGGCGGAGCTGGCGCGGCTGGTACCCACCGGCGTGCGCACGGTCGGGCTGTTCGTCGATCCCGAGAACGACTTCCTGGAGCATGTGGTCAGCCAAGTTCCCTTCGACCTGATCCAGCTCCACGGCAAGGAGACGCCGCGCCGCATCGCCGAGGTGAAGGCGGCCTTCAACATCCCGGTGATGAAGGCGATCAAGGTTGGCGGGTCGGAGGATCTGGCCGCCGCGCTGGAGGCCGCCGAGGTGGCCGACCGGCTGCTGTTCGACGCCAAGCCGCCGGCCAAGGTGTCGGCCCTGCCGGGCGGCAACGGCATCGCCTTCGACTGGACGCTGCTCGCCGGGCGGAGCTGGCCGAAGCCCTGGATGCTGTCCGGCGGGCTGAAGCCGGAGAACGCGGCGGAGGCCGTGCGGACCACCGGCGCCACGGCGCTCGACGTGTCGTCGGGCGTGGAGGACCGCCCCGGCCACAAGGACCCGGAGCTGATCCGCCGCTTCCTGAACAGCGTGGCCGGGCTGTGACGTCTCGTCGCGGATGGGCATTTGAATAAAATTTGATGTTGCCACAGGGCTTTCCCTTTTGGCGGATGGGCACAACTTAATCGCACGACCGGGTTGCGGACCCGGGGTATGACTTCGTGCGATACTGTTGGCATCCGCCGGCCGCGACCGATGGATGTGTCCGAAGGGAAGCCGTGCAAGCCCGATGACCAACTCGTCCGACACACGCTCGCCATCCGACAGCCTCGGCCTCGTCCTCGACGAGCATTTGCGATGGATCGGGCAGTGGCACCGCGCGGTCTTCTTCCGCAGCGGGCAGGGGGGCGAGCGGGTGTCGGCGCCGGCCTCCTTCGCGGCGTGGTGCGTGGCGGTCAACGCCGACGATCTGGCCCACCAGCCCGCCGTGGAGAAGCTGGTCACCCTGCATGAGCAGATGCACCGCAAAGCCAAACTGCTTCTGCTGAAGGCGGCCGGCGGCGAGAGCCCCAGCGAGGCCGACTATGAGGGGGTGATCGCCCGCTTCGAGGAGTTCGTCCTGCATCTGCGCCGGGTCGAGCGCGCCTTCGGCGCGGCGGCGAGCGGGCTTGACCCGCTGACCGGCCTGCGCACCCGCCGCGGCATGCAGGAGGCGCTGGAGCGCGAGCACAACCGCTTCCGCCGGAACGGCCCGGCCTTCTGCGTCGCCATCTGCGACATCGACCGCTTCAAGGGCATCAACGACACCTATGGCCACGACATCGGCGACCGCGTCCTGGCCGCCACCGCCGCCGCCATCAGCCGGGGCATCCGCAGCTTCGACGAGGCCTTCCGCATGGGCGGCGAGGAGTTCCTGATCTGCCTGAAGGAAACCGGCCTCGCCGAGGGCTTCCGGGTCATCGAGCGGCTGCGCGGCGAACTGGCGAGGACCCCGGTGACGCTGCCGGACGGACGGCGGATCGCGGTCACCGCCTCCTTCGGGCTGGTCGAGGCCGGGGAGGATCTGCCGGTGGAGGAGATGGTGGTCTGCGCCGACCGCGCCCTCTATCAGGCGAAGAACAGCGGCCGCAACCGTGTGGTCCGCTACGGGGTCGACCAGCCGGAGGTTGCGGCGGGGCGGTCGGCGCTTCCCAACCGCCGCTGATTTTCGTCCTCCGAGCGGTGCATCCGGCGGGATCGCGTAAGGGTGGCTTGGCCGAAGCGGGTCCGCCGGGTTAGGATCGGGGTCTAGACAGGCCGCGGCACGAGATCCATGCGCACCCACACCGAATTTCCCAATCTGTTCATCCTCGACCACCCGCTGATCCAGCACAAGCTGACGCTGATGCGGGCCAAGGAACGCTCCACCGGCGGCTTCCGCACCCTGCTGCGCGAGATTTCGCTGCTGATGGGCTATGAGATCACCCGCGACCTGCCTTTGACGACCGAGCGGATCGACACGCCGCTCCAGCCCATGGACGCGCCGGTCATCGCCGGCAAGAAGCTGGCCATCGTGCCGGTGCTGCGCGCCGGCCTCGGCATGGCCCAGGGCCTGCACGAGCTGGTGCCGTCGGCGCGCGAGGGGCACATCGGCCTCTACCGCGACCACGACACCAAGATGCCGCACGAGTATCTGGTGAAGCTGCCGGAGGCCGAAGGCCGCCTGTTCATCGTCGTCGACCCGATGCTAGCGACCGGCAACTCCGCCGTCCACGCCTGCGACGTGCTGAACCGCCACGGCGTGGATGACGAGAACATCCGCTTCATGGCGCTGGTCGCAGCACCGGAGGGCATGCGCGTCTTCGCCGCCGCCCACCCGCGGGTGAAGGTCTTCACCGCCTCGCTCGACAGCCATCTGGACGAGAACGCCTACATCGTCCCCGGCCTGGGCGACGCGGGCGACCGCATGTTCGGCACCAAGTAACCACAAACGGCGGCCGCATCCCTGTCATACCGTCGGGGGAAAGGGATGCGGCATGTTGTCATTGCGAGTTATTCGCACAGTGTGAGACCATAGGGCTCCCGTTCGACACCTCCCTATGGGCGTAACCGGCCTTGACGACGGACACCTTTCAAACCCCCGGCCCGACACCGGGCGGCCCGGTTCAGGCCGCCGGCTTCCATTCCTCCCTCTGGCAACGCATCGGTTTCAGCGGTTGGACGCTGGCGACGCTGGTGATCGCGGCGCTGGTCACCCTGCCGGTGCTGGCGGTGATCAGCCGCGTCTTCGTGCCGACCGACGGGGTGTGGCAGCATCTGGTCGACACGGTGCTGGCGGAGTATCTGCTGAACACCGTGCGCCTCGTCTTCGGGGTGGGGGTGGGCACGCTGGTCATCGGGGTGGGCACCGCCTGGCTGGTCACCATGTGCCGCTTTCCCGGCAGCCGTACGCTGGAGTGGGCGCTGCTGCTGCCGATGGCGGTGCCTGCCTATGTCATGGCGTACGTCTACACCGATCTGCTCCAGTTCGTCGGCCCGGTGCAGACCGCGCTGCGCGAGGTTTTCCACTGGTCGCGGCGGGATTACTGGTTTCCGGACATCCGTACGCTCGAAGGCGCCGCGCTCATGATGACGCTGGTGCTCTACCCGTACGTCTATCTGCTGTCGCGCGCCGCCTTCCTGGAGCAGTCGGTCTGCGTGCTGGAGGTCAGCCGTACGCTCGGCCGCGGACCGTGGCGCAGCTTCTTCACGGTGGCGCTGCCGCTGGCCCGCCCCAGCATCGTCGCCGGTCTGGCGCTGGTGCTGATGGAGGTGCTGGCCGATTTCGGCACGGTGCAGTATTTCGCGGTCAACACCTTCGTCACCGGCATCTACCGGACGTGGTTCGCCATGGGACAGCCGGTGGCGGCGGCGCAACTGGCCGCCGTGCTGATGATGTTCGTCCTGGTGCTGGTGCTGATGGAGCGCTGGTCGCGCCGTCAGGCCCGCTACCACCACACCACCACCCGTTACCGCCGCCTGCCCAAGCATGAGCTGAAGGGCTGGCGCGCGGCGGCCGCCATGACGGCCTGCGGGCTGCCGCTTCTGCTCGGCTTCCTGCTGCCCGCCGGTCTGCTGGTCCGCATGGCGGTCACCGCGGGGGACCAAGCCTTCGGGCCGGTGTTCCTGACGCTGGCCCGCAACAGCTTCACGCTGGCGGCGCTGGCCGCGGTGCTGGCGGTGTCGCTGGCGCTGGTGCTGGCCTACGGTCAGCGGCTGCGCCCGACGCCGCTGCTCAAGGGCGCGGTGCGCGTCGCCGCCATGGGCTACGCCATTCCCGGATCGGTGATCGCGGTCGGCGTGCTGATTCCCTTCGCCCATCTCGACAACGCCGTCGACGCCTTCATGCGCCAGACCTTCGGCGTGTCCACCGGCCTGCTGCTGAGCGGCACCATCGCGGCGGTTCTGTTCGCCTATCTGGTCCGCTTCCTGGCGGTGTCCTTCAACACGATCGAGGCCAGCCTGGGCAAGATCCGCCCGACGATGGACTTTGCCTCGCGCGTGCTCGGCCACACGGCGGGACGGACGCTGATCCGGGTGCACGCGCCGATCATGTGGGGCAGCCTGTTGACCGCCGGCCTGCTGGTCTTCGTCGACGTGATGAAGGAACTGCCGGCGACGATGATCGTCCGGCCCTTCAACTTCGACACGCTGGCCGTGCGCGTCTACACGCTGGCTTCCGACGAGCGGCTGACCGAGGCCGCCACCGGGGCGCTGGCCATCGTCGCGGTGGGCATCGTGCCGGTGATCCTGCTCAGCCTGTCCATCAGCCGCTCCCGCCCCGGCCAGACCGACGAGTGAGGCTGTTGCCCCTGCCGCAACAGTGTTGAGCGGCGGTGGGGCTTTATCCGGCGCTCTGGAAAGAATACCTCTCTCTCAGCGATGTTGCCTGAGGAGAGCGTCCGATGACCGCCGAAACCGTCCGCCCCGTCCTGACCGCCGTCGAAGGCATGGAAGCGTCCGACGGGGCCGGCGTGCGCATGACCCGCATGGTCGGCACGCCGCGCCTGCGCATGCTCGACCCCTTCCTGATGCTGGATTACTTCGGGTCCGACACGCCGCAGGACTATCTGGCCGGCTTCCCCGACCACCCGCACCGCGGTTTCGAGACGGTCACCTACATGCTGGCCGGCCGCATGCGCCACTGGGACAACCACGGCCATGAGGGCGTGATCGAGACCGGCGGCGTGCAGTGGATGACCGCGGGGCGCGGCGTGATCCATTCCGAGATGCCGGAGCAGACCGAAGGGTTGATGAAGGGCTTCCAGCTCTGGATCAACCTGCCGGCGCGGCTGAAGATGTCGGAGCCCGCCTATCAGGAGTTCGCCGCCGACCGCATCCCGGTCGAGACGCGGGAGGACGGGACCACGGTGACGGTGATCGCTGGCACCACCGGCAACGGCACCGCCGGCCCGGTGCGCAGCGGCCCGACGGAGGCCCGCTACTTCGACGTCACCCTGCCGGCCGGTGCGGCCTTCTCCGAGCCGGTGCCCGCCGGTCACGCGGCGGCGCTGGTGGTCTTCGAAGGATCGGTGCTGGCGCCCGGCAGCTCGGTCCGGCTGGGCGGGCCGCGGGTTCTGGTGCTGGGCGAGGGCGACCGGGCGGAGATCACCGCCGGCCCGTCCGGCGCGCGCTTCCTGCTGCTCTCCGGGCGGCCCATCGGCGAGCCGGTGGCCTGGGGCGGCCCCTTCGTCATGAACAGCCGCGAGGAGGTGATGCAGGCCTACCGCGACTACGAAGAGGGCAAGTTCTAAACCACACAAAAGAAAAGGGCGCGTCTCCACCGCTGGGACGCGCCCCTTCTTTACGCCGGACGGTGGCTTACTTCCAGCCGGCGCGATCCATGATCTTCAGAGCCTCGGCGTTGTTCTTGCCGTAGACAGCGGCATTCAGCGGGTCTTCCTTGAACTTGCCCCAGGTGACCAGCACCGGCGCGGTCTCGGCCCCGGCGACGATCGGGTACTCGTAGTTCTTTTCCGTGAACATCTTCTGGGCCTCGGGGCTGACCAGATACTCCAGGAACTGGACGGCCTGCTCCTTGTTCGGCGCGTTCTTCATGACGCCGGCGCCGGAGACATTCACATGGGTGCCGCGACCGTCCTGGTTGGGGAAGATCACGCCCAGCTTGTCCGCGATGGCCTTGTCCTCCGGCTTGGCGGAGGAGGCGATGCGGGCGAAGTAGTAGGTGTTGGTCACGGCCACGTCGCCTTCGTTGGCGGCCACGCCCTTGATCTGGTCGGTGTCGCCGCCCTGCGGCTTGCGCGCCATGTTGGCGACGACGCCCTTGGCCCACTCCTCGGTCGCCTTCTCGCCGTGGGCGGCGAGCAGCGAGCCGACGAGCGACTGGTTGTAGACGCTGGTCGAGGAGCGGACGAGGACGCGGTCCTTCCACTTCGGATCGGCCAGCTCCTCGTAGGTCTTGATCTCGCCCGGCTTCACCGAGGCCTTGTTGTAGACCAGGATGCGGGCGCGCTTGGAGATGCCGAACCAGTGGCCTTCCGGCTCGCGCAGGTGGGCCGGGATGGCCTCCTCCATGACCTTGGAGCGGGTCGGCTGGAGCAGGCCGGCCTCCTGGGCGCGCCACAGGCGGCCGGCGTCGACGGTGATGAACACGTCGGCGGGGCTGTTGCCGCCTTCGGTCTTCATCCGCTCGATCAGCTCCTCTTCCTTGCCCTCGATGACGTTGATCTTGATGCCGGTCTTCTTGGTGAAGGCGTCGTAGAGGTCCTTGTCCACATCGTAATGGCGCGCGGAGTAGACGTTCACCTCGGCGGCGCTGGCGAGACCGGTCATGGTCAGCAGCGTGGCGGCGAAGGTGGCGGCAAACACGCCGCGCGATCCGATGTGCATCCTCGTGACTCCCGAATTCTTGTCGGTTCACGCCCGCAATTGCGAAGCGTTCTCATGCGCCGACTTGACCATTCGGGGGGCGGGGTGTCAAGCGTGAACGATAACCATTCTCAATATTCAAAAAGGATGCGGAGCGGAACGATCATCGCGGACTAAGACGCCAACCAAAGGTGTAAAGGCTTGTTCGTCTTTGGGGTATGCCTATAATCCGTTCGCGATACCCGCCGTCGGGCGGGAGTTCGAGCGGCCGAACGGGACGACAGATGGGGAGCGTCAGGATGCGTTGGACAGGTCTCTTCGCTTTTGGTGCGGCGCTGCTGTCCGCGCTGGCCGCCACGCCGGCCGCCGCCGTCGATTTCTCCAAATCCGCCGCCGAGTACGGCCCGGAAGGCGCCTGGACCAGCCGCTGCGAGATTGACCGGATGACCGACACCAAGGTCTGCCGGCTGATGAACTACCGGCTGTTCGACGACGGCAAGGAGGTTGGCTTCGTGGCGCTGAGCGTCATCCCGACCGGCAACGACTACCACCTGTTCCTGACGACCAGCCAGGGCATGATCGACAACTGCGCCATCCGCGTCGACCGTCAGCCGCGGATCGAGACGCAGATCGCCACGCTCAACATGTGCATGTTCCCGAACTTCGTGTCGGGCCGCGTGGTCGACCAGTTCCGCAACGGCTCCACGGTGCTGGTCCGCGTGAACTTCCTGCGCGCCGGCAAGCGCGACATTGACTTCCCGCTGAACGGCTTCTCGCGCAACTTCGAAGAGATGCAGCGCAGCCTGCAGTGACCGGACGAACCGGACGGCATGCATGAAAAAACGGCGCGGAGTGATCCGCGCCGTTGTCGTTTCCGGTCCGGTCTTCGGCCTCAGCGCCAGCCGCTGCGGCCCCGGCGGTCGTCCTCGTCGAACAGCTCGGCCAGCTTGTTCATCATGGTGCCGCCCAGCTGCTCGGCGTCCACGATGGTGACGGCGCGGCGGTAGTAGCGGGTCACGTCGTGGCCGATGCCGATGGCCACCAGCTCCACCGGCGAGCGGGTCTCGATGTACTCGATCACCTGCCGCAGATGCCGTTCCAGATAGTTGCCGGCGTTGACCGACAGGGTCGAGTCGTCCACCGGCGCGCCATCGGAGATCACCATCAGGATGCGCCGCTGTTCGGGCCGTCCGATCAGGCGGTTGTGCGCCCACATCAGCGCCTCGCCGTCGATGTTCTCCTTCAGGATGCCCTCGCGCAGCATCAGGCCGAGATTCTTGCGGGCGCGGCGCCAGGGCTGGTCGGCGTCCTTGTAGATGATGTGGCGCAGGTCGTTCAGGCGGCCGGGGTTGGCGGGTTTGCCCGAGGAGATCCAGTTTTCACGCGCCTGTCCGCCTTTCCAGGCGCGGGTGGTGAAGCCCAGCACCTCCACCTTCACCGCGCAGCGCTCCAGCGTGCGGGCCAGGATGTCGGCGCTCATCGCGGCGATGGAGATCGGCCGCCCGCGCATCGAGCCGGAGTTGTCGATCAGCAGCGACACCACCGTGTCGCGGAAGTCCATTTCCTTCTCCTTCTTGAAGGAGAGGGGAAGGACCGGGTTGACGACGATGCGGGCGAGACGGGCGGCGTCGAGGATGCCGTCGTCCAGGTCGAACTCCCAGGACCTCTGCTGCTTGGCGAGGAGGCGGCGCTGCAGGCGGTTGGCCAGCTTGGAGATCACGCCCTGGAGATGGACGAGCTGCTGGTCCAGCATGTGGCGCAGCCGGGCCAGCTCCTCCGGGTCGCACAGCTCCGCGGCGTCGACCACCTCGTCGAACTGGGTGGTGAAGGGCTTGTAGGCGTTGGGGTCGGGCTCGTTGCGGCCGCGCGCTTCCGGGCGCCAGGGCTGGCCGGGGCCGGCGGGTTCCTCCGCCCCCTCGCCCTGGCCCATCTCGGTGTCGCCCTCCTCGCCGGTGCCCTCCTCGGCCTGCTCGCCCTGGTCGGACTCCTGCGTCTCCTGCGAGGTCATCGATTCGGCCTGGCTCTGGGTGTCGTCCTCACCCTGGGTCTGGCCCTTGTTCGGCTCGTTCTCGTTCTCGCCGGAGTCGCGCTCGTCCTCTTCCGGCTCCTGCGGCTCGTCGGGGTCGTTGCCGACCTCCATGTCCAGCTCGGTCAGCAGCTTGCGCACGGCGCGGGCGTAGGCGTCCTGGTCTGCCATGTGGCCGGCGAGCCCATGCAGGTCCTTGCCCAGCCGCTCCTCGATCCAGCCGCGCCACAGGCTGACCGCGTGCTCGGCGGCGGGGGGCGGGGCGGCGCCGGTCATCGCCTCGCGGGCGATCAGGCGCAGCACCTCGGGCAGGGGGACCTGCTCGCGATCCTCCAGCCGCTCGAAGCCCTGCTTGTGGTAGCGCTCGTCCAGCGCCGCCTCCAGATTGGCCGCCACGCCGGGCATGTGGCTGGCGCCCAGCGCCTCGCAGCGGGCCTGCTCCAGCGCGTCGTAGGCGGCGCGGGCGCTGTCGCCCAGCGGCATGCGCTGGAGATGGATGGCGTTGTCGTGGAAGCGCAGCCGCAGCGACACGGCGTCCGCGGCGCCGCGCAGCGTCGCGACGTCGTGCGGGTTCAGGTCGCGCGCCGGGGTGGGGATGCGCACACGCAGGCCGGCGACGCCGGGCGGCTCGGTGGAGAAGCCCACCTGCACGTCGGCCCGGCGGGAGAGGGCCCGCACCGCGGCGGCGGTGGAGCGCTTGAAGGCCTCGACGGGGTTTTCACGATCGGTCATGGCGGGCTGTCTTGGGTCTGCGTCCGGCGGTCGTCGGACAAGATTGACACGGATCTCACGGACGAAGCACGGATTTCACGGATGTTCCCCGTTACGGCAGGACACGGGAGAAGGTGAGGCTGGAGCCACCGAAGTTGAACAACAGGCCGACCGGCAATCCGCTGGCGCGAAGATAATTGATGACCTGCCGTTTGTGCGGCTGCGCCAGCGCATCGGCGACCTTCAGCTCGACGGTGACGCGGCGCGCCACCACGATGTCGGCGAAGTAGGTGCCAACGTTCGAGCCCTTGTAGCCGATCTGGAAGGGAACCTCATGTTCCGCATCCAGGCCGCGCTCGCGAAGTTCACAAAGAAGGGCCTTCTTGTAGACGGCCTCGACGAACCCCTGGCCGAGCGTGTTGAAGACCTCGAAGGCGGCTCCAATGATGCGCTCGGTCAAGGCGTCCAGGTCGCGGTCGAGAGTGACCCTCATCCGTGAAATCCGTGCCCAGATCCGTGAAATCCGTGTTGTCCTGTTGCCAGGGAGGCTGTGGTCCCGGAGGACGAGGCGCCCCCCGTCACACCAGGTTCGCCTGCACCCCCGTCTCCGGCAGCTCGGTGCCGAAGCAGCGCTGGTAGTATTCGGCGACGGTCGGCCGCTCCACCTCGTCGCACTTGTTCAGGAAGGTGATCCGGAACGCGAAGGCGATGTCGTTGAAGATGTTGGCGTTCTGCGCCCAGGTGATGACCGTGCGCGGGCTCATCACCGTGGAGATGTCGCCGTTGATGAAGCCGGCGCGGGTCAGGTCGGCCAGGCGCACCATCGACGCCACGGTCTTGCGGCCGGCCTCGCTGTCGTATTCCGGCACCTTGGAGGCGACGATCTTCACCTCGGCGTCCACCGGCAGGTAGTTCAGCGTCGCCACGATGTTCCAGCGGTCCATCTGGCCCTGGTTGATCTGCTGCGTGCCGTGGTAGAGGCCGGTGGTGTCGCCCAGACCGACGGTGTTCGCCGTGGCGAACAGGCGGAAGGCCGGGTGCGGGCGGATGACGCGGTTCTGGTCGAGCAGGGTCAGCTTGCCTTCCACCTCCAGCACACGCTGGATCACGAACATCACGTCGGGGCGGCCCGCGTCATATTCGTCGAAGACCAGCGCGCAGGCGTGCTGGAGCGCCCAGGGCAGGATGCCTTCGCGGTATTCCGTCACCTGGACGCCGTCGCGCAGGACGATGGCGTCCTTGCCCATCAGGTCGATGCGGCTGATGTGGCTGTCCAGGTTGATGCGGATGCAGGGCCAGTTCAGGCGCGCGGCCACCTGTTCGATGTGGGTGGACTTGCCGGTCCCGTGATAGCCCTGGACCATGACGCGACGGTTGTAGGCGAAGCCAGCCAGGATCGCGAGCGTCGTGTCGCGGTCGAAGCGGTAGGCTTCATCGATGTCCGGCACATGCTCCGTGCGCTGGCTGAAGGCCGGCACCTGCATGTCGCTGTCGATGCCGAACACTTGACGCACCGACAGGGTGATGTCGGGAACGTGATCGAACAGGGCCGAGCTGGCCTGGGTGGCTCCTTGAGAAGGCATGGGAGGTTCTTATCGTTCCAACGTGTCTGTTGTCGGGGCCGCCCGGCCAATCTGGTCCGGCCAACCGTCGGGGTTACGCACCATAGCAGGCTTTCAGCGTGTTGTAGGCCTGATTGATCTCCTTCAACTTTTCTTCGGCCGCCTTGTCCCCGCCGTTGGCGTCGGGATGATGAATTTTCACCAGCTCGCGGTAGCGCGCCTTGATGCGCGGGAAATCCACCGGCGGGGCGAGGTCGAGGACGACCAGCGCCTCCTCCTCCGCGTTGCGGGCGGCCTGGCGGCGCTGCTTGCTCTCCTCGGACTGGTCCTTGCCGGCCTCGCGCCCGAACTCGAAGCTGAAGCCGTGCATTGCGCGGTCGCGCAGGAACTTCTCCTGCACACCCCAGAAGCCGAGCGGCCAGCTCGGCCGCTGCCACGTGGTGTCGCGGCGGACCTCGGCCTCGATCTGCTCGGGCTTCATGCCGGCGTAATAGTCCCAGGCGCGGTTGTATTCGCGCACATGGTCCAGGCAGAACCAGTAGTAGTCGTTGAGCTGCCGGCGGCTCTTCGGCGCCCGGTACGCGCCCTCGCCCGCACAGCCCGGATGATCGCAGGCGCGCACGGCGGTGCGCGGCTGGTCGTAGCGGCTGAAATCGTAGCGGGTGCGTGGCTTGCTCATGTGCGAAGTATGGGAAGAGGCATCCTTTCTGGCAAGCGCACGCAAGGGGGCGGTGCCGGACTGCGGAAAATGGCCGGTCTGCGGCATTGGCGTCTTGACGGAAGCGGTGCCGCGCCGTCACCTCAATCCCAAACCCGACCCAGCCCAAACCCAGTGAGGACACCCATGGAATACGCCACCCGCATGCGCCGGAAGCTGACCGACGCGCTGGCTCCCGAGCGGCTCGACATCCAGGACGATTCCGGCCGTCACGCCGGCCATGGCGGCGCCCACCCGGAGGGCGAGACGCATTTCCACGTCACCATCGTCTCCGCCGCCTTCGCCGGTAAGTCGCGCGTGGAGCGCCAGCGGCTGGTCTATGGTCTGCTGGCCCAAGAAATGGCGGAGCGCGTTCACGCCCTCGGCTTGACCACGTTGACGCCCGAAGAGGCCCGCTGACAGCAACGCCCACAAGAACGCCCGGCCGCCGCCCGTGCAGCAAGGGAAAAGCGCCACCTGCAAATGCATACATACGCATGCAACTACTAGAGGTTCTTTTCCGTCTTCAAACATAATTGGAGTGCTGCCGTGGTTGCAATTCTCGCTGTATTTAGTAGAGTGCAGCGCATGCAACCAATCAATGCGCCGTGGGCGATGCACTTTTCGCGCGTCGTCCGGCGGGTTCGTGGAGAGGGCGGCGTATGGCGAAGCGCGGGCCGAAGAAGCGGTTAACAGTGAATCCCACCGCGTGTGTGGAACCGCTGAAGAGCATGAACATCATGATTGCCGGGCGCCGCACGAGCATGCGTCTGGAGCCGACCATGTGGGACGCTCTGGAGGACATCGCCCGCCGAGAGGGCCTGACGGTCAACGGCCTCTGCACTCTGATCAAGGACCGGCTGGACGAGCAGATCCGGCGGCGCGGCCCGGGCGCGGACAACGCGGAGGTCACCCTGACCTCGGCGGTCCGCGTCTTCATCGCGGCCTATTTCCGCCGGGCCTGCACCGAGGACGGCCATGTCCAGGCCGGGCATGGCGGGGGCGATCCTTTCGTGGGCACGCCCTTCGACCTGCCGCCGCTCGACGAGTTGGACCGGCCGGAGAGCGAGGCCGGCACCGCGGCATCGGCTTTGCCGCCGGCGGCGAAGCCGGGCGCGCCGGGCGAGGGCCTGCGGTCCGCACTGGAAGCGTGACGGTCTGAATGTCCTGATCGGGAAGAGAAAAGGGCGCGTCCACAAGACGCGCCCTTTCGTGTCTGTTCGGCACGCTGTGTCCGGTGCGGGCAAAGACCGGTCGGTCCGACCGTCGCCTCAGTCCGCGGCGTCGCGCGGACGGTCGCCGGTGTAGTGGTCGGGCCAGTTCTTCCGCACGACCTCGCCGTTGCTGTCGAAGATGTGGCAGGTGTTCAGCAGCACCGGGCGCTTGGTGCGCAGCATGTCCTCCTTGCTGCCAGCCTCACCGCCGCCCGCCGCCCGGGCCTTCTCGGCCTGCTCGCGCGCCAGGATGGGATAAATGGTCTGGAAGGCGGTGGTGGCGATGGGCCCCAGAAGCTCCACCAGATGCGTGCATCCCTGGACGCCGCCCAGCCGCTCCTTCACCGCGCGGGTCCAGCCCGGCCCGATCTTCAGCCCGACCAGCCGCTGGAAGTTGGGCGTGACGGAGCCGCAGGTGCGGTAGGGGCTCTTCTCCGTCACCGCCTCCACCGCTTGGACGGTCAGGTCGTTGTCCACCGTCAGGCGAAGCCACATGCCGTGGACCGGGTCGCCGGGCAGGATCTGGCCCCGCTGTTCGGTGTGGAAGGCGTAGCTCTTCACATCGGTCAGATGGCCTTCGACATCCCACAGCCCATCGGTCCGCCGATAGCCCCGGCAGGTGACTTCCCGGGTGTGGATCGGTTCGCGTGCGGCGGGTTCGGACAGCGGCATGGGACTCTCTGGCGTTCGGCCTAGTTCGGACGGCCTGATTGTTGGGGCGTACCCGGGAATATCGGTGGGGCCAGCGTTCAGGTCAAGCCGGCTCCACCGCATTGCAGCATTACGCGTTCGGAGATCAGGGTGGAGCGCTGGCGGAGTAGTTCGACCCGAAGATGAAGGCTTCGCGGTCGCGGATCTCGTCCTCCAGATGGGCGCGGACCACTGCGAACAGGTCGCGGATGGAGACGATGCCCATCACCGCGCCGTCCGACTCGCCGTCCGCGGTGATCGGCAGGTGGCGGTAGTGATGGCGCTCCATCAGGTCCAGCGCCTCGTAGGCATGGGCGTCCGGTCCCAGCGTGTCGGGAGAAGCGGTCATGACCTCGGCCAGCCGGGTCGCCGCGGGATCGCGCCCTGCGGCGACGACGCGGGCCGCGAGGTCCCGCTCGGTGAAGATGCCCTTCAGCGACCGGCCGCCTTCCGCTTGGTCCTGCGTGACCAAGAGGGCGGCGACGCGGCGTTCCGCCATCAGAACGGTGGCGTCATGGACACTGGCCTCCGGGGGCAGGCAGACGAGCTGCTGATCCTTGATGACGTCGGGGATGAGCTTGCGGTTCGGCATGTCCCTTCTCCCTTTATGGGGCGGCATTCCGCTGCGTCTTGGACGCGAATCGGAACTGTCGTGAAGTCTGACAGTTTGTCACCCCAACGGTCAAGGGCTTATGGTGCACCGCATCAGGGCGCGACGGCATCCTCCAGTAGCGCCCGCACCACCGCCGGATCGACGTCGCGCTGGGTGAAGGCGTCGCCCAGCGCACGCGCCAGCACGAAGGTGATGCGCCCGTCCTTGACCTTCTTGTCCTTGGCCATGGACAGGATCAGCCCGTCGATGTCCCATTCCACGCCGGGCACGTCGGTGGGGCGGACCGGCAGGCCGACGCGGGCCAGATGGGCGCGCGCCTTCTCGGCGTCCGCTGCCGGGCACAGCCCCAGCCGCACCGACAGGTCGAAGGCCAGAACCATGCCGATCGACACCGCCTCGCCGTGCAGCAGGCGGGAGCCGAAGCCGGTCGCCGCCTCCAGCGCGTGGCCGAAGGTGTGGCCGAGATTCAGCAGGGCGCGGTCGCCGCTCTCCCGCTCGTCCGCGCCGACGATGGCGGCCTTGGCCCGGCAGCTTTCGGTGACGGCGTGGCGGCGGGCGTCGCTGTCGCCGGCGACCACCCGTTCGCCGTTCTCCTCAAGCCAGGCGAAGAAGCCGGGCAGGCGGATCAGCCCGTACTTCACCACCTCGGCGTAGCCGGCCAGCACCTCGCGCCGCGGCAGGGTGTCCAGCGTGGCGGTGTCGGCGATGACCAGACGCGGCTGGTGGAAGGCGCCGATCAGGTTCTTCCCGTGCGGGCTGTTGATCCCGGTCTTGCCGCCGACCGAGCTGTCCACCTGGCTCAGCAGCGTGGTCGGCACCTGGATGAAGTCGATGCCGCGCAACGCCGAGGCGGCGGCGAAGCCGGTGATGTCGCCGATCACCCCGCCGCCGAGCGCCAGCAGGACCGCCGACCGCTCGATCCCGCGCCCCAGGACGGCGTCCATCAGCCGTTCGAAATGGGCGAAGTCCTTGGTTTTTTCACCCGCCGGCAGGACGATGGCCTGGGTCGGCTCGATGCCGGACCCGCGCAACGTGCGCTCCAAAGTCGGCAGGTGCCGTGGTGCGACGTTCTCGTCGGTGACGACGATGGGCGCCTTGCCTTTGGTGATCGCGGCGATGCGCGGCCCGGCGCCGTCGAGCACCCGGTCGCCGACCAGGATGTCATAGCTGCGCGGGCCGAGGTCGAGGCGGACGGTGTCGATGGCAGTGGAGGTGTCTGGGGAGGTGTCTGGGGAGGTCATGGCGGGATCAGGGCTTGTCGTGGTGGTGGTGCGCCGGGTGGCGGTGATGATGGTGGTGCGAGTGGGGCAGGGTGATGCCGAAATGCGCCTCCAGCGCCTCGATCACCTGCTCCACGGTTGCCTCCGGCGGGCGCTCGTCGCTGATCACCGTCAGGTCGGCCTCCGCGTAGACGGGGTAGCGGGCGGTCATCAGCCGGCTCAGGATCTCCTTCGGGTCGCCGGCGTTCAGCAGCGGGCGGTGGGTGCGCCGCGCCGTACGGGCCAGCAGAACGTCCAGCTCGGCGCGCAGCCAGATCGACAGGCCGTGGGCGCGGATGGCCGCGCGCGTCTCCGGGTCCATGAAGGCGCCGCCGCCGGTCGCCAGGATGTGCACCGGCTGTTCGGTCAGCAGCCGGGTGATGATCCGCCGCTCCACCGAGCGGAACACCGCCTCGCCGTCACGGGCGAAGATCTCCGCGATGGAGCAGCCCGCCGCCGTCTCGATCTCGGTGTCGGCGTCGGTGAAGGGCAGGTGCAGCCGCGCGGCCAGCCGCCGGCCGATTGCGCTCTTCCCCGCGCCCATCAGGCCGACCAGCACCACCGTCCTCGGAAGGGTCTTCGACGGGTCCGGCGGCTGTCCCTGCGATGGAAGGCGGGCGGTCATGGTGCTGTGGACTTTCCTGATGCTGTTCCGGCCTGATGCGGTTCCGGAGGGCGGGTGTTCGATTCGGTCGCAGGGGCCTGCGCATGTTGCGCAGCGGAGCCCCCGTGGCTAAAGTGGTACGTCCAGCGTTCATCGGCCATCGGGCCAGCGGTGCGGACGGTGTGCGATGATTAGCATGAAAGCGCACCCTTGTCCCAAGCCGCACAGACGCCGACCGTGATACAGCGCCGCCGTTCCTTCCACAGAAACACGACTCCGATCGCCATGAGCCGCGTTATTTCCATTCTTTTCGTCCTGTTCCTCTTCGTCATCGGGGGTGGCATGGCCTTCCTTGCCTCCTGGGACATGCCGGCACCGTCCAAGACGGTGGAAAAGGTCATTCCGGATGAGCGGTTCCCCCGCTGACGCCGGGGACGCCGCCGGGGACGCCGCTGGGCGCCGCCGCCGGTTCGCCGCTCCGTCACGGGGCGGAAGGGCCGGTGCCGGCGCCGTTTCCATATTTGCCGCCGCTTCTCTCGGGTTGGCACCCCTGGCGCTGGCTGTGTCCGGCACCCTGATGGGAGTGGCGACGCCGGCGCTGGCCCAGGCCTATACCCAGGCCGTACCCTCCGGGCCGCCGATCCGCCTGTTTCCGCCTCCGGAAAGGATGGCCGTCCCCGACGTCGAATCCGGGGTCGGACGGGTCCTGGACGATCCGCTGGCGTCGCCATGGCCGTCCTCGCCAGGGCCGTCCGCCGCCCCGCTGCCCTTGCTTCCATCGGGCCGCACGCCGTCCTTCGAGGTGGTGCCCACCGTGGCGCCGCCCTCGGCCATCGCGGTGGAGACGCTGGGGCCGCTGGACCCCGACGGCGCCGGCCCTCTGGCGGGAGCCGCCGGGCTGGGCGGCGACCCCTGGCGCGGTATCCCGCGCGCCGAGGTGTTGGCCCTGCTGCCGGAACTGCCCACCCTCACCCCGTCGCCCGCCGTGAAGGAGTTGCAGCGCCGGCTGCTGCTCAGCCGCGGCTCGCCCGCCGCCGCTCCGGGCGAGCCCGAGCCGGCGCGCCGTTTCGGCGCCCTGCGGGTGGAAAAGCTGGCGGCCATGGGCGACCCGCGCGGGGCCGCCGACCTCGCCGCGCTGCTGCCCGAGGCGATGACGGCCGACGAGGCCGCCGCCCGCGCCCTGACCGATGCCGAACTGCTCGCCGGCCCGCTGGACTGCGCCGCCGCGACGGAGCGCGCCAAGCCCTTCGCCGGCCCCTATTGGCAACGCGTGGAATTGTTCTGCCGCCTGCGCGCCGGGCGGATCGGCGGGGGTGCGTCGATGGAAGCCGGCTCTGGTCCAGCGGGTGACGACATCGCCTTCGACATGCTGCGCGAGCAGCCGGGCGGCGATCCCGATTTCCTGCGGGTGGCCGAGGCGATGGCCGGCGGCCCGGCGGTCCGGCCGCGCAGCCTGAAGGACCCCAGCCCGCTGACCCTGGCCGCCTTGCGGACGCTCCAGGCCGGGCTGCCGCCGGACGTGCTGTCCCTGACCGACCCGGCGCGGCTGGCCGCGGTGGCGTCCAACAATGGTACCGACCCGGCGACCCGCGTGACCGCGGCGGAGCGCGCCGCCACCGCCCTCTTCCTCGATTCCCGGCGGCTGGCGGAGGCATACCGCGCCGCCCCGGCCAAGGGTGATGAGCTGCTGCGGCTGAAGGACGCCGTGGCGCGAGACCGTACCGCCCGCACCCGCGCGCTGGTGCAGCAGGCCATGCTCGCCGCCATAGCCGGTGGGCGGCGGGTGGAGTTGGCCGGGCTGGCGCTGGAGCTTCTCGACCCGCCGATGCTGGCCGGGCCGGTGGGGGCGGTGGTGGCCGACATGCTCGACACCCTGTCGCCGACCCCGGACGCCGCCGCCCTGGCCCCCGCCGCGGCGCGGCTCTGCTTCGCGCTGGGCCGGCCCGACAAGGGCAAGCGCTGGCACGATCTCGCCCTGCGCAGCCGTCCCACGGCGGAGGTGGCGCGGCTGTGGCCGCTCGCCGTCATCGCGCTCGGTCCGCCGCCGGGCGGCGGGGCACTGGGTCTCGCCGGCTGGCTGGACGAATCGCTGCGCGGCGCCGATCCGGAGGCCCGCGCCCGCGTCGCCGGGCAACTGGCCCTGCTCCAGGCGATGGGCCTCGCCATTCCGGAGGAGGCGTGGCGCCGGATCAGCGACCCCGAAGAGACAGCCTCCATGCCCGCGGGCGCCCGTCCCCCCACCGCCGACCCAGCTTTGTGGCAGCGGCTGGCCGAGGCCTCCGCCGACCGGCGCGTCGGCGAGACGGCGCTGGCCGCGCTTCTGCTGCTCGGCAACGCCGGGCCGGCGGGCACGCCGCCCGCGGTGGTGGCGCGTGTGGTCGGGGCCCTGCGCGCCGTGGGTCTGGACAGCGATGCCCGCGCCGTCGCCCGTGAAGCCGCCGCGGCCCTGGCCGGATGAGTCCCATGCCCAAAACACCCCTGCCGAAAGCCCAGCCGAAGCGGCGCGGGCGCCCCTGCAAACCACGCCCGATCGCGGCCTCGCCCCATGTCGACGCCTTCCTGGACATGCTGACGGCGGAGCGCGGCGCCGCGCTCAACACCCGCGTGGCCTACGAGCGCGACCTCGCCGACCTCGCCCTCTGGCTGGCCCAGCGCGGGCAGCCGCTGGAGAAGGCGGGGACGGAGGATCTGCGTGCTTACCTCGCCTTCCAGTATGTGGAGGGCGGGCAGAAGCCGGCGCCGCGCACACTGGCCCGCCGCCTGTCGGCGATGCGCCAGTTCTACCGTTTCCTAGTGTCGGAAGGGCGGCGGGCGGACGACCCGGCCTCGGCGCTGGACAGCCCCAAGCAGGGCCGCCCGCTGCCCAAGATCCTGACGGTGGAGGAGGTCACCCGCATGATCGACTCCGCCCAGACCCGCGGCGGGCCGGAGGGGCTGCGGCTGGTCGCCCTGCTGGAGGTGCTCTATGCCACCGGCCTGCGCGTGTCGGAGCTGGTCGGCCTGCCGATGGCCGCCATCCTGCGCGACGGGCGCGGGCTGATCGTGCGCGGCAAGGGCGGGAAGGAGCGCATGGTGCCGCTGTCCGAACCGGCCTCCGCCGCGCTGGGCGCCTATCTGCCCTGGCGGAGCCACTTCATCCTGGCCGGGCGCGAGAACGGACCGGTCGCCTTCCTCTTCCCGTCGCGCAGTTCCGCCAACGGTCATCTGACGCGCCAGCGCTTCGCCCAGCTTTTGAAGGAACTGGCCATCGAGTCGAACATCGACCCGGAGAAGGTCAGCCCCCACGTCCTGCGCCACGCCTTCGCCACCCATCTGCTCGACCGCGGGGCGGACCTGCGCTCGGTCCAGAAGATGCTGGGCCACGCCGACATCGCCACCACCCAGATCTACACCCATGTGGTGTCGGAACGGCTGAAGCAGGTCGTGCACGAGCATCACCCGCTGGCCCGGCGAAAAATAAGATAGATTCTTATTTTATTTTCTCTGAAAATGATGTATTCGGGTTTCTTCGTACGGCTATGCGTGTTTGGCCGAATGATGAAACGCTTAAAGAGCAACCTTTGGCTGAACGCTTGATGGTTGGCTTTCGGAACTAAATAGATGACTGAGACGCTAAGGCTTGCCTTCAACGACTGGTTCTTAGGAGATTTATCTAGTGTAGTTGGTTTGGTTATATCTTTATTTGGATTTGGTATTACAATTATAGGTATTCGTAAGGCAAAATCAGCAGCAAAACAGGCAGAGTCTGCTGCAAATCAAGTAAAAGAGAGCATAGTTAAGCTAAATTCTTTGTCGGATGTTTCTGCCGCTATTGCGGTCATTGACGAAATACGTCGACTCCATAAAACTGGTTCGTGGGAGATAATATTAGATCGATACTCTGCCCTTAAACGTATGCTGATAACCGTCCGGCATACGCATTCTAAACTATCTCCTGAAAATCAGGGGGCTGTGCAGAACGCGATTGAAAAACTATCTGAAATGGAAGCAAATTTAGAGAGAGCGTTAGAGGGTGGAAAAAAACCTGGGAGTGTATCAAAGATGAACAAGGTGCTTTCTGAGCATGCAGATAAAATGCACAAAATTTTAGTCGAGCTCAAGTCGCCAGTGGAGTAATAAGATGTCTGAAGAAAAATTTGCTGAGCTTGTCGATCTTCTTGATGTAAAAACTGCAGATAGCTCTCTATTGTGGTATGATGATGGATCAGATTCTAGATTTTTTGCGCAACTTGGAGCTTTTAGCATAAGAATATACCGGGTTTCATTAGAATTCGGAGATGATTTCGATATTTACATCGAAATAGTCGATGAAAATGGTGACGTCATAGATAGCTTTAGTGACCTTTCCTTGAAGGACCTTAATACAGATAAAATAAACTATTATAGAAAAATGAACAAGCTGTATGTGGCGGCTAGAAGAAGCGCAAAGGGCGCAGATAAAGCGATTGATTCAGTGATTTCGGAGCTGAAAAAAAAGTAAAATACTCAGAGTTTGTGCCTTATTACGGCCTAAAGACCAAAGTGTCTAGAGTATTAAATCGCTAAAAAGTGTTCTAATTGGTTACTTGGGCTGTTTGTTCTGGGCCAATTTGACTAATTTTTTGGGCGATGTTCTGATTGACTTGAAATGCGCAAGCATAAGCGCAGATTGGAGGAACCGCATGGCCACGACCATCTCCGGGCTTGAGATCCTGGGTCCGATCAACCCGGGCTTCGAGGCGATCCTGACGCCGGAGGCGCTGGCCTTCCTGGCGGAGCTGGAAGGGCGGTTCGGGTCGGAGCGGCTGCGCCTGCTCGACGTGCGGACCAAGCGGCGGGCGCTGATCGAGCAGGGCCACACGCCGGACTTCCTGCCGGAAACCCGGGCCATCCGCGAGGCCGACTGGACCATCGCGCCGCTGCCGCACGACCTGCTTGACCGCCGGGTGGAGATCACCGGGCCGGTGGACCGCAAGATGATCATCAACGCGCTGAATTCCGGCGCGAAGGTCTTCATGGCGGATTTTGAGGATTCGAGCTGCCCGTCCTGGAGCAACCTGATCGACGGGCAGGTCAACCTGCGCGACGCCGTGCGGCGGACGATCGCCTTCGACGATCCCGTGTCGGGGAAGAAGTACCGGCTGAACGACAGGACCGCCGTCCTGACGGTCCGCCCGCGCGGCTGGCATCTGGCGGAGAAGCACGTCCGGCTCGACGGCGAACCGGTGTCGGGCGCGCTGTTCGACTTCGCCCTCTACGCCTTCCACAACGCGCGGGAGCTGCTGGCCCACGGCTCCGGCCCCTACTTCTACCTGCCGAAGCTGGAAAGCCATTTCGAGGCGCGGCTGTGGAACGAGGTGTTCTCGGTCGCCGAGGATTATCTGAAGATCCCGCACGGCTCGATCAAGGCCACGGTGCTGGTGGAAACCATCCTGGCCGCCTTCGAGATGGACGAGATCCTCTACGAGCTGCGCGACCATTCCGCCGGGCTGAATTGCGGGCGCTGGGACTACATCTTCAGCTTCATCAAGACCTTCCGCAACGACCCCGCCGCCGTCCTGCCCGACCGGGCGGAGGTGACGATGGCGACGCCCTTCCTGCAGTCCTACAGTCTGCTGGCGGTCAAGACCTGCCACCGCCGCGGCGCCCCGGCCATCGGCGGCATGGCCGCCTACATCCCGGTGAAGGACGACCCCGCGGCCAACGAGACCGCCTTCTCCAAGGTCCGCGCCGACAAGGAGCGGGAGGTGTCCAACGGCCATGACGGCACCTGGGTTGCCCATCCCGGCCTCGTCCCCGTCGCGCGGGAGGTCTTCGACGCCTACATGCGCAAGCCCAACCAGATCGACCGCAAGCGGGCCGACGTCAGCGTGACCGCCGCCGACCTGCTGGCCGTGCCGGAGGGGCCAAAGACCGAGCACGGCCTGCGCAACAACGTGGCCGTCGCCATCGGCTATCTGGAGTCGTGGCTGCGCGGCACCGGTTGCGTGCCGCTGTTCAACCTGATGGAGGACGCCGCCACCGCGGAGATCAGCCGCACCCAGCTCTGGCAATGGGTCCACCATCGCGCCACGCTGGACGACGGGCGCCCGGTGACCATGGAGCTGGTGGACGAGACCATCGCCGAGGAGCTGGCCGCCTGGAAGACCCGCGTCGGCGACCGCGCCTTCGAGCGGGGTCTGTACGAGGACGCCGCGGTGATGCTGCGCGACCTCTTGGAGCGCGACGACTTCGTGGATTTCCTGACCCTGCCGGCCTACGACCGCATCGTCGCGCAGGGGGCGTAATGCCCCCTCCCTAACCCTCCCCCTCTACGAGGTGGAGGGGACTGCCGCCACTCCGCGTAAGGCATCCTCTCCCTCGAAGAGGGGGAGGGCCGGGGTGGGGGCAACACTCGCGACGCGCTTTTCCAACATGCCCAACCTCCTTGGCAAAAGGCGGGGGCTTCGCCATGTTCGCTGGCCTGCCCGCGTCCCGAGCCAGAGGTTTCGTCCCCGTGTCCACACCCTCCACCGTTCCGCCGCCGTCGCGCGGGGCCGAGTCGCTCGCGCTGCTGCTTCTGGTCGGCGGTTTGATCGGGGTAATCTTTCCGGTCACCAAGATCGCGCAGGCGGCCGGCGTGCCGCCGCTGCCCTGGGCGTTTTCCATGATGCTGGGTGCCGGGGTGATCCTGGCCGGGCTGGCGCGTTTCAAACGGCAACCGATGCCCCTGACCGGGCGGTATCTCCGCTATTTCGCGGTGTCGGGGCTGCTGTCCATGGCGCTGCCCAACGTGGTGCTGTTCTTCGTCATGCCTTGGCTGGGGGCCGGGCTGTCGGCGGTGGTCTACACGCTGCCGCCGATCCTGACGCTGCTGATGGCCGTGGCGGTGCGGATCGAGACGCCCGACCGCGGTCGGGTGGCGGGCATTCTGCTCGGATTCGTCGGCGCGCTGATGATCGTCGGGCCGCGCGGCAGCCTGCCCTCGCCCGATCTGGCGGGTTGGATGGCACTGGCCTTCGTCATGCCGCTGTCGGTCGCGGCGGGCAACGTCTACCGCACGATGGCGTGGCCGCCGGGCGGGCAGCCGGTGGCGCTGGCCGCCGGCACCATGCTGGGCGGGGCGGGCTGGGTCCTGCTGGCGCTGCTCGGCACCGGGGCGGTGGCGGAGTTGCCGGCGCTGGGGCTCGCGCCCGGACTGGCCCTGCTCCAGATCGCGGTGACGGCGCTGACCTACGTGCTGTATTTCCGGCTCCAGGTGGTCGCCGGGCCGGTCTATCTCAGCCAGATCGGCTACGTGGCGACCTCCGTCGGGCTGGGCACCGGGACGCTGCTGTTCGGCGAGCGCTATTCCCCCTGGGTGTGGGGCGGGGCGGCGGTGATCGTCCTGGGCGTGCTTCTGGTCAGTTTTGGCCGGCGATTCGCGCGATAAGCTGTGGCATCGCCGCCGCGCACCGTGGTACCAAGGCCGGTCCGCGACGTCCGCGTCCTATCCTATTCGGTCCGTGATCCTTCCGGCATGCAAACCTTCCTGGAATTCGAAAAGCCGATCGCCGAGCTTGAAGGCAAGATCGAGGAACTGCGCCACCTGACCAACGCCGGCGACATCAACATCGCCGACGAAGTGACGAAGCTGCAGACCAAGGTCGACAAGCTCCTCCGGCAGACCTACGCGAAGCTCACCCCGGCGCAGAAGGTGCAGGTGGCCCGCCACCCCAACCGTCCGCACTGTCTGGACTATGTGAAGGGGCTGATCGACGACTTCACGCCGCTGGCCGGCGACCGTGGCTTCGCCGAAGACCGTGCGGTCATCGGCGGGCTGGGCCGCTTCCGCGGCCGTTCGGTCGTGGTGATCGGGCAGGAGAAGGGCCACGACACGGAAACGCGCGTGCGCCACAACTTCGGCATGGCCAAGCCCGAGGGCTACCGCAAGGCCCAGCGCCTGATGGACCTCGCCGACCGGTTCAATCTGCCGGTCGTCTCGCTGGTCGACACCGCCGGCGCCTTCCCCGGCGTCCAGGCGGAGGAGCGCGGTCAGGCCGAGGCCATCGCCAAGAGCATCGAGCGCTGCCTGCGCCTGACCGTGCCCATGGTGGCTGCGGTGATCGGCGAGGGCGGGTCCGGCGGCGCCATCGCCATCGCGACCGCCGACCGGGTGCTGATGCTGGAGCACGCCATCTACTCCGTCATCTCGCCGGAGGGCTGCGCGTCGATCCTGTGGCGCAATCCCGACATGGCCGGCGAGGCCGCCGTCGCGCTGCGCCTGATCAGCCACGACCTCAAGGAACTTGGTGTCATCGACCGGGTGGTGAGCGAGCCGATCGGCGGCGCCCACCGCGACCCGGCGGAGACCGTCAAGGCCCTCGGCGACGCCATCGAGGAGTCGCTGGGCGATCTCGACGGGCTGGACGGCGCGGCGATCCGCGCCCAGCGCCGCCAGAAGTTCCTCGACATGGGCCAGAAAGGCCTGGGGTAAGACTCCATGGCCGCCGCACCGGAGACCCGTCCCTCCAAGACCCGTCTTCTGCGCTTGGCGGCCACCGTCAACCTCGCCGCGGTGGTCGTGGCGCTGCTGGCCCTGTGGCTGCTGCCGCCGCTGTTCGCGCCGCCGCCCGGCATCGCCGATCCGGGCACGCGCATGGCCTTCTGGGGGCGGCTCGCCCTCTGGCCCGCGCTGCTGCTGTTCCTGACGGTGGGCGGGGTGCTGGTCGCCCGCGCCCGCTCCGTCGCCCTGAATCCCATCGACGACGCCGAGTCGCGCTTCTACCGGGTCAGCCAGCGCGTGCTGACCAACACGGTGGAGCAGACGCTGATCTTCCTGCCCGCTCTGGCGGCGCTGGTGGCGCAGATGCCACTGCCCGACCTGGGCTTCGCCCGGCTGGCGACTGCGCTGTTCGTGCTGGGCCGCCTGCTGTTCTGGGCGGGCTACCTGATCCATCCCTATGTGCGGGCGCCGGGCATGGCGGTCACGCTGACCGTCAACCTCGTCGTGCTCGGCTGGGCGCTGGTGCTCGCCATCGTTTAAGACGCGGAGCGGCCGCAACCCCGCTCCCCAACGCCTCCGGCTTGTGTCATAGATTTCGCCGTATGCCGTCCGATTGCCGGTGAAACCGATGACGCTCCTTGTCCGCTGCCCTTCGCTGCTTCAGATCGTCCTGTCCGCGATCCTTCTGCTGACCGCGTTGCTGGAGCTGTTCGACACCATGCTGGAGGACCTGATCGGCGTGGAGATCACCACCGCGCACGGCCTGCTCGTCTTCGCGCTTGGGAAAATTCTCAAGGAATGGATCGAGGTCCGCAGGCAGTTCTCCGAAACGCGGGAGAAGCTGGGCGAGGCGCGGGTGACGGAAGCGGCGCCTTCCAGCCTCGGCTGACCACCGGAACAGTCCCTAGAGCCAGCGCCGCCGCTTGAAGTAGATCATCGGCAGCGTCGCCGACAGGATCATCAGCATCACCGCCAGCGGATAGCCGAAGGTCCAGTTCTTCTCCGGCATGGTCACGAAGTTCATGCCGTAGATGCTGGCGACCAGGGTCGGCGGAAACAGGGTGACCGTCAGGATCGAAACGATCTTGATGATCTCGTTCTGCTCCACGTTGATGCGCCCCAGCGTGGTGTCCAGCAGCAGGCTGACCTTGCCCGACAGGAACTGGGCGTACTCGCCGAGCCCCGTCACGTCCTGCAGGGCGGCGCGCGCCCAGCGCCGGGTCCGCTTGGCCGGGGTCCAGCCCTCGCCGCGGGCCAGAAAGGTCAGCAGGCGGTTGAGCGTGGACAGGCTGACATGGGCCTTGCCGATCAGGTGCCCGGTGTGGCCGATGCGCTTCAGCGTGCGGGTGTCGTCCCGCCGCTCCCCCTTGACCGGCAGGGCGCGCCCGCGGAAGGCGCGGCTGCCCATGGTGTCCAGTTCCAGCCCGACACGGCGCAGGACGGCGGCGGTGCGCTCCACCACACCATCCAGCAGGGCAGCGAGGACCGCCTCGGCCGTCAGCTCCGCGCCGCCGCTGCGGGTGACGCGACGGCGGAAGGCCAGGAAGGGCTGAGGGTCGACGGCGTGGATGGTGGCGAGTCGCCCGCCGGCCAGGACGAAGCTGACCGGCACGATGCGCGGCTGGTCGGTGTCGGCCCAGACCAGGACGAGCGCGGTCATGTGCACGGCGCCGGGGGTGATGCGCAAGCGGCTCGATTCCTCGATTTCCGCCATCTGCTCCCGAGTCGGCAGTTTGATGCCCATCAGCGCCTCGGCGCGGGCCAGCTCCTCCGGTGTCGGGTTCTGCAGGTCGAGCCAGACGGCCTCGGTGGGCAAGGGGGTGCGGACGCCCTCGGCCTCGCGGGCCCAGCGCAGCCGGTCACCGTCGCAGGCGAAGACGTGGAGCATGGCGGCGGCCCGCCTTAGAGGAGACGGCCGAAGCGGCGCGGCTTGCGCGGCTGGGGTGGCCCAGCGGGGCCATCGGCGTCATCGGCGGCGGCGTCCCCTTCCGGAAGGTCAACGGGCGCGCCGTCCTGGCGCAGCGCGGCCTCCAGCTTGCGCCGGAAGGCCCCGCCGTCGTCCTTGGAGTCGAGGAAATGCCCGACGGCTTCCTTCGCCGAGTCGCGGTCGTAGGGGACCTTGCCGAAGACCGACAGCTTGGCGCGCTCCAACAGCTTCGGGTCCATCCGTTCGCGGATGGCCTTCATCTGGCGGAGCAGGTCCTTGCGCACGTCGGACATGGCCGGTCCCCCTCGCTTGACCTAGTTACTCGCGGCCGATCAGCGTGCCGGCCCCGCCCTCGGTGAAGATCTCCAGCAGCAGGGCGTGCGGCACCCGGCCGTCCAGGATGACGGCGGCGTCCACGCCCTGCTCGACGGCGTCGATGCAGGTCTCGATCTTCGGGATCATGCCGCCGGTCGCGGTGCCGTCGGCGATGGCGGCGCGCGCCTGATCCAGCGACATGCGCGGCACCAGCTCCTTGTTCTTGTCCAGAACGCCGGCGACGTCGGTCAGCAGGAAGAAGCGGGTGGCGCCCAGCGCCGAGGCGACGGCGCCCGCCGCGGTGTCGGCGTTGATGTTGTAGGTGTCGCCGTTGCGGTCGAAGCCGATCGGGGCGATGACCGGGATGATGTCCGACTGGGCCAGCGACGTGAGGATCTGCGGGTTCACCTGATACGGCTCGCCGACGAAGCCGAGGTCCAGCACCTTCTCGATGTTGCTGTCCGGATCGCGCTGGGTGCGGCGCAGCTTGCGCGCGGTGATCAGGCTGCCGTCCTTGCCCGACAGGCCGACGGCGCGGCCGCCCGCGTTGTTGATGGCGGCGACGATCTGCTTGTTGATGGAGCCGGCCAGCACCATCTCGACCACCTCGACCGTCTCCTTGTCGGTGACGCGCAGGCCGTCGATGAAGCTGGACTTGATGGCCAGCCGCTGCAGCATCTGGCCGATCTGCGGGCCGCCGCCGTGCACGACCACGGGGTTGATGCCGACCTGCTTCAGCAGGACGATGTCGCGGGCGAACTTCTCCGCCAGGCTGTCGTCACCCATGGCGTGGCCGCCGTACTTGATGACGAAGGTGCGCCCGGCGTAGCGGCGCATGTAGGGCAGGGCTTCGGACAGGGTGCGGGCCTTGGCGAGCCACTCGTCGCGGGTCGTGTTCTGCACGGGATGGAGCCGTTCGTCGGGGTGGGCCAGTCGGGTGAGAGTCGGTCGACTCTTTAACGGAAAGCGCGGGGGGTGCCTAGGGGGCTTTTTCAGGCGGGCGCCGCGTTCGGGAACCCTTGCCGCGCCCGGCGGTTCGCCAAAGCAGGACGAACCGCTCAAGGACCCGGTCATGAACGACCGCATCATGCCGACCCCGCGCAACCCCTTCACCGAGGCCCACAAGGCCGAGATGGAGGAGACCGCCCGGCGGGCCGAGGAGATTTACGGCTCGCCCGACGCCCAGGAGGTGACGGAGGCCAACAAGGCGCTGAAGGAGCAGGCCCGCGGGGACGGCAAGGCCGGGTCGGGCAGGCTGGATTCCGAGGGGCCGGGCGCCGATCCGGTGGTGACCGGGAATGTGCGCAAGCCCGGCTGAGGAAGCCCGGCTGAGACGGGTCAGGACGCGCCGGCGTGGCCCGCCCGGCGGCCGGCGATCCGCCCGGCCAGCAGGGTCATCGGCTGGGTCAGCGCGGTGACCACCACCGCCATCAGCACCATG
Organism: Azospirillum brasilense; assembly: GCF_001315015.1. Lineage (NCBI taxonomy): Bacteria > Pseudomonadati > Pseudomonadota > Alphaproteobacteria > Rhodospirillales > Azospirillaceae > Azospirillum > Azospirillum brasilense. Next base: position 2,686,980 of record NZ_CP012914.1, on the reverse strand, counting down.
GCGGAGAAGCAGGCCTCCGACAGCACCCCGGCCTCCAGCAGGATGGTCAGGACGATGACCTCCATCAGCCCCTTGCAGGACATCAGCGTGCCGAGCCGCCAGGAATCGGCGGCGCTCTCGCCCGACAGCCGGGCGGGCAGGGCGGTGCCCAGGACCTTGCCGAGGATGGTCGCCACCGTCGCCAGCGCGAAGACCCACCATTGCGCCGAGGCGGCGAGGTCGAGATTCACCTTCAGACCGGTCAGGGTGAAGAAGAAGGGCAGCAGGATCAGCGTGGCGAAATGCTCCAGCCGGTCCAGGATTGCCGCCGCCAGCCGTCGCGGCATGACCGTGCCGGCGACGAAGGCACCCAGGATGTAGTGCAGCCCGATCAGCTCCGTCACCGCGGCGGAGCCGAGCAGGGCGGCGCAGGTGACCACCACCACCATGTCGCCGACGTCGCCGTCCGGGGCGATGCGGTTCATCAGCCGGGTCACCAGGGGGCGGGCAAACAGCGCCGTCGCGGCGAGATAGGCGAAGCCCAGGACGGCGATCCATGCCACTCCGGCGAAGCCGCCGCTTCCCCCCGCCGCCAGGGCCAGAACGGCAGTGATGAGAAGCCACAGCAGCGCGTCGTTGACCGCCGCGTAGCCCAGCGCCAGCCGGCCGACCCGCTCGCCGATCAGCCCCATCTCGCGCAGGATGGCGCCCAGCACCGGCAGGGCGGTCACCCCGACGCAGATGCCGAACCCCGCGGCGAACAGCAGCGGGTCGGCCTTCGGCCCGGCCATCTCGGGAAAGGCGCCGACGATCCACCAGCCGAGCGCCCCGCCGAGCAGGGTCGGCACCAGCATGCTCGACAGGCTGATCCCGACGAAGGCGCGCCCGCGCCCCTTGAACTCCTCCAGATCGAGATGCAGCCCGGTCAGGAAGGCGAAGAAGACCACGGCGAGCAGAGCCAGCCCGGAGAGCGGCGCCAGCGACTCCCTGGCGAACAGCGGTTGCCAGAGTTCCGGGGCGGCGTTTCCAAGAACCGACGGACCGAGCGCGATCCCGAACAGGATCTGGATGACCACCATCGGAGCCACATGCTTCAGGCCGGACAGCCGCCACAGCAGGAACGGGCCGGCGATCAGCAGGATGGCCTGGATGAGGAACAGCAGCGCCGGCGTCAGCTCGACGGGCATCGGGTCATCCCAGGCTGGCGAGCTGGGCGAGGCTGGCCCGCAGCTCCGCGATGCCCTGGCCCTTCTCGGCGCTGGTGGCGTGAATCTCCGGGAAGGCGGCGGGGTGTTTCTTGATGGCCGCCACGGTGCGCTTGCTCACCTCGGCCAGTTCCTGCGACCGCACCTTGTCCGACTTGGTCAGGACGACGACGTAGGGCACCGCCGCCTGATCGAGCATCGTCATGATCTCCTCGTCGTTGGGCTTCAGCCCGTGGCGCGAATCGACCAGCACCAGCGCCCGGCGCAGCGTGACGCGGCCGCGCAGGAAGCGGCGGACCATGTCGTTCCAGATCTCGATCTTCTCCTTCGATTCCTTGGCGTAGCCGTAGCCGGGCATATCGACCAGCTTCAGCCGGTTGCCGAGGTTGAAGAAGTTGAGCTGCTGGGTGCGGCCCGGCGTGTTGGAGGTGCGGGCCAGCGTCTTGCGCCCGGTCAGCGCGTTGACGAGGCTGGACTTGCCGACGTTGGAGCGGCCGGCGAAGGCGACCTCCGGCAGGTCGGCCTCCGGCAACTGCTCCGCCGTCTGGGCGCCCCAGATGAAATCGCATTCCTTGGCGAACAGAAGCCGCCCCGCTTCCAGGGCCTCCTCGTCGAAACCGGAGATCGGGGAGCTGCTGGAAGAGGTCATGGACGGCGCTTTCGAAAGACACGGGGTACGGATGATCGTGACCGGCCCAAAACATAACCGCCGGCAAACGCCCGTCAAGGGAGGCGCTTGCCGGCGGTCAATGCCCTGAAGTCAGGGAGGCCGGGTATCAGGTGGAACGGTCCCTCAGGTCACCTTCACACCGTCCTGCCGCATGATGATCCACTGCTGCGCGATGGACAGGGTGTTGTTCCAGGCCCAGTAGATCACCAGACCAGCCGGGAAGCTGGCGAGCATGAAGGTGAAGATGATCGGCAGGAACTGGAACACCTTCTGCTGCACCGGATCGGGCGGTGCCGGGTTCAGCTTCTGCTGGAAGTACATGGTGATGCCCATGATGATCGGCCACAGGCCCAGCATCAGGATGTGCGGCGGCTGCCACGGGATCAGACCGAACAGATTGAAGATGGTGGTCGGATCGGGCGCGGACAGGTCGTGGATCCAGCCGAAGAACGGCGCGTGCCGCATTTCGATGGTCACGAACAGCACCTTGTACAGCGCGAAGAAGACCGGGATCTGGATCAGGATCGGCAGGCAGCCCGACACCGGCGAGACCTTCTCGCGCTTGTAGAGCGCCATCATCTCCTGGTTCAGGCGGACCTTGTCGTCGCCGAAGCGTTCGCGCAGCTCCATCATCTTGGGCTGCAGCTTCTTCATCTTGGCCATCGCGTGATACGACTTGTTGGCCAGCGGGAAGAAGGCCGCCTTGACGATCACGGTGAAGACCAGGATGGCGATGCCGAAGTTGCCGAACAGGCGACCCAGCAGATCCAGACCGTAGAAGAACGGCTTGGTCAGGAAGTAGAACCAGCCGAAGTCGATCGCCAGATCGAAGTTGGCGATGCCCAGCTTGTCCGAATAGTCGTCCAGCAGGCGGACCTGCTTGGCGCCGGCGAACAGGCGGTCGGTCAGCTCGACGGTGGCGCCGGGGGCGACCTCCACGGCCTTGCCGAGCGTGTCGACCTGATAGCGGTCGGCGGCGCCGGGGGCGGAGTGGACGAAGCGGGCGGTGATCGGGGCCTTCTGGTCGGGGACCAGCGAGACCAGCCAGTATTTGTCGGTGATGCCGATCCAGCCGCCGGTCGACTGGGCGGAGATGGTGCCGGCCTTGCGCAGGTCGTCGTACTTGTGCTCGTTCAGCTTGCCGTCGAAGACGCCGAGCGGGCCCTCATGCAGGATGTAGTAGCCGTCGGTGTGCGGCGTGCCGGCGCGGCTGACGAGGCTGTAGGGCAGCAGGCTGACCGGGGCGGAGCCGGTGTTGCGCACCTTCTGGGTGATCGTGAACATGAAGTTCGGATCGACCGCGATGGTGCGCTCGAACACCAGGCCCTTGCCGTTGTCCCAGGTCAGGAGCAGCGGCTGGTCCGGCGTCAGCGCGGTGCCGGCGGCGGTCCAGCGGGTGTCGGCGCCGGGGACCGGCTGCGACTTGTCCTCCGGAACCCAGCCGAACTCGGCGTAGTAGGCCTCGGGCGTGCCGGCGGGGGCCAGCAGGACGATTTCCGGGCTCTTGGGATCGGGGGTGACGCGGTAGTCGGCCAGCGTCAGGTCGTCGATGCGGCCCCCAACCAGATTGACCGATCCGTGCAGCGACGGCGTGTTGATCTTGACGCGCGTTCCGGCGGCCATCTGCTCGGCGAGCAGGCCGGCGCGGTCGCGGACCGTGGCGGGAGCCGCCGTGCCGGGCACCGAACCGGGAGCGGCGCCCGGAGCGGGCGCGGCGCCGGGGGCGACCGACTGCTCCGTCTGGGCGGCCTGCTGCGCAGCCTGCTGCTGCTTCACCCGGGGTCCATCGTAGAAATACTGGAATCCCAGGAGGATGGCGATCGACAGAGCGATCGCGAGGATGAGGTTGCGTTGATCGGTCATGGCATCCCGGTTGCCGTGGGCCTTCTGTTAAGAAGGGGGCCGAACGCCGGTTTTCAGGCCGGCATGCGAATTGCTGCATCGATGCGCCGCGTCGTCCGGCCCGTGCGAACAGCGGGTGGACCGCCCCGGCTCGGGCACGGGATCATATCCCCACCCGCCCCAGGGATGGCAGCGCAGAAGCCTCCGGACGGTCAGCCAACTGCCCCGGATCGCTCCGTGCTTAGATAGCGCATCCAGCGCATAGTTTGAACAGGTCGGCTGAAATCGGCAGTGCCACCCGATGAAGGGCGACAGGGTCCACTGATAACCGACCACGAGCGCACGCAGAAAATAGGCGAGCGGGCTCACGCGCCGACCTCCCCGCCGCCGGAACCATTGCCGGTCCCGCCGTTGGAAGTGACGGCGTTTGGCCCGCCATTCACCTCGTTTCTGGACGCGTCGCCTTTAGAGACGTCGCGCCACAGGCCGAGGCGTTTCAGCGCCGCGATCAGATCGCCCACAAGCTCCGTCCACGGCCTTTCGGCCGTCGCGGCGCGGGCCACCAGCACGAAATCGTGACCGGGGGCTGCGTGGGCGGTCAGAATTTGGCGGGCCGCTTCGCGAAGGCGGCGGCGTGCGCGATTGCGCACGACCGCGTTCCCCACTTTGCGGCTCGCCGTCAGGCCAAGACGAATCGGCGGCTCGCCAGGGGCGGGCCGCTGCCGTTCGTCGTGTCGGCGCACCTGCAGGATAAGGCCGGGAGCCACATGCTTGCGCCGTGTACCGGCCACGGCCAGAAACTCCGGCCGCCGCTTCAGGCGCCCGACCCTGGGGTCCGGCGCCGCCATGCGTATCAGGCGCTCAGGACACTGCGGCCCTTGGCGCGACGGCGGGCAATCACCTTGCGGCCACCGACGGTCGCCATGCGGGCGCGGAAGCCATGCCGGCGCTTGCGCACGATTTTGCTGGGCTGGAACGTGCGTTTCACGGCACCATACTCCTCGATCTCAGGGCAAAAAATGAGCCCCGCTGTATAGAGGTACCGACCCCCGGAGTCAATCACGCGCTGCCACCCAAGCGTGGGAAATATTCTCCGTTTGGATGGGCGAAGGCAAGAAGGGTGGCGCAAAGGAGGGTGAAAAGGGGTAGAGCCCTGCCTCCCCCGCCGTGCGGTGTGTTTACCCCCTGACATTCGCGAAAGGTCCGGGGGAAGTCGGCATGCTGCACCGGCGGCAATTCATCGTGTCCAAAAACACCCACGCGCTCCGTCCGGATTGGGTGAGCCGTGACATCGGCGGGCTCGTCCTGTCCCATTGTCCCGACCTGCCGGTCCGGCGCGTGCTGGGCGCCGACAAGACGGTCTGGCATCTGCTGGGGCTGCCCGTGCAGACCGACCCGGCGCGCCCCGACCCGGTGGAGGCGCTGGCCGCGTCCCGCGCCGGAGACATTGCGGAGCTGTGCCGGTCCTGGACGGGACGCTGGCTGCTGCTCAACAACCGCGCGGTCCATCTCGACACCGGCGGGACGCTCGGCTGCTTCTACGGGATGGTGGACGGCGCCCTGACCCTCACCTCCAGCGCCGGGGTGATGGCCGAACTGCTGGGCGACGAGGCCAGCTTCCGCCGCCCTCTGGCGCACGAGGCCGGGCTGGACTGGTACCCGCTGCCCGGCTCCGGGCTGGCGGGGGTGCGCCGGCTGCTGCCGACCCAGGTGCTCGACCCCGCCCGCCCGATGGACGATCCGGGCTTCCTGACCTTCCGCCGGCCCTTCCCGGCGGTTCCCCCGGGTTTTTCCGATTCGCTGGCCTATGAGCGGATGGAGTCCATCCTGGTCACCGCCATCCGCAACCTGCACCGGACCCTGTCGGGGGCGGAGGGTGGCCACCGCCCGCTGATGCTCCAGCTCACCGCTGGCTACGACACGCGGCTGCTGCTGGCCGCGGCGCAGAAGGCCGCGGTGCCCTTCGCGACCTTCACCTTCGACCACCGCGACCTGACGCCGGGCGACCGCAAGTTGCCGCCGAAGCTGGCCCGGCTGGCCGGGGTGGAGCATCACCTGATCCCCTGTCCGCCGCTGGACGCCCAGCGCGCGCGCGACTACGCCGCCCACACCGGCGGGCACACCGCGGCGATGGACGGGGAGTTCTACGCCAACGGCGCCTGGGACGGCGTGCCGGAGGGCGCCGTGGTCCTGCATGGCGGCGTTTTCGAGGTGGCGCGCTGCTTCTACTGGGGGCAGATCCCGCCGGGCCTCGCCGCCGACGGCGAGGACACCGCCGCCCGGATCTTCGACGCCTTCCGCGGCAAGCTCTACAACCCGCCGTCCCATTGCGAGGCGCTGCGCGAATGGTTGGCTTGGGCGGCGCGGACGCCGGACGTCCTGCCCGGCGGTGCGATGGACCTGCGCGACCGCTTCTATCTGGAGCAGCGGGTGGCCGGCTGGTTGTCGGCCATCGACCAGGGGGTGGACCTGACCGGGCGGCAGCTCTTCCAGGTCGGCAACTGCGCGGATTTCCTGGCGATCGCGCTCGCCATGCCGGTGGATGTCCGCCGCTCCAGCCAGCATCAAGCGGAGCTGATCCGCCGCATGGCCCCGGACCTGCTGAGCGAGCCGATCAATCCGCCGCAGCCCGCCGTGCTGCGCCAGCTCCGCAAGCTGCCGCGCCGCCTGAACAAGCTGCGCACGGCGATCGGGCACCATCTGGCGCGAACGTCGGCGTAGGGGTGTTTTCAGGGGGAGGTGCGGTGGATGCCGGCTTGCCCCCTCCCTAGCCCTCCCCCGCTTTGCAGGGGAGGGGATTGTGGCTTGGGGTCGGGTCGGGTTGGGGAAGGCCGGGTGCGGCCGTCCTGGACAGGTGCAGCCAGCGGCGGTAGGCGTCCTCGCTGACGGGGGCGCGGTGCTTCAGGCCGATGCGGAGGATCTCCGGCAGGGCCAGCAGGACCTTCAGGTCGGTCAGCCGCGGGCCGTGGCGCAGGTTCTTCCAGCTGTTGCCGATCCAGCTCCGCGCGAAGCGCCAGGGCAGCAGGCCGGCGGGGCAGCGGGCCACTTCGCGGATCAGGTCGTTGCGGTGGTTGTAGAAACGCTCCAGCCCCGGCTTGCGGCCCTTCTCGCTCTTGTCGTGATAGACCATGATGCCGGGCAGGGCGACCACCCGATGGCCGGCGCCGATCAGCCGCAGGCAGCGGTCCTTCTCCTCCCCCTGGCGGTACAGCTCCGGCATGTAGAGGCCGGTGGCGGCGACCGCGCTGCGGCGCAGCAGATGGCCGCAGCCGACGTACCAGGGCGCGTCGAAGGGATCGGCCTGCTGCGGGAAATAGACCAAGCCGTCGCGCGTCTCGATGTTGCAGGCCACCGCCGCCACGTCGGCGTGCGTCTCCATGTAGGCCACCGCGCGGGCGAGGCCGTCCGGCTCGGCGAACCAGGAATCGTCATCCACCGACAGCACGTAGTCGCCGGCCGTGTTCACGAAGCCGAAGTTGCGGGCGTAGATCAGCCCGGCGTTGTGCGGCAGCCGGACGTAGCGGACGGTGGGGAACTCCCCCCGCACCATGGCGTCGGTGCCGTCCGTGGATCCGTCGTCCACCACCAGGATCTCCGCGACGGGGTGCGTCTGGGCGAGCAGGCGGGACAGCGCCGTGCGCAGTTCCGGCGCGCGGTTGAAGGTGGCGATGACGGCGCTGACGCTGGGCATCAGGCGACCTCGCTGGAGGAGGACGAGGCGGCGCGCGGCCGCTCGGGCAGGGGCAGCCGGACCGGCGGGCGTTTCAGCTCCTCCGGATACTCGTCGCGCAGGCCGGACAGGTAGCTGTCCAGGAAGACCCGCAGGCCGCGGAAGTCCCGGTTCACCAGATAATGGGCGGTGTATTTGGCGATCATGCGCGGGATCACCCCGGCCTTCTCGTAGGTGGCGTGGATGTAGCCCATGTTGCGGAAGAAATGCGGCGCCCGGTCGGCCCGCATCGTCTCCACCGTGCCCAGCCGGCCGCCCAGCACCTTGTGCTCCGTCCGCGACATGCCGGGATGGATGTGGAGCGCCTTCACCGCCGTGCCGACCTTCAGCCCGGCGCGGCGCGCGCGCAGGGTGAACTCGTACTCGTCGCCCCAGATGAACATCTCGCGTTTCACGTTGCCGATCCGTTCGAAGACGGCGCGGCCGATCAGCGTGCCGTTGAACAGGGCGATGGTGCCCGGCGCCAGCCCGTCCACCGCCCGCGCCATCAGGCTGTCCGGGTCGCGGGTGCCCTGCATGGGGAAGGCCAGGGTGGAGCGGTCCTCCGCCGCCAGCACCAGCGGGCCGACCATGGACAGGCCGTGGTGCTTGGCCTGGACCAGCAGCTCGGCCAGCGCGCCGGGCTGTGGGATGCCGTCGTCGTCGGTGCTCCAGATCCAGCGGGCGCCGAAGCCGAGCGCCGTCTCGAAGGCGGTGTGGTAGGCGCCGGCGGAGCCGCAGTTGGCCTGCCGCACCACGACCAGCGCGTCGCCCCATTCCTCCGCCTGCGCGGCCAGCCACTCGGGCGTGCCGTCGCTGGAGCCGCTGTCCACCACCACCAGCCGCTCCGGCCGCGGCTGCTGCCCGAGGATCGCCGCGACGCAGGTGGCCAGAAGCGGCAGGCGGTTGTGGGTGACGACGATCGCCACGACGCCGTGGGCGATGTCTCTCGAGACGCTGTCCGCCGGAAATGTGTCGTGAGCCATGGCTGGGCGGTTCCTCCTGGTCCTGTCCATCAGTCGGTTTGGGTGCGGGTGGGGGTGCAGTCGCCCTGGCCGGGCCGGCAGGGCAGGATGGCGACGTCCGGCGAGGCGTCGGCGGCGCCGGTCAGCACGCCCAGCCGCCCCAGCGTGCGGGCGACCGTGCGCGCCGCGTAGAGCTGCCCCTCCAATCCCCAGCGGCTGCCGTTGGGCGCGTAGACATCCCGCACCCCGCCGGCGGCCAGCGCCGTCAGGCCGGCGGCCAGCGGCACCGCCTGAAGCGTCGGGTCGGCGCCCAGCACCTCGTCCACCGCGGAGCGGTGGGGCGGCGGTTCGAGCAGGAAATCGGCGTAGACCGTCCCCTTGTCCGGCGCGACCAGCAGCAGGAAGCGCGTCACCCCGTTGGCCTCCACCGCGTCCTGGATCGCGTGCAGGCTTGCGCGGCGCTCCTCCAGCAGGCGGTGGTCGGCGCGCCAGGGCTGGAAATCCTCGGCGCGGAAGAGGGTGGTCGTCGCGGCGGCGGAGCTGAACAGGCCGGCATAGGCCAGGGGCCGCTCCTGCACCGGGCCGCCGGTCACGTTCAGCACCGCGCGCGGCAGCGCCTTGACCAGCAGATCCAGCGCGTGGCCGATCGGCGGCGGGTTCCAGGCCTGGGCGCGGCTGCGCTCCAGGGACCGCGGCTGGCGGTTGAGCGGCTCGACGGGAAGGGGGCGCGGGGCCGCCACGCCGTGGGGGCGGGGGGCGGTGACGGTGGACAGCTCCAGCCCGCCGACCGGCGTCTCCAGCGCGCTCTCCGATAACTGCAGGATCACGACGCGGGGCGGGCGCTCGCGGAATTCGGGGGAAACCAGTTGCGCGGCCAGCGTCGCGGCGTCCGCGGGCCGCACGCCGACGGTCAAGCCGGTCAGGTTGCGCAGATGGTCGGTCCAGTAATGGCCGTAGCGACCGTGGCGCTCCTCCGCGTCGGGGCGGGAGAAGCCGTCGCCGAACACCAGCACGTCGTAACCGGTACCGACCCGTGCCGCCTCGGCCAACGGCGGTACGAAGATCGCTTGCGGTGCCTTGGGGCCGAACCGGTTCTCCGCGTAGCCGCCCAGCTCCGTCAGGTCGCCGTCGGGCGGGTCCAGGGCGAAGGCCAGCGGCAGGACCAGCGCGGCGGCCAGCGCCAGCCCGCGCAGAAGGATCCTGTCCAGCCCGCCCGCCACCGGTCGCCTCACGCCCGGTCCGCGGGGAACCGGAAGACCGACATGCGGCTCTGCGCCAGCGGCGACCCGGCGGAGTCACCGATCCACAGGCGCAGCGCCTTGGTCGCGCCGATCCACAGCAGGATGGGCAGCAGCGAGAAGAAGCCGAACTTGACGATGGTGATGTTGCCGTCGCGGTACCATTGCAGCGAGAGCGGGATGAAGGCGCAATAGAACAGCACCGCGTAGCGGTTGGTGAATCCCGATTCCCAGAACCAGCGGTGCAGCCGGCCCAGGATCAGCCCGACCACCACCATGGTGACGATCACGCCGATCCACCCCGCGCTCATCCAGCCGTCGCCGGCCAGCGAGGTGGTCAGGTTGGAGAAATTGCCGAAATCGTGCAGCGACACCCATTTGACCGGCGCGCCGATGGGCTTGTCCGGCCACAGCATGCGTGGGATCGGCTCGGTGAACAGTTGCAGGTACTGGGTGAACCAGGTGTAGGTCCCTGACTGCTGCGGCACCGCCCACAGGATGAAGGCCAGGAAGTCGAAATTGGCGATGTCCTGGTTCGACACGCTCTCGACGAAGGAGCCCTCGCCGCCCTGGAAGATGCTGAACAGCTTGCCCGGATTCTCGGTGCCGGCCAGCACGCCGCGCAGGAAGTCGCGGTTGTTGCCCAGCGTGTGGAACAGCAGCAGCACCGGCAGGCCGCAGGCGAGCTGCCACCAGCGGAACCACTTGGTGCGCGTGTGGTAGAGGATCAGCAGCACCATGCCCAGCACGCCCATGATGATCGCCCAGCGCCCCCAGCCCAGATAGGCGCGGTAGCTGACGAAGGCGATGAAGGGGATGAAGGACAGCGGGTGGAAGCGGCTGACCCAGATGATGCCCAGCGTCAGCGGCAGGCCCATCGAATGGGCCTCGGCGATGTAGCCGGTGGTGTTGACGTAGACCGGCTGGCCGGTCAGCGGGTCGCGCTCCATCTGCACGTCGCCGGTGCCGGTGAAGTCGGCGCCGTCCTGGCGCAGGATCGCCGAATAGATGGCCAGCGGCCCCAGCGCCGCCACGGTCAGGGCGAAGGCGGTGATGTCCAGCCGGTCGAAGGTGAAGGTGGGCGCCCGGCTGAGGTCCGGCTTGACCCGCCCGGCCCAGCCGCAGGCGACGGAGAAGGCCACCAGCGCGACCGAACTGACCGTCAGCGACTTCACGAACTCCGCGGCACTCGGCCAGTAGCCCATGAACAGCCAGGCGTTGTCGATGCCGAAGCCGTGGACCAGCAGCGGGCGGATCACGAAGACCAGCGTGTGGAAGATCAGATAATAGGTCAGCGGGTGGAACATCGACGCGGTGCCGGTGCTGAGGAACACCACGGCGACCAGGGCCACCACCAGCACCTGCGCGATCAACGCCGTTTCGATCATGCCGGACTCCGCCTTACCTCGTGAACGCGCGGCACCGCCAGCCACGGCCGGTGGTGTGGCGGCCGGTGGGGCGGTGTCGTCGTGCCGGCCCCCGGAAGCGAAGGCGGCACATCCGGAAGCAACACCGCCGGCCCCGGTCGGGTCCCCCCGTCCGGGAGCGCAGACGGCGAGGGCCGCCCGGTCAGGGCTATCCGCGCGGCACCTTCGAGGCACCCCGTCCGCGCTTTTGCTTCATCCGCCCCGCGCCGCCAGTTTCGCTGGGGTGCGGAACGGAGGTGATATGACGCGCCGGATTCCTGGACTCTTCGCGGGCGGGCTGTTGTGGCTGGTCCTGCTGCTGGCTGGTCCCACCCCGTCCGTCGCGGCGGAGCCGGCGATCCACGTCTCCCCCCAGGGCGACGACCGCTGGTCCGGACGGGTCGCCGCCTCCACCCCGGACGGGCGGGACGGCCCGGTCGCCACGCTGGCCCGCGCGGTGGAGGAGGCGCGCAAGCGTGGGCTGCACCTGATCCTGCTGCGCGGCGGCACCCACCGGCTGACCGACACGGTGACGCTGGGTCCGGAGGATTCCGGGCTGCGCATCGCCGCCTTCCCCGGCGAGACCCCGGTCCTGTCGGGCGGCGAGGTGGTGACGGGCTTCAAGGCGGAGCGGGATGGCGTCCTCTCCGCCCCGCTGGCGCGCGAGCCGGGGCTGGACGTGAGCGCCGCCGGGGTGCGGCTGCGCGCGGCGCAGAGCGGCGCCTTCGACCCGCAGGACCCGATCCGCAGCGGCTGGTTCGTCGCCCAGCAGACCAAGGGCGGCGGCGACAAGCGGCAGTTCCGCTTTCCGCCCGGCACCGTCCAGGCGGCCTGGGCGGTCCCCGGTGTGCGCGTCCAGGCGCTCGACCGCGAGCGGCAGGCCGACGACATCCGCGGCATCGAGCGCATCGACCGCAACGGCACGCTGGTGCTCGACCGCGACGGCTGGTACCCGTTCCGCGACGGCAGCACCTTCCGCCTGCTCGGCCATCCCGATTTCCTGAAATTCCCCGGCCAGTTCGCCTGGAGCGCCAAGGACCGGCGCCTGCTGCTCCGCCCCCAGGACCCGGCGGCCTTCGCCCGCGACGGCGAGGCGGTGGTGGCGCGCACCGCCCCGCTGATCCAGGCGGAGAAGGCGGACTCCATCACGCTCGACGGGCTGTCCTTCGCCGACGTGCCCTACAACGGGGCGGCGGTGCGGCTGGCCGGCGGCTCGGGGCACCGTGTCCTCGACAACCGCTTCTCCGCCGTCGGAACCGGCGTGCTGCTGGTCGGCGTCGCGGACAGCGAGGTGCGCGGCAACCGGCTGGAGCATCTGGGGCGCAGCGGGATCGAGCTGACCCCAGGCAGCGCCGGCAACCGCATCATCGCCAACACCATCCGCCATGTCGGCGAGGTGAACTTCTACGGCGGTGGCATCATGAGCGCCGGGGTGACCCGCACGCAGATCGCCCACAACGACATCCGGCACGCCGCGCGCTACGGCATCTCCATGAAGAACTGGAACCCGGAGACGAAGAACACCGACAACGTGATCGAGTACAACCGCATCCGCGACATCGGGCGGGAGACCGCCGACCTCGGCGCCATCGAGACGCTGGGGCGCAGCGACATCGACACCAAGCTGGTCATCCGCTTCAACGACATCCGGGGGACCGGCGGGATCGCCACCGACGCGGCGGGGCGCTGGATGACCCGCTACAAGGGGTTCGGCGTCTATCTGGACGACCTGACCAACGGCGTGCGGGTCGAGGGCAACTTCCTGGAGGACACCGGCTGGGCCTCGGTCTTCATCCATGGCGGCGACGGCAACCGGGTGGAGAACAACATCGCCGTGCTGACCGACGAGCGCGACCGCTTCCTGCGCTTCGAATGGGTGCCGAAGGCGGGGACGGCCGGCTTCCTGCGCGACAACGAGGCCAGCCGCAACATCATCCACGCCCGCGTCCCGGTGGAGCAGCTGGTGACGACGCTGACCGGCGGCGAATACCGGCTGGAGAACAACATCTTCGACCGGCCGGGCCGCGGGCTGCGCGCGCCGGGGGCGCCGGTGGAACGCACGCAGGCGCGCTCCATTCAGGGGGGCAACCAGCCGGACCCCTATTTCATGAACCCGGCGAAGGACGATTACCGCCTGCGCCCGAACTCTCCCGCTCTGAAGATCGGTTTCCAGGATCTTCCCTGGTCGCGCATCGGTCCGGAAGGGGCGCGCTGAGCCCATGGACACGCACAGCCCGTCGCCCGAGGCGCCGCCGTCCGCCACCATCGGGCTGGCGCCGCCGCAATTCGACCTGTCCGCCCTGCCGCCGCGCATCCTGCGCGAGCTGCGCGCCAGCCATGTCGGCGAGACCGTGGCGGTTTCCCTCTACGACGGCGTCGCCGGCGCCACCACCGATCCGGAGGTCCTGCGCTTCGCCGCCTCCCACCGAAGGGTCGAGCGGCGGCACCTGCGGCTGTTCGAGGCGGTCCTGCCGCCGGACAGGCGCAGCGTGCCGCTGGCCTTCTGGCGCTGGTCGGGCCGGGTGATGGGCGGACTGCCGGCGTGGCTCGGCCCGCCCTACTTCTACGCTGTGGTCGCCGGGGTGGAGGCGTGGGTGGACGGGCATTACGCCCGGCAGATCGCCCTGGCGCGGCGGCTCGCCCCCGATCCCGACCTGCTGAATCTGTTGGAGGCCTGCCGCCTCGACGAGCGTCTCCACGCCCGTGACGCCGCCCGCTTCGACCCGGCACCGCCCTGGACCGCTCGCGCGCTGGCGGGGGTGGCAGTGTTCCTGTCCCGCGTGGGGGTGAGGGCAGCGCGCTGGGTGTGAGGGCGCTCAGCCCATGGCGCGCTTCGGGCGGACGGCCGGCCCGGCGGCTTCGGGCAGCGGCCCGGCGATGCGGTCGAGCAGCGCGTCCATGCCACTGTGCCCGGCCTCATGGGCGGCGCGGGCGCGGGCGTGGGCCTGCTCGGAGGCGAGCGCCAAGGCGTCGCGGTCCTTGGCCCACAGGCGCAGCGCCGGCAGCACCGCCTGGATGAAGTCCCGGTCCTGCGGGACGAGGCCGGGGCGGGGAATGTCGCTGCCGATGCAGCCGCGGTCGTAGGCCAGCACCGGCACGCCCGCCGCCATCGCCTCGAACAGCACCAGCGGCTGCGCCTCGTTGCGGTAGCGGGTGGGGAAGACGAAGACGTCGATGTCGCGGTAGAAGGCCGCCTTGGCATCGTCGTCCACCGGGCCGCGATACTCCACGTCGCCGTCGAAGGCCGCCAGCCCCGCCGCGACCAGCGCGTTGTCCATACGTCCCAGGCCGGGCCCGGCCAGCACCAGCTTGACGTCCACCCCCTCCGTCTTCAGGGCGCGCAGCAGGGTGAACAGCGTGTCCAGCCCCTTGTCGGCGCACAGGTTGGACAGGTGGCCGATGCGCAGCGGGCCGGATTTGCCGTGGCGCGGCCGCGGCACCGGCGGGGTGAAGATGGCGTTGGAGACGCTCATCGCCGTCTTCGCCGCCGGGTAGAGCGCCTGGAAGCGCGCCTGCATGGCCGGGCAGAGCAGCACATGCATGCAGTCCGTGCCGGCCAGCCGGGTCAGCAGGCTCATCCGCCAGGTGGGTTTGGAGATGGTGGCGAAGGAATGGTGGTGCAGCGTCCGTTCATAGCCGAACAGCCGCGCCGTTCCGGCCAGCGCCGCCGTGTAGAAGATCCCCAGCCCCGAATCGACCGGCATGTAGAAGCGCCGTCCGGGGATCGTCGCCCCGGCCGCCAGCCGCAAGCCCGCCAGCAGGACGCGCATCGCCTTGGCGGCGTGGTAGCGCAGGCCGCCGCCGTTCCAGCCCGGCGACAGGTCCGCGACCTCCACCGTGGCCTCCACCGGACCGCGGTTGCGCAGGCGGTCCAGCACCAGGGCGGTGACCCGACTCATCCCGTCCATGGGCGGGGGAAGGCGGCCCGAGACGACGATGTGGGGGGTGTTGCGGCGGTCGGTCATCAGGCTTCGCTTTCACGGGTGCCCTTGCGGGCGCTTTCATCGGTGCTTTGGGCGGCGCCCTGGTCGGCATCCTTGCGGGCGTCCAGGCTGTGCAGGGCCTTCTCCACGGCCTCTGCGAAATAGCCGGCATCGGCCAGCGCCTGGAAGGGCCGCCCGTTGAGGCTGAGGCGGCGCCATTCCGCCTCGTCCGACGCGACGGACAGCATGTGGCGGGCCAAACCCTCCGGGTTGTCGGGCTCAACGATGTGGCCGTTCAGGCCGCTGCGGATCAGCACGTCGCGGGCGCCGCACTGGTCGGACAGGATCGTCGGCACGCCCATGGCCAGCGCCTCGTTCACCACCAGCCCGAACTGCTCCTCCAGCGAGGGCAGCAGCAGGCACAGGGTGGAGCCCAGCGTCTCCGCGATCCCCTTCTCCTGAAGGAAGCCGCGGAAAATGATGTGCCCGTCCAGACCGCGCTTGGCGACCTCCGCCCGCAGGTCGGCCTCCAGCGGGCCGGAGCCGCAGAGGTGCAGGGGCCGCGCCGCGTCTCCCGCCAGCCGGCGGTAGAGGTCGTAGGCCTCGACGGCGCGGAACAGGTTCTTCTTCGGCACGAAGCGGGCGATGATCGTGAAGTGGCGCTCGGCGAAGGGCACGCCCTCCGGGGCCGGGGTCATGCCGGACAGCCGGCGCACCCGCTCCAGCGACAGGGTGTCGTAGCCGATGAACAGCCGGTCCTTGGGCAATCCCAGGAAACGGTAGTAGTCGACGGTGCGGTGGCTGCCCCCGATCGCCGCCTGATAGGGCTTGTAGAGCAGGGACTTCAGCGCCTCGCGCCAGAGGACCCGCGGCTTGTCGTCGAACTTCGAAGCGTTCATGTTGACAACCCGCCGGCCCATCAGCCGCATCGTCACCGCCAGGGCGAAGACGTCCGGCTCCTCGTAATGGCATAGGAAGACGTGGCTGGCCCCCGCCTTGCGGCATTCGCGCAGCAGGGCACGGTAGACCTGGAAGGACGGGATGTCCGCCTTGGAGCGTCCGGGGAACAGCGTGACCTTGCGGAAATGCTGCCCTTCCCCGGTGGAGTCCCAGGCGTAGGTGTGGGACTTCGACCCGACCTCCAAACCGACCACGTCGTAGAGATGGCCGAGCCGCCGCCCGACCGCCTCCAGCCGGTCCATGTGGTAGGGGCCGAACATCTCCCAGGAAAAGACCAGGGCGGGCTTCGTCATGCGGCGTCGTCTCCCAGCAGCAGCGCGGCGTAGCGCGCCAGGACGGCGCTGCGGCTGGCGTTGCCCTCCACCCAGGCGCGGCCCCGGCGGCCCATGGCCGCGCTCCGGGCGGGATCGTTCAGAAGCTCGGCCACGGCCTGGGCCATGGCCTCCGGCGCGTCGGGCGGGGTGCGTCGGAAGGCGTCGATCTCCGTCCCCAGCCGGTCGAGCGCGGAGCCCGGCAGACAGGTGCAGACGAAGGGCCGCCCGGCGGCCAGGATGGTCACCGCCTTGCCCGGCATGGCGAAGGCCGCCCCCTCCGGACGCTGCGGCACCAGATGCACGTCGCCCTCCGCCAAGCCCTCGCCGAGCCGGTCGGACGGAATCAGGGGGGCGAATTCCACGTTGGGCAGCGCCATCGCCTTGGCCTGGGCCTTCAGCTCCTCCTCCAGCCCGCCCTGGCCGCGCATCAGCACGCGGGCGTCGGGGCGCAACGCGTGGAGATGGCGGGCCATCTCCAGCACTTGGTCCAGCCCCTGCTTGCGGGCGAAGGCGCCGCTGTAGAGCACGGTCGGCGGCTGGCCTTCGGGCCGGGGCAGGGGGCGGACGGCGTCGGCGTCGACATGGGGCGGGATCACCGTGATCGGCCGCCGCACGCCGAGGTCGCGCAGCACGTCGGCCATCGCCTCCGACAGCACGACGATGCCGTCGGCGCGGTTCAGCGCGGTGCGCTCCACCGCCTGGATGGCCTTCAGCGCGGCCCCGCCGCCCATGCCCAGCGCGCCGGCAAGGCCCGACTGGATGTCGTGCACGATGGCGATGTGCCGCCCACCCGGCGCCCGGAAGCGGTCGGCGACGGCGACGCTGAATATGGAGGGGCAGAGCGACAGCACCGCCTTGTGCGGCGCGACGCGCCCGCGGGCGCGGGCCGCCAGGAAGCCGGCGTGCAGCACGCCCTCATGGATCAGCCGGGCCTTCATGCCGCCGCCCTTCGGCGGGATGGTGAGCAGCCGCTCGATGCGGACGCCGTTCACGGTGCGGCGGTCCTCGGCCCCGTCGGCGTAGCCGTCGTAGATGGCTTGGCCCGGATAGTTGGGACGCGCGGTCAGCACGGTCATGTCCGTCCCCGCCGCGGCGAAGGCGGTGGCGAGGTCGGTCATCATCGGCGCGCTGCCCGCGGGTTCCGGCCAATAGCTCATCGCCACCAGCAAGACCGATGGCGGCAGGATGGCCGGAGCCGCCGGCCCTTCGGAGACGGGCGTGCGCAGGGGTGTGGAGTCATCGGGCATCAGCGGTCACTCCGCGGCTTTGCCGGTGGCTGTCTGAGGGACCGGCGGGGCGGCGTTCTCCAGGAACCACGCGTGGGTGCGGCGCAGCCCCTCCTCCAGCCCGACCTTGGGCCGCCAGCCGGTGGCGAACAGGCGCGACACGTCCATCAGCTTGCGGGGGTGACCGTCCGGCTTGCTCAGGTCCTGGGTCAGCGCCCCCTCATAGCCGACCACCCCACGGATCAGCCGGGCGAGATCGCCGATGGCGACGTCCTCGCCGGGGCCGACGTTGATGATGTCCTCCCCGTCGTAGCGCTCCATCAGGTGCAGGCAGGCGTCGGCCATGTCGTCCACATAGAGGAACTCGCGCCGCGGCGTGCCGGTGCCCCACAGGGTGACGTTGGGCGCCTGCTCCATCTTCGCGTCGTGGAAGCGCCGGATCATGCCGGGGATGGCGTGGGAGCCCTCCGGGTCGAAATGGTCGCCGGGACCGTAGAGGTTCGACGGCATGGCGCAGATGGCGTTGAAGCCGTATTGCCGCCGGTAGGCTTGGCACTGGGTGATGCCGGCGATCTTGGCGATGGCATAGGGCTTGTTGGTCGGCTCCAGCGGGCCGGTCAGCAGCGCCTCCTCCTTCAGCGGCTGCTCCGCGAACTTCGGGTAGAGGCAGGAGGAGCCGAGGAAAAGCAGCTTCCTCACCCCCGCCCGCCAGGCCGCGTCGATGACGTTGGTCTGGATCAGCAGGTTGTCGCGGATGAAGTCGCCGCCGAAGCGCTCGTTCGCCAGGATACCGCCGACCTTGGCCGCGGCCAGGATCACGTAATCGATCTTCTCCCGGTCGAAGAAGGCGCGCACCGCGGCTTGGTCGGTCAGGTCCAGCTCGTCGCGGCCGCGCAGCACGAGGTCGTCGTAGCCGCCCTCCACCAAGCGGCGGACGATGGCCGAGCCGACGAGGCCGCGGTGCCCCGCGACGAAGATGCGGCTGTTTCGCTCCATGGGTCTGGTGTCCCTTATTCGGCGGCGTTGGCGATCGGGGCGTCGCCATCGCGGCTGCGGGCGGCGTACCAGTCCACCACGCCGGGCAGACCGTCCTTCAGCGGGATGCGCGGCGTGTAGCCGAGCGCGGAAAGGCGGGCGATGTCGGGGCTGCGCCGCTGGGTGCCGCCGGGGGCGGGCGGTCCGATTTGGACGTCCGCCACCCGCCCCAGCACGCCGACGATCTGCCGGGCGAGTTCAGCGATGGAGATCTCCTCCGGGTTGCCGACGTGGTAGATGCCGAGATGCTCGCCGCGCTCGATCACCGTCATGATGCCGTCCACCGCGTCGTCGATGTGGACGAAGGCGCGGGTCTGGGTGCCGTCGCCCTGGATCGGGAAGGGCACGAGGACTTCCGGGCTGCGGTCGATGGCCTCCACGGCGCGGCGCACGAACTCCGGCACCACATGCTCCCACCCCATGTCGGGGCCGTAGACGTTGTGCGGGCGGAAGATGGCGACGCGGTCGAAGCCGGTGCGGCCCCAGTTGACCGCCAGAAGCTCCGAGATCAGTTTCGACCCGCCGTAGCTGTAGCGCGGGTTCAGCACGTCCGGCACGACCAGCGGGATGTCCTCCGGGGTCGGCACCATCGGCGGGGTCTGGTAGGCCTCGGAGGAGGAGGCGACGACCAGATCGCCCACCCCGTTCGACCGGCAGGCGTCCAGCACGTTCAGCATGCCGCGAACCCCGACGTCCAGCACCACCTCCGGCTTCTCGTAGAAGTGCTTGGTGCCGTTGACGGCGGCCAGATGCAGCACGCCGTCGACGCCGCGCACCGCCTTGTCCACCGCCGCGGGATCGCGGATGTCGCCGGACACGAATTCGACGGCGTCCACGGCGTCGCCCAGCCGGCGCGGGTGGCCGCGGGAGTTGTCGTCGAGAACGCGCACGCGGTGTCCATCGCGCACCAGCCGGCGCACCAGGGCGGCACCGATGAAGCCGCTGCCCCCGGTCACGAGATAATGTTTCGGCATTGCTTTTCCTCAGGCGGCAGCGTCAAGCGACGCTTCTTCAAGCGACATGGGCGAAGCGGGCGGCGCCGTGGCTGCCCAGCGCCACGTAGGCCGTGCCCTCGGGCAGGTCCACTTCGCGGCTGTTGAAGTTGTTCCAAAAGTCGTAGATGACCCCCGGACGGTCCATGCGGCGCGCCAGATCCGGCAGCGGCATGGAGGTGAAGACCGGGTGGTTGTTCAGGATGACGGCGAGGTTGGCGCCCTCCACCGCCTCGGCCATGCTGTTGGCGGGCTCCAGCCCGAAGCCGCGGATGTCGTCCGCCGCCACCACCGCGTCGAAGCCGCGCCAGCGCGCCTTGGGGAAGCGGGTGCGCAGCTCCTCGAACAGCGGCTTGGCCATGGTGCCGCGCAGGTCGTCGGTCGCCGGACGGCCTTTGAAGGCGAGGCCCATCAGGCTGATGGTCGGCTCCTGCGGAAAGCCCTGCATGGAGCCGGTCAGCCGCTCCAGGAAGTGCGACACCTCGTGAGGCTGGCTTTCGTTGATGCGGCGCCCGGCGGCGGTGATGTCCATCTCCACCCCGACCTCGCGGGCGGATTCGATCAGGATGTGCGGGTCCTTCTCCAGGCAGGGGCCGCCGACCGGGCCGGGCAGCGGGAGCTGCGTGCGCGGGTAGCCCAGCTTGCCCGCCCGCGAGACCTCCAGCGCCGAGACCTCCATGGCGTTGCACAGCCGGGCGATCTCGTTGGCGAAGGCGAAGGTGACGTCGCGGTAGGTGTTGTCCACCAGCTTGATCATCTCCGCCGTCTCCAGCGTCGAGACCTTGACCGTGGTCGGGGTCAGCATGCCGAAGATCTGCGAGGCGCGGGCCGCCACTTCGACGCTTTCCGCGCCGATGATCTGGGGAAGCTGGTTCAGCTCGATCAGCGCCTGCCCCTCCAGCGTGCGCTCGGGGCAGAAGGCGATGTCGAAGCGCTTGCCGGTGCGGCGCAGGATCGGCGCCACCACCTCGCGGGTGGTCCCCAGCTTGACGGTGGAGCGCAGGATGACGAGGTCGCCGTCATGGATGCGGTCGGCCACCTGACGGGTGGCCGCCTCGATCATGTCGGTGCGCACGCGGCCGTCGCGGTCCAGCGGGGTGCCGACGGTGATGATGAAGACGGTGCAATCCCGGCAACCGTCCGTTGTGCGGCCGAAGGTGAAGCGCCCGCGCTCCATCACATGCCGCAGCTTCTCGGCGAGGCCCGGCTCATGGAAATGGGGGACGCCGCGGGCCAGCTTGTCCAGCACCTCGTCCCGCACCTCCACGCCGTGCACCTGGAACCCCGCGTCCGCCATGGCCACGCCCAGCGTCAGCCCGACATAGCCGAGACCGAGCACACAGACGTTCCGGTCGGGAAAGGACTTTGGGAGCATAGTCTTTCGATCCTGCTTAGTGATTGGAGCATGCATCCAAAGGCGCCGCCGCCATCCGCCACCCGCGCCATGCGCAATCCGAACGTCTTGCAACGCGGCATTGTTCCGGCCGTTCGGGGTGGCGTGAATTGGCTATGCCGTTGATCGAGCATTGTTTTGTTCGTGGTACCCCGGACCGGCGGCAAGGGCGCGTCCGGTCGGCGTCCCTCGGGATTCGGGATGAGGCGGGCGGATCATGCCGCCGCCACGATCAGCCGGCGCAGCCGCGACGGGCGGACCAGTCCGGTCAGAAGCGCCGCCAGCGCGTAGACCGCGATCAGCACGCTGCCGCCGATCAGCAGCGCGGGCAGGGGATGAGCGGGAGCCATCAGGTCCGGCAGCGCTTGGGTCAAGCCCAGCGTGGCCCCCATGGCGAGCGCGGCGCACAGCGCCGCCCGCGCGGCGATTCCGAGATAGAGCTGCCCGACCTCGCGCCGGTGCAGCCAGGCGAGGCCGGTCATGGCGGTCAACTCTGCGATGATCGTCGCCATGGCGGACCCCTCGATCCCGTAACGCGGAATCAGGATCAGGTTCAGCGCCGCGTTGGTCAGCCCGCCGATCAGGATGGCGGTCATGTAGCCGGTCTGCCGGTGCCAGACGAGCAGCGGATTGCCCATGGTCAGGTTGATGTGCACGATGGCCACCGCGATCATCAGCAGGCGCAGCGTGTCGGCGGCCGGCGCGTAGGCCGGGCCGAAGACGGTGCCCAGGATGGCCGGTGCCAGCGTGAAGCCGCCGGCGGCGATCAGCCCGCCGATGGACAGGATGGTCGCAGCGTAGTCGCGCATCCGCGCCCGCATCGCCTCGCGGTCGCCATAGGCGGCGGCGAGCTGCGGCATGAAGGCGCTGAGGATGATGTTCCCCGCGGTCAGCGACAGAACCAGCAGCTTGGTCACCGCGGCGTACCAGCCGACCTCCGTCTGCGGCGCCATGAAGCCCAGCATCACCAGATCCAGGTGCGAGAACAGCGCCCAGGCGAAGACGCTGACCGCCATCGGGGCGGAGGTCTTCAGGATCGCCCGCCACTTGGCGAGGTCCACCCGCGGCCGCGGCATCCGGAAATCGCGGCTGAAGCGGGCCAGCATCAGGGCGGCGTTGATGACGAAGGAGATGGCGGTGATGCCGGCGGCGACGGCCAGATCGTCCGGTCCGCGCACCAGTGCCAGCACGGCGACCATGTTGCCGAGCGACGTGCCGATCTCGCGCACCGCGATGACGCTCATCCGCTCCGTCGCCTGATAGACGAAGTCGAGCAGCAGCGCGTTGCCCAGCAACTGCACCGCCTGAACCAGCAGCACCGCCTTGACCAGCGCCGATTTGTCGAGCTGGAGCACGAACAGGGCGTAGAGCCCGCCGACCAGCACCGCCAGCAGCATCCGCAGGGTCAGCACATGGTCCGCAAGATCGGTGGCCTTCTCCCGGTCGCGGGCGATCTCGCGCACCGCGTAGGTGGAGAGGCCCAGATTCACGAACAGCGCCGCGTAGGCCAGCATGGAGGTGCCGAAGCCGAGCACGCCGAAGCCGTCCGGCCCGAGCGCGCGCGCGGTCCAGGCCGTGGTGATCAGCCCGCTCAGCAGTGTGGCGATACGGGCCAGCCCCAGCGCGCGGATGTTCAGGAAAATGCGTCGTCCGGCGGTCATTTGGTCTTTTTGGGTGTGTGGGCGTGTCGTGTCGGGCCCCCCTCCCGACCTCCCCACGCTTCGCAGGGGGAGGAGATGAAGCCCTCCCCTGCGAAGCGGGGGAGGGTTGGGTGGGGGCCCGAAACCGTCGCTTCTCTCAAGCGCCGCGGTCAGTTCGCGTAGTAGCGGCGGTAACCGTGGTAGCGCCCGCTGTCCGGGAACTCGTATTGGGCGTGGCGGCGGATATCGACCTGGGAGAACAGGACGCCGACGACCTCGCCGCCCGCCTCGACGATCTCCTTCAGCCCGGCCATGGCGGTCTCCCGCTTGGTCTTGCCCCAATGCACGATGAAGACCGTCTGGTCGGCCAGCGCCGCCAGCAGCTTGCCCTCCGACACCGCCAGCACCGGCGGGCTGTCCAGGATCACCCGGTCGTACTCCAGCGCCAGCCGCGAGATGAGCTGGTGCATCCGGCTGGAGCCCAGCATGTCCTGCGGCAGGGCGGAGCCGCGGCCGGACGCGATGAAATGCAGGCCGGTGCGCGGGTCGGTCTGGATGACCTCGTTCGGCGCGCATTCGCCGGACAGCACCTCGTACAGGCCGTGCCGGTTCTCCAGCCCCAGCATCGGGTGCAGCCCCTTGCGGCGCATGTCGCAGTCCAGGATGATCGTCTTCTGCCCGGCGTTGGCGCAGATGCGGGCGAAGGCCGCGGCGATCGAACTCTTGCCCTCGCCGGGGACGGAGGAGCTGAACAGGATCACCCTCTGGTGGCCGTCCGGGTTGGCGAGCAGCAGCGTGGTCCGCAGGTTCTGCATCGCTTCGGCGAAGGCCGACATCGGCTTTTCGATGGCGTAGTCGGCCGGCGACGTGCCGCGGCGGCGGCGCCCGATGGCCGGGACGATGCCCAGGGAGCGCACGCCGGTCGCCGATTCGAACTGGTGCGGGCTGCGGAAGCCGCGCTCCGACTGCTCGCGCAGCATCGCCAGCAGAACGCCCAGCGTGGCCGAGGCGATCAGGGCCAGCAGAACGATCATCTTCTTGTTGGGCTGCGACGGGTTCAGGGGGATCGCCGCCTCCGACACGATGCGGGCGTCGGGCTGCTGGATCTCGGTCTGGCCGGCGATCTCCTGGAAGCGCGTCAGCATCGCCTCGTACATGGTCTGCGAGGTCTCGGCGTCGCGCTCCAGCGTGCGCAGGGTCACGTTGGATTCCTGCTGCTGGTTGCGCTGGGCCTGGAGCTGGTCGAGGTTGGTCTTCAGGGCGGCCTCGCGTCCCCGCTCGACCTCCACCTCGTTGCTCAGGTTCTGGACGATGCGGCCCACGTCGGCCTTGATCTGGCCCTGCAGGTCGCGCAGCTCGCTCTGCAGCGCGGTCAGCGTCGGGTGGCGGGCGCCGTACTTGTTGGCGGCGTCGGCGATCTTGCGCTGAAGTTCGACCTCCTGCTGGCGCAGCGCCTGGATCAGGGGGGACCCCAGCACATCGCCGATGGCCGACACGCCGCGCGGGCTCTGCGCCAGGGTGGTCACCTCGCGCAGCTTGGCCTCCGCCTCCTGCCGCTTGGTGCGGGCCAGGACGTAGCTGGTGTTCAGCTCGGCCAGCTGCTGGGCGATCAGGGTGGTTTCGCCGTTGGCGTTGGTCAGGCCGCTTTCGGCGCGGTACTTCTCCGCCGCCTCGCCGGTCGTCTTGGCCTCGCGGCGCAGCTCGGTGATGCGCTCCTCCAGCCAGGCGGTGGCGCGCTTGGCCGCCTTGAACTTTTCGTCGAGCTGGTCGACGAGGTACATCTCGCCGATGGTGTTGGCGATCAGGGAGGCCTTGCGCGGGTCCTCGCTGTCGAAATCCACGGCAATGACGTAGGACCGGCCCTGCGGGCGCACCGCCAGATTCTCGATGAAGCTGTTGACGACCGAAGTCCTTTCGTTGGCCGTCTTCTCCTCCGGGCTCAGCGTGATCTCGGGGCGGTCGCCGCGGGCGCTGTTCCACCAGGAGTCGGGCATCCAGTTCTTCGGGTTCAGGTAGTAGAACCAGTTGGTCTGCTCGGGCCGCAGCGCCGCGTTGAACTCCGGGTCGTTCATCAGGCCGAGCTTGTCGACCACCTTTTCCGCGAAGGCGGGGGATTTCAGGATCGCCACCTCGCTCTGCAGGGCGCCCAACTCCGTCGAGAGGCCGGAGACGACCTCCTGGTAGTTCATCACCTGGTTCTTGCGGTGCTCCACCATGATCAGGGTCTGGGCGGTGTAGAGCGGTGTCATGCGCAGCGCGACGAGACCCGCGATGCCTGTCCCCAGCACGATCACCGTCCCGATCAGCAGCTTGTGGCGCAGCAGCATGCCGGTGGTGCGGCGCACCGCGCTGGCCGCTGCGGTCGACAGGTCAAACGAGACCGGTCCCGGGACCGGTGCCGACTGCCGCCGCTGGGGTTGATCCTGAATGTCCTGGGTCGCCAAAGCGGGTCCTCCTCGCATGCCGAACGGCACCCCGTTCGGGGCGTTACGGTCCCTAGAACGTCATCGACCGTCCGGCCGTTTCATGCTGCCCGCAGTGCATATGGTGGGGAAGACACGCTCATTGGGTACCCTCCCCGGAGTCACCATTGGGGAGAGTGACCGGCGGGGTGGACCGGAGAAGCCCCTTCGCGGATAATGGTCATCGCCGATCGAAGGGGGCCGGACATGCTGCCGCAACATATTGAAAAGATTGACGGTATCTGGGTTGGTGCGTTTCCGGCGCTGTCCGCGCTGGAGCCTGACGCGGGGGCGCTTCTGCACGCGCAGGGGACGCGGATGGCGGTGCCGCGCGGGACGGTTCTGTTCCGCATCGGCAGCCTCTGCCACAATTTTCTCATGCTGCTGGACGGCACGGTGCGGGTCCAGATGACCGCCGAGACCGGGCGGGAAATTGTTCTCTACCGCGTCGGGGCGGGCGAAACCTGCATCCTGACCACCGCCTGCCTGATGACACGCGCCGACTACAGCGCCGAGGGCGTGGCCGAAACCGACCTCGACGCCATCGCGCTCGGGGCCGGGGCTTTCCACAACCTGCTGGCGCGGTCCGCGGTGTTCCGCGACTTCGTCTTCGCCTCCTTCGGCACGCGTCTGCTCGGCATGATGATGCTGGTGGAGGAGGTGGCCTTCGGGCGCATCGACCTGCGGCTGGCCCGCTTCCTGGTCGACCATCGCGACGCCCGCGGCGGGCTGGACACCACTCACCAGACACTGGCCGTCGAGCTGGGTACGGCGCGCGAGGTGGTCAGCCGCCAGTTGAAGGAGTTCGAGCGGCGCGGCTTGGTGGAACTGTCGCGCGGGCGCGTCGGGGTGTGCGATCCCGGCGCTCTGCTGGCGCTGGAGCGCACGGACGGCGTGTGACGGAGTCACAGACCGGCAGGCGGAAAGGGGCTTGAATGGGCGCACCAACCGCCCACCCCAACCCCTAAGGTGCACCCATGCCCGTCAACGTCGGCACCATCGACCGCGCGCTGCGCGCCATCGTCGGCCTCGTCCTGATCGCCCTCGTCTTCGTCGGGCCGCAGACCCCCTGGGGCTGGATCGGCCTCGTCCCGCTGCTGACCGCGGTGGTCGGCTTCTGCCCGGCCTACAGCCTGTTCGGCATCAGGAGTTGCGCGATCAAGAGGTGATCCGCCACGCCCCAAAGGAAAAGGCCCCTCTCCGCAAGGACAGGGGCCTTTTCTCGTTCATGGTCAAGTGACCGGCGTCACCCCCGCGGGGCGTGCTTGTTCAGGATGCGCTGCAGGGTGCGGCGGTGCATCTTCAGCCGGCGGGCGGTTTCGGAGACGTTGCGGTCGCACTGCTCGAACACGCGCTGGATGTGCTCCCACCGCACGCGGTCGGCGGACATCGGGTTTTCCGGCGGCGAGGGCAGCGGGCGGCCATCGGCCAGCAGGGCGGATTCCACGGCGTCGGCGTCCGCCGGCTTCGGCAGGTAATCCACCGCGCCGGCCTTCACCGCGGCGACCGCCGTGGCGATGTTGCCGTAGCCGGTCAGCATGACGATGCGGGCGTCGGGGCGGGCGTCGCGCAGGGTCTTGACCACGTCCAGGCCGCTGCCATCGGCCAGCCGCAGGTCGACCACCGCGAAGGCCGGCGCCGATTCCTGGGCGACGTCGATGCCGAGCTGCACGCTGTCCACGGCGACCACGTTGAAACCGCGCTTTTCCATTGCGCGCGCAAGGCGGGTTCGGAAAGGCGCGTCGTCGTCGACGATGAGGAGGCTGCGGGTAACGTCACCCGTGAACGTCAGCTTGGCGGTTTCGCCCGTTGGACTCTCGTCCGTGGTCATCGCGCTATCCACCACTAGTCCTCTGGTTCTAAGACACCACGGTCCCAACGTACGACAACTCGCGCGCCGCCGCTACGGTTATTGCTAAAGGCTACAAGGGCGCCCGTTTTCTCTAGCAGCGTTTGTGCAATAAAGATTCCCAGCCCCATATGGCCCGACCGCTCGCTTCTTGCGGACAGGTAGGGCTCGCCGATGCGGCTCAGCAGATGGGCGGGATAGCCCGGCCCGTCGTCCATCACCACCACGGTCGCCGACTTGGCGTCCCAGGACGCGGCGACCGTCACCCGCCCGCCGGCGAACTGGTGGGCGTTCTGGATGAAGTTGCCCAACCCATGGATGATCTCCGGGCTGCGGCGGACGATGGGCTCCTCGCCCACGGAACCGTCGCTGCGCTCGACCGTGAACTGGATGTGGCCCAGCCGGTGCGGCGCGCCGGCCGCCTCCACCAGCGCGGTCAGGGGCAGCCGCTCGAACGGGTCGCCGCCGTCGGCCTCCGGCTTGCGGGCCAGCTCCGCCAGGATCTCGCGGCAGCGCATCACCTGGCTTTGCAGAAGCGCCACGTCCTCGGTGAAGGGGCTGTCCGGCGGCATGTCGTGCAGCAGCTCCTTCGCCACCACCGCGATGGTGCCGAGCGGCGACCCCAGCTCGTGCGCGGCGGCGGCGGCCAGCGCCCCCAGCGAGGACAGCCGCTGCTCGCGCGCCAGCGCCACCTGCGAGGCCGACAGGGCGTTGGCGAAGCGCCGCGCCTCCTCGGCCACGCGGAAGACGTAGCCGCTGATGAAGCCGGCCGACACCGACAGCGACAGCCAGATGCCGAAGGCATAGAGCGGGGCGACCGAAGGCATCGGCTCCGGCCAGGGCAACGGGAAGTGCCACATCGCCAGCACGGTCAGGCAGACGAGGTTGAGCCCGGTCAGCAGGACCACGCTGTAGCGCGACAGGATCGCCGCGGCCACGGTCATCGGGGCGAGCAGCAGGATGGCGAAGGGGTTGGCGAGGCCGCCGGTGAGATAGAGCAGCAGCGTGAGCTGCAGCATGTCGTAGCCGAGATAGAGCGCGGCGTCGCGGTCGGCCAGCCGCAGCCGCCCCCCGCGCTGGGCCATCGCCACGAGGTTCAGCAGGACCGAGGCGCCGATGGCCGCCAGCACCGGCCCCAGCGGCAGCGGGAAGCCCATGACGAGCTGCACCGTCGCCACGGTGGCGAGCTGCCCGATCACGGCGATCCAGCGGATCAGGATCAGGGTGCGCAACGTGACGCGCCCGTCCAGGTTGGTCCACTGGGCCGGACCCGGTCGGCCCGCGTGCGTCATGGCGTGGCGAAGGGATGAAGCGGCGGTCACGGTCATGGGCGGGCTTTCCAGCAAGGGCCGCTGTCGCCGCGGCTTCGTATCGGGGCGCTTGGCCGATTTGTCGGTGCTGTTTTGCCACTCTGGCGTTTGCGCGCCAAGCGGCCATATTCTCCGCCTATGGATCAATGCGCAAAACAGCACGCCATCCGGGCCGTGAACCTGACCAAACGCTACGGCACCGCCCGGTCCGGCGAGGTCACCGCGGTGGACGGCATCTCCTTCACCGTCGCGGCGGGGTCGGTCACCGGGCTTCTCGGCGGCAACGGGGCCGGCAAGACGACGACCATCTCCATGCTGCTCGGGCTGCTGCTGCCGACCTCCGGCACGGTGGAGGTGCTGGGGGTGGACATGGTGCGCCACCGCCACGCGGCGCTGCCCCGCATGAACTTCTCGTCGCCCTATGTGGAGCTGCCGCACCGGCTGACCGTGCGGGAGAACCTGACCGTCTACGGCCATCTCTACGGGCTGAGGGGAGTGAAGCGGCGGGTCGAGGAGCTGGCCGAGCATCTGGAGCTGACCCGTTTCCTCGAACGTCCCTCCGGCGGGCTGTCGGCCGGGCAGAAGACGCGGGTGGCGCTGGCCAAGGCGCTGCTCAACCGGCCGGAGCTTCTGCTGCTGGACGAGCCGACCGCCTCGCTCGACCCCGACACGGCGGACTGGATCCGCACCTATCTGGAGCGCTACCGCCTGGAGTCGGGGGCCACCATCCTGCTCGCCTCCCACAACATGCTGGAGGTGGAGCGGATGTGCGACGACGTGCTGATGATGCGCCAGGGGCGGATCGTCGACCGCGGGTCGCCGGCGGGGCTGCTGGCCCGCTATGGCCGGACCTCGCTGGAGGACGTGTTCCTCGACATCGCCCGCGACCGCGCCGGCGCGGAGAATGTCAGCCGGGAGGCCGCCGATGCTGCCGAGTGACGCCGCTGCGATGGTTCACCCGAATCCGGCCTTCTCGCTGCGCCGGGTCGGGGCGATGGTGCTGCGCTACTGGTATCTGCTGCGCGGCTCCTGGCCGCGCTTTCTGGAGCTGGCCTACTGGCCGACCATGCAGATGATCCTGTGGGGCTACATCAACCAGTTCATGGCCTCCTCCAGCGCCTGGGTGGCGCAGGGGGCGGGGGTGCTGGTCAGCGCCGTGCTGCTGTGGGACGTGCTGTTCCGCGGGCAGCTCGGCGTGTCGGTCTCCTTCCTGGAGGAGATGTGGTCGCGCAACCTGGGCCATCTCTTCGTCAGCCCGCTGCGCCCCGGCGAATGGGTGGCGGCGCTGTTCGGGATGAGCCTGATCCGCACGATCATCGGCGTCGTCCCGGCGGCGCTGCTGGCGATCCCGCTGTTCGGCTATTCGCTGTTCGACCTGGGGCTGCCGCTGGCCGGCTTCTTCGCCAACCTGATCGTCTTCGGCTGGTCGCTGGGGCTGGTCATCGTGGCGCTGATCCTGCGCTACGGCATGGGCGCGGAAGGGCTGGCCTGGATCGTCGTCTTCATGCTGGCCCCGGTCAGCGCCGTCTACTACCCGGTCAGCGTCCTGCCGGGCTGGCTGCAATGGGTCGCCCTGTCGCTGCCCTCCGCCCACGTCTTCGAAGGGATGCGCGCCATCCTGTTCGACGGCACGATGCGCTGGGACCATCTGGCTTGGGCGGTGGGGCTGAACGCGCTGTTCATGGGGCTGTGCACGGCGGCTTTCCTTTATTCCTTCCATCAGGCGCGGGTGCGCGGGGCGCTGCTGCAGACCGGGGAATGACAAAAAGCGCTGGCCCTCGCCAGCACCGGCCCGCCGTGCTAGCGTCCCGGCCTCTTCGGACCGACAGCCAGAGCCCCGCCATGACTCCCGTTTCCCCCGCCGCCCCGGTCACCCTCGCCGAGATCGCCGCCGCCCTGGGCGCGGTGCTGGAGGGCGACGGCACCCTGCAAATCTCCCGCGCCGTCCACCCGTCGGAGGCCGAGGGGCCGGAGGATCTGGCGCTCGCCATGGATAAGGGCCTGACGGAGCTGCTGACCAACGGCAAGGCCGTCGCCGCCGTGATTGCGGAGGGGGCGGAGGTGCCGGCCAACCTGAAGGGCTGGATCGTCGTGAAGCGCCCGCGCTTCGCCATGGCCGGCCTGACCACGGTCTTTGAGAAGCCGGTCCACGCCGAGCCGGGGGTTCACCCCACCGCCTTCGTGGCGCCGGAGGCCATCCTGGGCGCGGGCGTGTCGGTTGGTCCCTTCGCCTATGTCGGGCCGAGGGCGGTGCTGGGCGAGGGCGTGATCGTCATGCCGCACGTCACGGTCGGGGCGGAGGCGCTGATCGGCAAGGACTGCCTGCTGCACCCCGGCGCCCGCATCGGCGAGCGGGTGGTGATGGGCGAGCGCTGCATCATCCACCCCAACGCCGCGGTCGGCAACGACGGCTTCAGCTTCGTGACGCCGGAGCCGGGCAGCGTGGAGTCGGCTAAGGCGACGGGCAAGGTGGTCGGCACCAACGTGCTGATCCACCGGGTGAACTCCATCGGCACGGTGATCCTCGGCGACGACGTGGAGGTTGGGGCGAACGCGACCATCGACCGCGGCACCATCACGGCGACCCGCATCGGCTCCGGCACCAAGATCGACAACCTCGTGCAGATCGGCCACAACGTGCAGATCGGCACCAACTGCATGCTGTGCGGCCATGTCGGCATCGCCGGCAGCACGACCATTGGCGACCGCGTGGTGCTGGCCGGCAAGGTTGGGGTGGCCGACCATGTGAAGATCGGCAACGACGCGGTGGTGGCGGCGAATTCCGGTGTGGGGACGGACATCCCGGCCAAGGCCGTCTACATGGGCTACCCGGCGGTACCGCGCGACCGCGCCTTCGACCAGTACAAGGGGCTGGCCCGGCTGAAGCGGATGCACGCGGACGTGACCGACCTGAAGAAGCGGGTCGGGGCGCTGGATGGCGGTGGGAAGCCGGCGGTCGAGGAGAAGTAAGGGAGCACTTGCCCCCACCCTGACCCTCCCCCGCTCTCGCAGGGGAGGGAAGAGGTTCGCGGGAGATGACTCCCTCCCCCGCGATAGCGGGGGAGGGAAGGGTGGGGGCAAACGCTGCCCCCTGTGATGCTCCTACTGGAACGCGATCTTCGCGTGATCGCCCGGCTTCGGCGGCTCGCCGGTGATCTTCGCCTTCACATAGCCGTAGGCGTAGACCATCGCGCTCGAAGGGCTGTCCCAATATTCCGCCTGATCGACGCTGACCTTCAACAGCGCGAGATCGGGGTCGTCCACCCCCTGCGGGAACCAGGTGGACAGGATGTCCCGCCACAGGAAGCGGATCTTGTCGCGGTCGCGCACCGTCTCCGCCACACCGGACACCGACACGTAATCCTGCTTGTCGGGGTCGGCGTAGGACAGGTTGACGCGCCAGTGCGTCTTCAGTTCATGGACCTTCGGCGAGTCGGCCCGGGTAAAGAACCACAAGGTTCCATCGTCGAATCCCGCGTGCGGCAGGGTGGCCATCGGGCGGGAGTGCAAAATGCCGTTCTCATCCAGCGTCGTCATCATGCAGATGCGGACGCCCTTGATCATGCCCCAGAGCTTCTCGGCGGCCTCGCGATCGTCAGCGCTTCTTGCCATGGTCTGAC
Organism: Azospirillum brasilense; assembly: GCF_001315015.1. Taxonomy (NCBI): domain Bacteria; kingdom Pseudomonadati; phylum Pseudomonadota; class Alphaproteobacteria; order Rhodospirillales; family Azospirillaceae; genus Azospirillum; species Azospirillum brasilense. The sequence goes on along the minus strand of NZ_CP012914.1, from coordinate 2,655,242 downwards.
CCTCTATTGGTAGCCCAACGGAGTCCGGTCAACGCCCGCTGCCCGGAAAGGTTCCGAGCGCGTTCATGGCCGCGACCGACCAGAAGCCGTCCCCTTCGTTGGCGTAATGGTCGATCCGCGACAGCGAGAGCGGCGCCACCGCCAGCCGCAGCGCCGCCTGAGGCGTCAGGTCCAGGGCGAGCGCCAGCGCCGCGCGGATCGACCCGCCATGGATCACCGCCACGACGTCGCGCCCGGCGTAGAGGTCGGTCAGCCGGGCAACGGCGCCGGCCACCCGCTCCATCACCGCCGCGAAGCTCTCGCCGTCCGGCGGGGCCTCGGCCGCGGGATCGCTCCAGAAGCGGCGGGCCTCCTCGGGGTGCAGCTCCGCCACGGCGTCGTGGGAAAGCCCTTCCCAGCGGCCGAAATCCTGTTCGGCCAGAGCCCGCTCGACCAGCGCCATGTCGCTGCTGGGCAGCCGCAGCGCCGCGGCCGTCTGCCGGGTGCGGTGCAGATGCGAGGTCACCCAGACCGCCTGCGGGGGCAGCCGCGCCGCCAGCGCCGCCAGTGCGTCGGAATCGCCGGTGTCGGCGGCGGGATCGCTCCGTCCGTAGATCACGTTTCCCGGATTCGGGACGGGAGCGTGGCGGATGAGCCACCAGCGAGTGTTCTTCATGCAACAGTCGCGGCCAGGGTGAGCAGAACGGCGGCCTCCGCCACCTGCTGGGCGGCGCCAAACACGTCGCCGGTGTGGCCGCCGATCTGCCGCCGCGCCTGCCAAGCCACCGCCGCGACCGCCAGGATCGCCGCCAGAATCGCGGCGGGCGCCAGCCCCTTCAGCGCCGTCACGGCCACGGCCAGCGCCAAGGCGAGCGACAGGGCCAACGTGCCGGGGGACGGGCGTCCCTGCCGGGCGGCGAGGCCGTCGGCACGGGCCGGGGCCATGAATCGGGCGATCACCGCCATGCCGCCGCGCGACAGGGCGCCCGCGGCGAGCAGGGCCGGGATGACGATGCGCGGCTCGGCCAGCGCCGCCAGCGCCGAAGCGCGGACGCCGACCGAAAAGACGATGGCGAGCACGCCGTAGCTGCCGACCCGGCTGTCCCGCATGATCTCCAGCTTGCGGGCCTTGTCGCGCCCGCCGCCGAAGCCGTCGGCGACGTCCGCCGCCCCGTCCTCGTGCAGGGCGCCGGTCAGCCAGACCATGGCGCCCAGCGCCAGCAGCGCCGCCGGCAGCGGCGGCAGATGGGCCAGCGCCGCCAGTCCGTAGACGGCGCCGCCGCACAGCCCGACCCCGGCGCCGACCAGCGGGAACCAGCCCATGGCGCGGGCGTGGGCGTCCCCGGCCAGCGGGCCGGACAGGCGCAGCGGCAGACGCGTCAGGAAGACGACGGCCAGCGCCAGATCGGCGATCCAGTTGGAGACGGGCGGGGCGGGGGAATCTGCGGACATGGCGCTTCGGAGTACGGCAACCCCAGGCCCGCCGCAACGGATAACAGCCCAACAACGGATGACAGACCGGACGAGAGGCGCTTTGACAGCGGATCGGGAATGGTCCAAGGTCGCGCCGCTTTTTCCACTGTTTACCCTTCACCGCATCCTCTGCCGTCAGCGCCAGGACCCTTCGCCATGAGCAACACGCAGCCCGCCATCACCTTCGAGGAAATCCGCGCGCTGGTGCGCAACCTGCCGGGGCCGGACCTCGACGCCGGCACGGCGGCCCTCCAGCGCGAACGGCAGCTCACCAAGCCGGCGGGCGCGCTCGGCCGGTTGGAGGAGATCGCCCAGTGGATGGCGACGTGGCAGGGCCAGCACCCGGCGGAGGTGCGCCGCCCGCGCGTCGCCGTCTTCGCCGGCAACCACGGCGTCGCCGCCCGCGGCGTCTCGGCCTACCCGGCGGCGGTGACCGCCCAGATGGTCCAGAACTTCCAGAACGGCGGCGCCGCCGTGAACCAGCTCTGCGAGGTGGCCGACGCCGACCTGCGCGTCTACGAGCTGGACCTGGAGACCCCCACCGCCGACTTCACCGAGAAGCCGGCGATGGGCGAGGAGGACTGCTGCCAAGCCATGGCCTACGGCATGATGGCCGTGGAGACGGGCGTCCAGCTTCTGGCGCTCGGCGAGATGGGCATCGGCAACTCCACCGCGGCGGCGGCGCTCTGCCACGCGCTGTTCGGCGGCGAGGCCAAGGACTGGACGGGCCGCGGCACCGGCGTGGACGACGAGGGGCTGGCCCGCAAGGTCGCCGCCGTCGAGGCCGGTCTGGCCGCCAACCCGCAGGCCAAGGACGACCCGTTCGAGGCGCTGCGCTGCTTCGGCGGCTATGAGCTGGCGGCCATCGCCGGCGCCATCCTGGCCGCCCGCATGGCGCGGGTGCCGGTGCTGCTCGACGGCTACGCCTGCACGGCGGCGGCGGCGGTGCTGTTCAAGGCCGACCGCCGGGCGCTCGACCATTGCATGGTCGCCCACCGCTCGGTCGAACCGGGCCACGACCATCTGCTGGCCGCCATCGGCAAGGAGCCGCTGCTCGATCTGGGGATGCGTCTGGGCGAGGGCTCGGGCGCGGCGCTGGCGATCAACATCGTGAAGTCGGCCTGCGCCTGCCACGCCGGCATGGCGACCTTCGCCGACGCGGGCGTCAGCACCCGCGGGGTGTGAGGCGGGCAAGCGTTCTTGCCCCCTCCCCGGCCCTCCCCCGCTTGCGCGGGAGAGGGGGCTTGATCCCTTCCACCGCGAAGCGGGGGAGGGTTAGGGAGGGGGCAAGCGCCGCTACAAGAGCCCGTCGGCGAAATCGGTGATGAGCGCCGACAGGAACAGGTCCAGCAGCACCAGGACCGCCGCCGCGACGCCGGAGATGTCCAGCGCCGTGCGCATGACGAACCACTGGTAGGTCAGCATCGCCAGCATGATGCCGAACACCAGCCCTTCTGAGATCGGGCCGGGCAGAATCCCCGTGGCGGCCAGGATCACCACCGGCAGATAGATGCCCATCTGCACGACCGACGACCAGTTGTAGGCGCACAGGAAATCGATGTAGCGGTTCTGCCGGTCGAGCAGCCCGCTCACCCCGTGCATGACCACGGGGAAGGCCGTCCAGCTGATGACGTAGGCGATGGCCTCGACCACCACGAGCTGGAACAGCGGCGTGTCCGGCACTTGGCCCCACAGCCGGATCGCCAGCAGCAGCGTCCAGGCCGGGGCGACGATCACCGCGGCGTAGAAGGACTTCCACGCCCCTTCGGGGGTGCGGTCCAGATGCTGCAATCCGGTGGGGTCGAACCGGGCCAGACGATAGGCGCCGAAGACGGAGGTGGCGACGTCCCGGGCGGTCAGCGGCATGTTGCGGTCACCGGAGGGTGGTGGGAACGGGCGGAGGAAGCCTTACGTCAACCGATCCGGTCGAAGACGTTCCGCAAAACCTCGCCGTAAATGTCGGTCAGGCGGGTCAGGTCGTCCAGCGTGGTGTGCTCGTCCACCTTGTGCATCGTCTGCCCGACGAGGCCGAACTCGACCACCGGGCAGAAATTCTTGATGAAGCGGGCGTCCGACGTGCCGCCGGTCGTCGAGTATTCGGGACGGCGCCCGGTGACGCGCTCCGCGGCGTCCGCCACCAGCTCGGTCAGCGGGCCGGGCGGGGTGAGGAAACTGTCGCCCGACACAAAATGGTCCAGCTCGTAGGAGCCGCCCACCCCGTCGAGGCGCTCGCGCAGCCACGCCAGCAGCGTGTCGGCGGTGTGGAGGTCGTTGAAGCGGATGTTCAGCGTCGCCTTGCCCTGCGCCGGGATGACGTTGTGCGCCGGGTTGCCCACGTCGATGGTGGTCAGCTCCAGGTTCGACGGCTGGAAATGCGGGGTGCCGGCGTCCAGCGGCTCAGCCGTGATGGCGGCCAGCATGCGGGCCAGCCGGGGCAGCGGGTTGTCGGCCAGATGCGGGTAGGCCACATGCCCCTGCGCGCCGTGGACGGTCAGGAAGGCGGTCATGCTGCCGCGCCGCCCGATCTTGATCATGTCGCCCAGCGCCTTGGGGTTGGTCGGCTCCCCGACCACGCAGGCATCGAGTTTTTCACCCTTGGCCTGCATCCAGTCCAGCACCTTGCGGGTGCCGTTGATGGCGACCCCTTCCTCGTCCCCGGTGATCAGCAGGCTGATCGAGCCCTTGGGCGCGCCGCCTTCCTTAATGTGGCGGGCCGCGGCGGCGACGAAGGCGGCGATCGCCCCCTTCATGTCCACCGCACCCCGGCCGTAGAGGCGGCCGTTGTGGATCTCCGCGGCGAAGGGATCGATGGACCAACCCTTCAGCTCGCCGGGGGGCACCACGTCGGTGTGCCCGGCGAAGCAGAAGTTCGGCCCCTCCGTGCCCAGACGGGCGTAGAGGTTGTCCACCGGCGCCGTGCCCTCCTCCTCGAACCGCAGGCGGTGGCAGACGAAGCCCAGCGGCGCCAGCGCCGCCTCCAGAACGCCCAGAGCGCCGCCGTCCTCGGGCGTCACGCTGGGGCAGCGGATCAGGGCCTGCGCCACCGCGACGGGATCGCAGGGGTCGAAGGAGGGAGCGGCGGCGGCGGTGCTCATCGTGGCGTTTTCCCCGGCGTCAGTCGCGCAGCAGGTCGTTGATGGAGGTCTTGGCGCGGGTCTGCTCGTCCACGCGCTTCACGATCACGGCGCAATAGAGGCCCGGACCCGGCGTGCCGTCGGGCAGCGGCTTGCCCGGCAGGGTGCCCGGCACCACGACGGAGTAGGCCGGGACGCGGCCGACGAAGACCTCGCCGGTGTTGCGGTCGATGATCTTGGTCGAGGCGCTGATGAAGACGCCCATGGAGAGTACGGCGCCGCGCTCGACGATCACGCCCTCGACCACCTCGGAGCGGGCGCCGACGAAGCAATCGTCCTCGATGATGACCGGGTTGGCCTGGAGCGGCTCAAGCACGCCGCCGATGCCGACGCCGCCCGACAGGTGGACGTTCTTGCCGATCTGCGCGCAGGAACCGACGGTGACCCAGGTGTCCACCATGGTGCCGCTGTCGACATAGGCGCCGACGTTGACGAAGCTGGGCATCAGGATGACGTTCGGCGCGACGTAGGCGGAGCGGCGGACGACCGCACCCGGAACGGCGCGGAAGCCGGCGGCCTGGAACTGCGCCTCGGACCAGCCTTCGAACTTCGGCGGCACCTTGTCGTACCAGGAGGCGCCGCCCGGCGCGCCGGGGATCGTCTCGTTGGCGTTCAGGCGGAAGGACAGCAGGACCGCCTTCTTCAGCCACTGGTTCACGACCCAGCCGGCGTCCGTCTTCTGCGCGACGCGCAGGTCGCCGGAGTCGAGGCCGGACAGGGCCTCCTCCACGGCGTCGCGGACGGCGCCCTTGGTCGAAGCGTTCAGGGTGTCGCGGGTTTCCCACGCGGCGTTGACGGCGGATTCGAGGCTGGCGTGGCTCATGGCGGCATTCGCTGGGCTGTCTGTTCGAGGGTTCGGAACATGGGCCGGGCCGCGCCGCCTTGTCAACGTTGCCTTGTCAACGTTGCCTTGTCCTTAAAGGGTTTCCACTGGGTGGAGGAGGGGCCTTGCGGCCGCCGCTCAGCCCGCGATCTCCTCCAGCCAGGCTGGCAGGTCGTCCACGGTGTGGTCGATGTGGCTGCCGGTGCCGACTCCACCCTCGTCGGGGCGGGACCAGTCGGCCTCGCTGCGCACCCAGACCGTCGTCATGCCCAGGGCGTGGGCGGGGACGAGGTTGCGGGCGATGTCCTCCACCATGCAGGCGCGGGCGGGGTCGATGTCGTAGTGATCCACCAGGATGTCGTAGGGGCGCGGGTCGGGCTTGGGCACATAGCCGGCCTCGACGATGCCGAAGGTCGCCTCGAAGCAGCCGTCGATGCCCAGCTGCCGCGTCACGTTCTCGGCGTGGCGGACGGAGCCGTTGGTGTAGATGATCTTGCGCCCCGGCAGCCGGTTCAGCGCGTCCGCCATGCCGGGGCAGGGGGCCACCGGGCTGACGTCGATGTCGTGGACGTAATCCAGGAAGGGCACCGGATCGACGTCGTGCTCCACCATCAGGCCGCGCAGCGTCGTCCCGTGCTCCCGGAAGAAGCGCTTCTGCATGACGCGCGCCTCCTCGTAGGTGATGCCGAAATGCCCGGCGATGAAATCGCCGATGCGCCGGTCCACCTGGGCGAACAGGTTGCAGGAGGCGGGATAGAGGGTGTTGTCGAGGTCGAAGATCCAGACCCCGGTGTCGCGAAGGGAAGCCATCATGGCCTGAACAATGGGGGTTCGCCGGCCCGCCCGCAAGCCGCTTCGCCGCACGGCCCGATTCCGTTCGCGCGCGGTGGCGGGCTCAATGGGAGGTTGCGTATGGCAGCTACCCGGACCGCCTGAAGAAAGATTCAGGATGGTTGCGCATTTTTCCGGTATACTCCGCGCCGCGCAGTCTCAGGTTCGCACCGTGTCCGCAGACCCAACATCCGACGTTCCGCCGGTCAATCCGCCCGGCCCCCTTCCGACCTCCACGCTTCTGGCCGCCTTCCCCGGTCCGGCGATCCGGTTGGATTCCGCTCACGCGGTTGCCGCCGCGAACGCCGCCGCGGACGAGTTGCTGTCTGCCGGCGGGCGCTGGCTGGCGGACATCCAGGGCTGGCTGGCGACCTGCAGCGTGGCGCCGGGCCTGCGCTCCCTTCCGGTGGAGTTGCCGCGCGGCGTGATGATCGTCGAATGGGCGGCCACGCCGCTGCCCGATGGGGACATCCTGCTGCTCGGACGCGACGCCACGCTGGAGCGGCAGCTCCGCCAGACGCTGATCGAGTCGCGCCGCCGCTACAAGGATCTGGTCGAGGTTTCGAGCGATTTTGCCTGGGAAACAGGCAGCGACGGGCGATTCGTCTTCGTCACGCCCAAGGGCGCGCTGGGTTACACCCCCGATGCGTTGATTGGTCGCAACCCCAAGGATCTGGCGGTGACCGAGTGGGGCGACCTGCCGTTGCCGTTCGACAGCCGCCGTCCCGTCGATCAGGCGGAGTTGTGGCTGAAGCGGGTGGACGACCTGCCCGCCTGCTTCGTCGTGTCGGCGGTGCCGCTGTTCGGGCCGCAGGGTGACTGGGTTGGGGCGCGCGGCGTCTGCCGGGAAACGACGGAGCAGGTGCTGCGCTCCGCCGAGCTGGCGCGGGTGCGCAACCGCGAAAAGATGCTCGCCCACATCGTCCACACGCTGCGCGACCAGCTCGACGCCCAGCAGGCGCTGCGCGTCGCCGCGGTGGAGACCGCCCGCGCGCTGGGCGCCGACGGCTGCCGCATCTACCGCGCGACGGAAACGGGCACCCTGCGTCCCGCCGCCGATTTCGCCGCGGAGATCCCGGAGGAGTTGCTGTCCGACCTGTCGCGGCCGGTTCTGGAGGAGATCGCCGCCGGCGAGGACGCGCAGGAGCTGACCCTGGGGGCGAACCGGCTGCTGGCCGCCCGGACGGAGCACCGTCAGGCCGTCAACGGTGCGGTGGTGGTCTGGCGTGGTGACGATTCCGATCCCTGGGACGAGGAGGATCGGATGCTGCTGTCCGGCGTGGCCGACCACATCGGCATCGCCCACGCGCATCTGGCCTATCAGGAGCGGCTGCGCCGTCTGTCGGAGCGCGACGGGCTGACCGGCCTGTTCAACCGCCGCACTTTCTTCGAGCGGCTGGAGGAGGTGCTCGGCCGTTCGGACAGCGGGCCGTCCGCGCTGCTCTATGTGGACCTCGACAACTTCAAGGCGGTGAACGACCTGCACGGTCACCAGCAGGGCGATGCCGTGCTGATGGCCATCGGCGGGTTGCTGACCAACGGCGTCCGGCCCGGCGACCTGCCGGGGCGGTTGGGCGGCGACGAGTTCGTCCTGTGGCTGGGCCGCACCGACGAGGCGCAGGCGGTGGCGGTGGCCGAACGGCTGCTGGCCGGCATGGCCGCGCTGCGCCACCTCTCCGCCGGGCCGGACAAGCCGCTGGGGCTGTCCATCGGCATTGCCGTCCACCAGGTGGGAAGCGAGACCCTGCAGGAACTGACCGACCGCGCCGACTCGGCGATGTACGACGCCAAGAAGCGCGGGAAGGGCCATTACGCCGTCGCCCCGGTCCCCATGGACACCGCCGTGGCGGCGGAGGCGTCCCCATGACCGCCTGCGACGATCCCCAGCTTCTCGATCCCGCCGACTACGAGGCCGCCAAGCAGATGGCGCGCAGCGCCGACCCGGCGGTGCGCCGCCGCGTCGCCGCGTCGCCCGAGACCCGCCCGGAACTCCTCTACTTCCTGGCCGCCGACGCGGTGACGGAGGTCCGTCAGGCCATCGCCACCAACGCCGGAACGCCGCGGCAGGCCGACCTGATGCTGGCCAAGGACCGGGAGGTCGCGGTGCGCGGTGCCCTGGCCCAGAAGGTCGCCCGGCTGCTGCCCGACCTGTCCGCCGACCAGGCGTCGCAGATCGAGCGGTTGACGCTGGAGTGCCTGGAGGCGCTGGCCCGCGACCAAGCGACGGAGGTGCGCGGCATCCTGTCGGAAGCGCTGAAGGAGCTGCCCGGCGCGCCGCACGGCGTCATCAACACGCTGGCCCGCGATGTGGAACTGTCGGTCTGCGCCCCGGTCCTGCAATTCTCGCCGATCCTGACCGACGAGGATCTGTCGGACATCATCATGCGCGGGCCGGTGGCCGGCGCCCTCTCGGCCATCGCCGGACGCAAGCAGATCTCGGCTTCCGTCGCCGACGCCATCGCGCGGTCCGACGACGAGGCGGCGATGACCGCTCTGCTCGCCAACCCCTCGGCCCAGATCCGCGAGGAGACGCTGGACCGCATCCTCGATCAGGCGCCGCAGCACGAGCCCTGGCACGCCCCGCTGGTGCGCCGGCCGCGCCTGCCGGCCCGCGCCGTGGCGCGTCTGGCAAGCTTCGTCGCCGACAACCTGCTGAAGGTCCTGCGGGAGCGCACCGACCTCGACCCCGCCGCCGCCCGCGCCCTGGCCGAGGGCGTGCGGGCGCGCGTCAACCGCGGGGCCGGGGGCAACGGCGGTGGTGGAGCCGGCGTGGCCCGCGGCCTCGTCGATTTCGGGGAGGAGGAGCTTGGCCATCTGCCGGGCGACAAGGACAAGGCGGCCGAACGCCCGTCCGACAAGGCGGCCCGGCTGAACAAGGAAGGCAAGCTGACGGAGAAGCTGCTGGAAGGCGCGCTGGCGGAGGGCGACCGCGCCTTCGTCCTGGCCGGGCTGGGCGAACTGGCGCAGCTTCCCATGCCGATCATCGACCGCATCATCGGCACCCACGCCCCGCGCGCCGTCACCTCGCTGGTGTGGCGCTGCGGCCTGTCGATGCGCTTCGCCCGGCAGGTGCAATTGCGCATCGCCCAGATTCCGCCAAAAACCGCGCTTATGGCAAAGGAAGGCGTCCTTTACCCGATGTCCGACGACGAGATGCGCTGGCAGCTCGCCTTCTTCGGAGTTGAGGAGAAAGTCTGACGCCGCGCCACCACACGGACCCTTTCATGCGCGCCCTGGCCCTGCTGCTGTTGTTCCTCGGTCTTTCTCTTCCCGCTGCTGCCGCCCCGCCGCCCGCCTCCCCGGAGGAGCGGGAGGTCACGGCGGTCTTCGAAAGCGCCCGCTCCGCCCTGGCGCAGAAACGCGGCGCGTCGGTCGTTCCGCTGCTGTCCCGCGCGTCGGTCGACAAGCTGGAGCAGGTGCGCGGCGTCGCCCGCAGCGGCAACGACGCCGGCCTCGCCAAGCTGGAGCCGGCGGAGAAGTTCGCCGCCATGGGCCTGCGCCGCTACGTCAGCCCGGCCGACCTGCGCCGCATGTCGCTGGGCGAGCTGGCCGACCACGGCATGAAGAACGGCTGGCTCGGGCCCAACGTCATCGGCAGCAGCGGGCTCGGCCCGGTGCGGGTGCGCGGCGACCGCGCCTCCGCCCTGCTGATGGTCGACAACCGCCCGGCGCTGGTTCCCGCCGACTTCGTGCGCGAGGGCGGGGCCTGGAAGATCGACCTGACCGGCGTCTTCAGTTTCGGCAGCCAGATGCTGAAGGGCTTCGCCGCCATGTCGGGCAAGAGCGACGAGGCCTACATCGAGGACATGCTGCAGAAGCTGCCCGCCAAGCCGGCGCTGATGCACCGCTGACCGGCCGGATGAGCGCGGCTGTGCTAGCGCGGACAGGCGGGGGATGACGCGTTCCGCGTTACACCTCCTGCGACGGGGTGGGCCGTTGCGCGGAATCCGGAGATTGCGTTAGAGTCGCGCCACACGCACGACGCGTTGGTGCCCTTCATGACCGCTCCGGATGGCTATCCCTTCGCCGCGCTGACCGAAGCGGACGCCGGGTTCTTCCCGTCGGCCAGGAGCGTCGGCGTTCCGCCCGCCATCCCCTACCGGGTTTCCTGTACCCCGGCTTTCGCAGCGGCGGCGGTCCGTCTGGCCGCCAAGCGCGGAACCGACCTGTCCGCGCTCACCGCCGCCGCGCTGCTGCTGGCGCCCGACCGGACGCCCGACCCGGGGGCGCCGCAAGATGATGCGGAGCAGGCGGTGCTGGACCTGAGGCTGCCCTCCGGTCACAGCGACGCGGCGATCCGCCGGGCTCTGGCGGCGGCGCTGGCGCTGGCCGAACCGGGTTGCCGGCTGATGCCCGCCGAGGAGGCCGGGCGGCTGGAGGGCGCGGTGGAAACGCTGACCTACCGCAACAAGGCGCTGGCCCACGCGCTGGAGCGGGTGTCCTTCCGCCCGCTGGACGGCAAGCTGACCCAGGTGCGCGACGCCGCGCAGATGTTCGGCTTCGTCAACGAATGGTGCTTCGACGAGGACCGGGTGGTGAAGCGCTTCCGCGAGTTGGCCCCGGTCTATCACCCCGACACTGGCGTGGTTGCCTGTCGCGACCGCATGGCCCAACTGATCGACGCGCGCAACCTGCTGATCAACCACGTGCGCACGGCCTACCGCTCCGGCCCCTGGACGCAGCGGCGGCCCTGAATCCGGGAAAGGATCAGGTCCCGGTCATCTCCTCGATCCCGATGGCGTCGGTCAGGCTGGTGCCGTCCAGAACCGTCCCGTCGAGGTCCGCGCCGGTCAGATCCGTGCCGGTCAGGTCGGCCTCGCTCAGGTTGGCGCCGCGCAGGTCCGCCCCGGCGAGGTTGGCGCCGGACAGGTTGACCTTGCGCAGGTCGGCGTCCTTCAGAATGGCCATGCCCATGCGGGCGCGCTGCAGGTTGGCCCGCCAGACATGGCTGCTCGATCCCTGGATGTGCACGGGGCCAAGCTGCGCCTCGGTCAGGTTGGCGCCGGTCAGGGTCGCCCGCTCGAAGTTGACGCCGCGCAGGTCGGCCTTGGTGAAGTTCACCTTGCGCAGGTCCGACAGCGACAGGTCGGCGATGGCGAGCGAGGTGCCCATCATCGAGGCGCCGCGCAGCGTGACGCATTGCAGGATGCCGGCCGACAGGTTGATGCCGTCCAGCTTGCGCCCCGACAGGTCGAGCGAGGAGAGGTCGGCGCGCTTGCCGTCCTTGCCGCCGCTGTCGATCCAGGAGAGGTGCAGGGTCAGGATGTTGCGCAGATCGTCGTCCGGATTCTCCAGAACCTTCGCCATCACCGCGGCGGACAGGTTGGGCGAGCGGAGTTGGGCCGCGTCCAGGATGGCGCCGATCAGGTTGGCGTTGGTGAAGTTGGCGCGTCCGATGGCGCAGTTGGTCATCACCGCGCCGGACAGCCGGGCGCCGGACAGGTTGGCCTCCGACAGGTCGGCGTCGGTCAGGTCGCAGCCCGTCAGGTTGGAGTTGGTCAGGTTTGCGCGCATGAACTTGGTGCCGCGCAGGATCGCGTCGGTCAGGTCGGTCTGCATCACGAAGGCGTTCGCCACCTTGGCCCGCGACAGGTCGGCGCCACGGATGACCGCCGCCGTCAGCTCCGAGGTCAGGACCGAATCCTCGAAGTTGTGCGGCATCATCTCGCCCGACGGGGTGTAATGCAGCAGCGTGCCGTCGCGCAGGTCCACCTCGACCAGCATGGCTTCCGACAGCACGGCGCCGCGCAGGCAGGCGCCGCGCAGGTCGGCGCGGCGCAGGTCAGCCTTCTCCAGGTTCGCCAGCCGCAGGTCGGCGGCGTAGAGGTTCGCGTTGGTCAGGTTGGCCCGGGTCAGCCGGGCGCTGAACAGCTTCGCCCCGGACAGGTCGGCGTCGGACAGGTCGATGCCGGACAGGTCCAGATGCGACAGGTCGCGCATCTTCAGGTTCGCGCGCACACCGCCCGGCTGGCTTTTCCGGAAAGCCTGATGGCGGAGCAGGATCGTGTTCAGCTGACTCTGCGTCAGCTTCGTGCGCGGCGTGTTCGTTCCGAAGCCTTGCGCGGGGGGCATCAGGGAAATCCCGGGTTGGAGTCGCGGCACACTCTAAAGGGGAGCCGCGAAGAAAAAGTTAACAATCGGTAACGCTTTATTCAAGTACGCCTCGAATGCGTTCCATCGCGGGCGCTGTTCCCGGGCCGCAAAGCCCTTGGTTGTTTAAGGAAATAGTGACCCTTCGCGGGGCGTTGCGCAAGAGGGTCCAGCGGGGCGTGGTCGTTGGGTTGTTGACTCCGCCCCCCGCGATGCGTATGGTCCGCCGACCTGCATCCGTCGAGCCATCGACCGGGTACCATCGGCCTGTGTGCCGGGGACCTCCGCCAGTCCGCGAGTTTCGCGCACTGGCTCGTTTGTGCTTGAGCCGATCGCGTTCGAGCGGATGGAGACCGAAACTGAGGACCGCTGACCCATGTTCGATGGCCTGACCGGACGCCTGGGCGACATCTTCGACAAGCTGCGCCGCCGCGGCGCGCTGAGCGAGGAGGATGTCAACGCCGCGCTGCGCGAGGTGCGCGTGGCGCTGCTGGAGGCCGACGTCGCCCTGCCGGTGGTCAAGCAGTTTGTCAACCAGGTCAAGGAACGCGCGATCGGCCAGGAGGTCCTGCGCTCGATCACCCCCGGCCAGCAGGTCATCAAGATCGTCCACGACAACCTCGTGGAGATGCTGGGGCAGGGCGAGGAGATCAACCTCAACGCCGCCGCCCCCGTGCCGATCCTGATGGTCGGCCTGCAGGGCTCGGGCAAGACCACCAGCACCGCCAAGATCGCGCTGCGCCTGAAGAACCGGGACCGCAAGAAGGTCCTGATGGCCTCGCTGGACGTGCGCCGTCCGGCGGCCCAGGAGCAGCTGAAGGTGCTGGGCGAGCAGACCGGCGTCGCCACGCTGCCGATCGTTCCTGGCCAGGACCCCGTCGCCATCGCCCGCCGCGCCATCGAGACCGGCCGGCGCGAAGGCTACGACGTGGTCATGCTCGACACCGCCGGCCGCCTGTCCATCGACGAGGAGCTGATGGCCGAGGTCGCGGCCGTGCGCGACGCGACCAAGCCGGCGGAAACGCTGCTGGTCGCCGACGCCATGACCGGCCAGGACGCGGTGACGGTCGCCACCAACTTCAACGACAAGGTCGGCATCACCGGCATCCTGCTGACCCGCGTGGACGGCGATGCCCGCGGCGGCGCCGCCCTGTCGATGCGCCAGATCACCGGCAAGCCGATCAAGCTGCTGGGCATGGGCGAGAAGATCGACGCCCTGGAGGCCTTCCACCCCGACCGCATCGCCGGCCGCATCCTCGGCATGGGCGACGTGGTGTCGCTGGTCGAGAAGGCCGCCGAGAGCATCGACAAGGAAGAGGCCGAGAAGCTCGCCCGCAAGATGGAGAAGGGCCAGGGCTTCGACCTCGACGACATGGCCTCCCAGCTCAAGCAGCTGCGCAAGATGGGCGGCATGTCCGGCCTGATGGGCATGCTGCCGGGCATCGGCAAGATCAAGAACCAGCTCAAGGACGCGAACATCGACGACGGGGTGATCAAGCGCCAGGAGGCGATCATCTCCTCGATGACGAAGAAGGAGCGCAAGCACCCCGAGCTCATCAAGGCGTCGCGCCGCAAGCGCATCGCCGCCGGCTCCGGCACCAGCGTGCAGGAGGTGAACAAGCTGCTCAAGCAGTACGACACCATGCGCGGTATGATGAAGCAGGTGCAGAAGCTGGGGCAGAAGGGGCTGATGCGCCACGGGCTGCAGAGCCTCCTGCCGAAGAATTTCCGGGGACCGAACTGATCCCCGGCGACCGCACCGCGCGATGAGCGCGATCACGTTCAACCGTCTGTCAAGCGACTACACCAAGGAAGCGACTGTCCCATGTCCCTGAAGATCCGTCTCGCCCGTGGCGGCGCCAAGAAGCGCCCGTTCTACTCGATCGTCGTTGCCGACGCCCGCAGCCCGCGCGACGGCCGCTTCATCGAGAAGATCGGCACCTACAACCCGATGCTGCCGCGCGAGCATGAGCAGCGCATCGTCCTGGACGCCGAGCGCGCCAAGCATTGGCTGTCGGTCGGCGGCCAGCCGACGGACCGCGTCGCCCTGTTCCTGGCGAACGCCGGCCTGATTGCCAAGCCGGAAATCCGCGAGACCCCGAAGAAGTCCGCCCCGAAGGCCAAGGCGCAGGAGCGTCTGAAGGCCGAGGCCGCCGCCAAGGCCGCCGCCGAGGGCTGATAGGGATCGGCGTCGGCCTTCCCCATTCCCTCCCCTGCGAAGCGGGGGAGGGGTAGGGAGGGGCAAGCGACGCCCCGCAACGCACACGCTCAAGCCATGTCCACAAAAGTCTGCGTCGGCCAATTCGCCGGGGCGCACGGCGTCCGCGGCCTCGTGAAGGTGAAAAGCTTCACCGAGGATGCGGCGTCCGTGGCGTCCTACGGCCCCCTCTCGGACGAGCGGGGCGCCCGGCGCTTCGCGCTGACGCTTCAGGGCACCATGAAGGACCTGTTCCTGGTCCGCGTCGATGGCATCGCCACGCGCGAACAGGCGCAGGAACTGACCGGCGTCCGGCTCTATGTGGACCGTTCCGCCCTGCCCGAGACGGAGGACGAGGACGAGTTCTACCACGCCGACCTGATCGGCCTGCGTGCGGAACTCGCCGACGGCACCGTCTGGGGCACGGTGAAGGCGCTGTACGACTTCGGAGCCGGCGACGTGCTGGAGATCCGCACGGAATCGGGGCCGCTGGAGATGCTGCCCTTCACCCGCGCCTGCGTTCCGGTGGTCGATGTGAAGGGAGGCCGCGTCGTGGTCGATCTTCCCGCGGTCATCGAAGCGCGCGAAGGCGAGGCGGAAAAGGACGGAGCGGACGCGCCGGAGGGCGCGGATGGCGCTGAAGACGCTCAAGACGACGTTCAAGACAAGGGAACCCGCCCGTGAATCACGGCGCTTCCGGTTCTCTTGTCTGGACGGCCAAGGTTCTGACGCTGTTCCCGGAGATGTTTCCGGGTCCGCTGGGGCTCAGCCTCGCGGGAAAGGCGCTGGAAAATGGAGTCTGGGCGTTGGAATCAGTGGACATTCGCTCGTTCGCGCGCGATAAACACCGCTCCGTCGACGACACCCCCTTCGGCGGAGGGGCCGGCATGGTCATGCGGCCCGACGTGCTGGACGCGGCTCTGACCGCGACGGCGGGTCCTCCGGGCACTCCTAGACGCGGACGGGCGATCTACCTGTCGCCTCGCGGACGGGTGCTCGACCAGGAGCTGGTCAAGGAGCTGGCGGCCACCCCGGTGGTCACCCTGCTCTGCGGCCGGTACGAAGGGGTGGATGAGCGGGTGCTGGACGCGCACGGCCTTGAGGAGGTCAGCCTCGGGGATTTCGTGCTGTCCGGCGGCGAGACCGCCGCCCTGTGCCTGATCGACGCCGTGGTGCGCTTGCTCCCCGGCGTCATGGGCAATGTGGAGACGGCGGGCGAGGAAAGTTTCGAACGGGGGTTGCTCGAATACCCCCACTACACCCGGCCCGCGGTCTGGACCGACGGGCAGGGTGTGGAACGGTCGGTCCCGGACATTCTGTTGTCCGGCCACCACGAGAAGGTTCGCGCCTGGCGGCTCGCCGAGGCGGAGCGGATCACCCAGGCCCGGCGACCGGACCTGTGGGACCGCTACGAGGCGGGGCGCAAGGCCGAGGGTCAGATTGGGAAACGGGGTCGCCGGCGCGGCCCGAAACCAGAGTGACGGTCCGCCGCGAGGCGCACCGATGGAAAGGGGTAGTGTCATGAACCTGTTGCAGCAGCTCGAGCAGGAGCAGATCGAGAAGGCCCTCGGCGGCAAGACCATTCCTGTGTTCTCGCCGGGCGACACCGTCCGCGTGAACGTGAAGGTGGTCGAGGGCACGCGCGAGCGTGTCCAGGCTTACGAGGGCGTCGTGATCGCCCGCCGGAACGCCGGCGTGAACTCGTCCTTCACCGTCCGCAAGATCAGCTACGGCGAGGGTGTGGAGCGCGTGTTCCCGCTCTACTCCCCGCGTCTGGAGTCGATCGAGCTGGTCCGCAAGGGCGCCGTCCGCCGCGCCAAGCTGTACTATCTGCGCGACCGTCGCGGCAAGTCGGCCCGTATCGCCGAGCGCACGACCGGCCGCGGCATGAACAACACGAAGGCCGCCGCGGAGTAATCCGGCGCCCTTTCGTTCGGTACGCCTATACCAGCACCCGCCCGGAGCGATCCGGGCGGGTGTTTGGCGTTGGGGAAGAAAAAAGCCCTCCCCTGCGAAGCTCTCGCGCAAGCGAAGCTTGCGCTGACGCGGCAGGCGGACCTTTGGTCCGCCGAGAGCGGGGGAGGGTTGGGTGGGGGGCCCACACCAGCCACTCCCCGATCACCTCTCCTACCGCGCCCGCATCGTCGTCAGGATCCCCGCGCCGATCAGCGCCACCGCGACCATCACGCCGACGGTCAGCGGCTCGCCCATGAAGACCGCGCTCAGCAGCAGGGCGGTGACGGGGACGAGGCAGATGATCTGTCCGGCCTGTGCGGCCGGCATGGCGGTCAGCGACTTCGCCCACCACCAGAAGCACAGGCCCGTCGCGATCACCCAGTTGAAGGCCAGGACGGTGCCCAGCGCGGGCGTCCAGTGGATCGGCCGGGCGTGCTCCGCCGCCAGGGCCAGCGGCGCGGTCGCCACGGCGCTGACGGCGATCTGCCAGAAGGTCTGGGTCCAGAAGGGTGTGCGCCAGCCGCCGCGCCGGCGGCGGTAGAGGGTGGCGCCGAGCGCCCAGCTCAGCGCGCAGGCGAGCAGCAGCCCGTTGCCGAGCAGCACCGCCGGATCGCTCCAGTCCATCAGCGCCGGGTTGAAGAAGACGAGGACGCCGGCGAAGGTCAGCAGCGCACCGATCACCCGCCCGCGCGTGAAGCGCTCCCCAGCCAGCAGCACGCCCAGCGGCAGCGCCCACATCTGCATGGTGTAGGCGAGCACCGCGGCCCGTCCCGGCGGCACCACCCGCAGCGCGATGGAGCTGAGGTCCAGCATGCCGGCGATCTGGAGCAGCCCGACCAGGGCCAGCGGCCAACGCTCCCCCGGCGGCGGCAGAAGGGGAAAGCGCAGCACCCGCGACAGCAGGGCCAGCACCGCCGCCGCCCCGGCGAAGCGCAGAAAACAGAAGGTCAGCGGCCCGATGTCGGACAGGGCCAGCTTCATCAGGGGCCAGTTGGCCCCCCAGAACAGCACGATTCCCGCGAGCTGCGCGTAGACCACGGTGCCCGGACCGCCCACGGGTCCCTGGCCGGCCGTGGCGCGTGGCATGGCCTGATCCGCCATGAGTCCTCCCAACCCTGAATTTTGCCGCATCCTACGGCGCGGGTGGGGGCGGGAGGTCTGCGTTCCCGGTGCGGCAGCCCCGCGAGGGGCCGGCGTTACGGCGTGCCGCCGGTGGAGAAGCCGGTGAAGACCTGGATGCCGAACCAGCCGCCGATGGCGAACAGCACCAGAAGGATCATGGTGGTGGCGATGGCGATGTTGGTCTGGCGGATGCGCCGGCAGTTCGGGCAGCCGGGAAGCTCGGCGGGATAAGGCCGGTCGCAGCGTTCACAGCGGACAGTGGGGTCCGTCACGGGATGACCCTTCATCGAATGGGGCAATGGAGATCGGTGGCCGGACGCTACCATAAGGAGCGCCTTCCCCGCCAGCCGATGGGCTGGGCGGGGAGGCTGCGATTTTTCGCTGCGGGATGGGGAGTGTTTTCCACAGGCTCGGCCTTGTCCTGGTTGAAAGAGACGGCTATTGTGCGGCCCTCTTACCGCACGCTTCGTTCGTCCGGTCTGTGGTTTGCGAGAGAGAATTGCCGCGAGAGAGAGTTGCTATGTCCAAGCCGCGCACCCTGTTCGACAAGATTTGGGACAGCCACGTCGTCCACCGTCAGGACGACGGCACCTGCATCCTCTACATCGACCGCCATCTGGTCCATGAGGTGACCAGCCCGCAGGCGTTCGAGGGGCTGCGGCTTGCCGGCCGTCCGGTGCGCCGTCCGGAAGCGACCCTCGCCGTTCCCGACCACAACGTGCCGACCACCGACCGCTCCAAGGGCATCGTCGAGGAGGAAAGCCGCATCCAGGTCGAGACGCTGGACAAGAACGCGCGCGATTTCGGCGTCCGCTACTTCCCGATGGACGACGTCCGCCAGGGCATCGTGCACATCGTCGGTCCGGAGCAGGGCTTCACGCTGCCCGGCGCCACCATCGTCTGCGGCGACAGCCACACGGCGACTCATGGTGCCTTTGGCGCCTTGGCCTTCGGCATCGGCACGTCTGAGGTGGAGCATGTGCTGGCCACCCAGACCCTGCTGCAGAAGCCGGCCAAGAACATGCTGGTGCGCGTCGACGGCGAGCTGCCGGAGGGCGTGACCGCCAAGGATATCGTGCTGGCGATCATCGGCAAGATCGGCACCGCCGGCGGCACCGGCCACGTCATCGAGTTCGCCGGCGACGCCATCCGCGGCCTGTCGATGGAAGGCCGCATGACCGTCTGCAACATGGCCATCGAGGGCGGCGCCCGCGCCGGCCTGATCGCCCCGGACGAGAAGACCTTCGCGTATGTGATGGGCCGCGCCCTGGCCCCGAAGGCCGGCGCCTGGGAGCAGGCGGTGGAGTACTGGAAGACCCTGCCGTCGGACGAGGGCGCGGTCTACGACACCACCGTCGTGCTGAACGCCGCCGACATCGTTCCGCAGGTCACCTGGGGCACCAGCCCGGAGGACGTGCTGCCGATCACCGCGACCGTGCCGAACCCGGCCGACGTGGCCGACGCCGGCAAGCGCGCCGCCGTCGAGCGCTCGCTGGCCTACATGGGCCTGGAGCCCGGCCAGAAGCTGACCGACGTGAAGGTGGACACCGTCTTCATCGGCTCCTGCACCAACGGCCGCATCGAGGATCTGCGCGCCGCCGCGGTGATCGCCCAGGGCCGCAAGGTCGCCGAGGGCGTGCGCGCCCTGGTCGTCCCGGGCTCGGGCCTCGTCAAGGAGCAGGCGGAGGAAGAGGGTCTGGACAAGATCTTCACCGAGGCCGGTTTCGAGTGGCGTGAGCCGGGCTGTTCCATGTGCCTCGCCATGAACGCCGACCGCCTGTCGCCGGGCGAGCGCAGCGCCTCGACCTCCAACCGCAACTTCGAGGGCCGCCAGGGCCGCGGCGGGCGCACCCACTTGCTCAGCCCGGCCATGGCCGCCGCGGCGGCGGTGACCGGGCACCTGACCGACGTTCGCAGTCTGTAAGCTCTCTCACGGTCCGCTGTGACGCCCGGAGCGGGGATGGTCTTCCAGCCGTCCCCGCTTCGTCGTTTTTAGGGGCATCCTCCGCTGTCGCGCGCCGAACGCCTCATCGACCTGATCCAGTGCCTGCGGCGCCATCGCCGGCCGGTCAGCGGGCATGCCCTCGCCGACGAACTCGGCGTCAGCCTGCGCACGATCTACCGCGACATCGCCACCCTCCAGGCGCAGGGCGCCCGCATCGACGGCGAGCCGGGCGTCGGCTATCTCCTCCAGCCCGGTTTCCTGCTGCCGCCGCTGATGTTCGCGGAGGAGGAGATCGAGGCGCTCGCGCTGGGCATCCGCTGGGTCGCCGACCGGGCGGACGGCGCGCTGGGGGCGGCGGCGCAGAACGCGCTCGCCAAGATCGCGGCGGTGCTGCCGCCGGACCTCCGGGACCGCATGGACGCCTCGGCGCTGCTCGTCGGGCCGGGGGAGCCGATCGTCGGGGACGGCGTCGACCTTGCCGTGGTCCGGCGGGCCATCCGCGGCGAGCGCAAACTGTCCATCGCCTACCGCGACCGCGACGGGGCCGCCAGCGAGCGCATCGTCTGGCCCTTTGCTCTCGGCTTCTTCGACCGGCTGCGCGTCATGGTCGCGTGGTGCGAGCTGCGCGGGGCGATCCGCCATTTCCGCGCCGACCGCATCGTCTTCGTGACGGCATTGGAGTCCCGCTACCCGCGGCGGCGGCAGGCGCTGCTCAAGGAGTGGCGCGAGGCCGAGGGCATCCCGGCGCGGTGAGAGCCTGCGCGCACGACTGCTGACAGAAACTGTCAGTGTATTGCCCTAGCGTGGTCTTCGCCGGACGGGATCGCCCGTGCCGGAGACCAGCGAGGAAAGCAGCCCATGTTCAGCGCCAACATCATCCTTCTCTATGTGGACAGCCCGACCGCCAGCGCCGCCTTCTACGCCGACCTGACCGGCAAGCCGCCGGTCGAGGCGTCGCCCACCTTCGCCATGTTCGCCCTGGACTCCGGCGTCATGCTCGGGCTGTGGTCGCGCCACACGGTGCAGCCGGTGGCCTCCGCGGGACCGCTCGGCGGCAGCGGCGAGATCGGCTTCCGCGTGGCCGGTGCCGAGGCGGTGCAGACCCTTCACGACGACTGGGTGCGTCGTGGCCTGATCATTGCCCAGCCGCCGACCGCCATGGATTTCGGCCACACCTTCGTCGCGCTGGACCCGGACGGGCATCGCCTGCGCGTCTTCGCCCCGACGGAAGCGTGAGGTCCGCCATGGATCCGGCCACCGCCAGCCGCAGCTGGATCGCCGTCGCCTCCGCCGAGCATGTCCGGAGGGGGCGGGCGGAGGGCTTCATGCAGGTCTGCCACGGCAAGGCGGTGCCGCTGCGCCGCATCCGCCCGGGGGACCGCGTCGCCTACTACTCGCCGACCGAGCGCTTCCAGGGAAAGGACCGCCTGCAGTCCTTCACCGCCGTTGGGATCGTGCGGGACGGCGCCCCTTACCCGTTCGACATGGGCGGGGGCTTCGTTCCCTTCCGCCGCGACGTGCGGTGGCTGGACGGGCGGGAGACGCCGATTCAGCCCCTGCTCGACCGGCTGGACTTCTCCGCCGGGGTGCGGAACTGGGGCTATCCGTTCCGCTTCGGGCTGTTCACGGTCACCGACCGCGACCTGGGCACCATCGCCGCGGCCATGGGGGTGGTTCTGTGCTGACCGGCGTCCGGCGTGGGGGGCTTCAGTCCCCCCGCCCGCGGCTTCGGCCCATCAGACCGTCCGGGCGGTAGATCAGGAAGAGGGTGAGCAGGCCGAAGGCCACGATGTCCTTGTAGGCGATGGCGAAATAGGCTGACCAGAAGGTCTCCACCAACCCCAGCAGCGCGCCGCCCAGCATGGCGCCCGGAACCGACCCGATGCCGCCGACCACCGCGGCGGCCAGCGCCTTGAAGCCGATCAGATAGCCCGTGTAGAAATTGACCCCGCCATAGTAAAGCGCGATCACCGCCCCCGCCGCCGCGGCGAGCGCGCCGCCCACCGCGAAGGTGGTGGCGACGGTGCGGTCGACATCCACCCCGACCAGCTCCGCCGCGCCCACATCGTCGGCGCAGGCGCGGTGGGCGCGGCCGTAGGCGGTGCGCTGCATGATCGCCCACAGCAGGGCGTAGAGCCCGCCGGTCATCAGCAGGATCACGGCTTGCGAGGTCAGTGCGGTGACGGTGAAGGCGCCGTCGCTGAGCAGTTCGTGCCGGTCGGCCAGGAAGGGGGCGGGCCACCAGTCGCGGGCGCCGTGCAGAAGCCGCATTCCCTCCTGGTAGGCGATGGACAGTCCCACCGCGGCGATCAGCGGCGTGTGGTTGTGGGTGCGGCGCAGGCGGCGGAACACCAGCCGGTCCATCGTCCAGCCCTGGACGGCGGTGAAGGCCATCACCGTGGCGAAGACGCCCAGAACCGCCAGCGGCAGGCTGCCCAGCCCGGCCATGCCCAGCGCCGCCGCGCCCATGGCGGTCAGCATGGCGCCGATCATGGTCAGCTCGCCCATGGCGAGGTTGATCTGCCCCAGGATGCCGTAGACCAGCGTGTAGCCCAGCGCCAGCAGCCCGTAGACGCAGGCCACCGTGGCGGCGTTGATGAGCTGTTGCAGGAAGAAGAGCAGCGGCGCCCAGTCCGTTTGCGGCCCGCGTTCCGGCCCGGCCGTGTCCGGCGGCAGGCCGAGGCGGGCGGCGGGCAGGCCGGCCCAGATGCGCAGCATGGTGAATTGCATGGGCCGCAGCCGCCCCATGCGGTCGGTCGCCACCATCACCAGCTCGTGCCGGCGCGAATCGAAGAAGCGTCCGCCGAAGCGGCAGGCGATCCAGTGGGTCCCGGTCTCCGCCCGGTAGGTCAGGCGTAGCGCCGGCTCGTCACCGCCCAGCGCTTCCGTGCCCAGGATGGTGATGGGTCCGGACTCGAAGGCGGGGATCAGCTTGCCGCACAGCGCAGCCTGATCGCCGTCCACGCCGCAGCCGGTCAGCAGCAGGACGGCAATCAGCAGAAGGAACGGCGGGAACAGGCGCGGCGGACGGCGGTGCACGGCGACGGAAACCCGGCCGGTTGTGCTTCGCCTGGGAGTCTATCGGCAATTGGCGACGAACGCCAGACGCCGCCTTGGGAGTGTCAGTAGCGGGCGTTGACGAAATACAGGCCGTCCGGCGGGGCGGTCGGCCCGGCGGCGGAGCGGTTGCGG